>CAJXZZ010000022.1 GCA_913065105.1 uncultured Gammaproteobacteria bacterium | reverse complement strand
AACCGGCCACTTTAAAGTCCATGTCGCCAAGATGATCTTCATCACCAAGTATGTCAGAAAGCACAGCGAAATCATCGCCTTCTTTGATAAGGCCCATCGCGATACCAGCAACCGGTGCTTTAATTGGTACACCCGCATCCATCAACGACAGACTAGTACCACAAACAGAGGCCATTGAGCTTGAACCGTTTGATTCAGTAATTTCAGACACTACGCGGACAGTGTATGGGAATTCTTCTTCTGATGGCATAACACCTAGTACGCCACGTTTTGCCAAACGGCCATGACCGATCTCACGACGTTTTGGCGTACCGACCATACCGGTTTCACCAACACAGTATGGAGGGAAGTTGTAATGCAACATGAATGGTTCGCGGTATGAACCAGCCAACGCATCAATAATCTGTGCGTCACGCGCGGTACCTAATGTAGTAACAACCAGTGCCTGTGTTTCACCACGGGTAAACAGTGCTGAACCATGGGTACGTGGAAGTACGCCGGTGCGAACCGTAATGGCACGAACGTCTGAAGTAGTACGACCATCGATACGTTTTTCACCCGCAATATAACGAGTACGAACCAGTTTTTTCTCTAATTTACCGAAGGCATCTTTAACATCGTCTTTAGACCAGCCATCATCGCTCATCAGGGCTTCAACGGCTGCTCTTCTAGCGGCTTTAACCGCATCTTGACGCGCCATTTTTTCAGCGATCTGATAAGCATCAAGGATGGCTGTTGAACTTACTTCAGCCACTTTAGCCGCCAGCGCTTCATCAGCAGCAGGTGTTATGTATTCCCACTTAGGATTGCCCACTTCTGCTGCAAATTCATTAATTGCAGTAATAACCGATTGCATCTGTTCATGACCGAACATTACCGCGCCGAGCATAACCTCTTCTGTAAGCAGTTTAGCTTCAGACTCAACCATCAATACCGCATGGCTCGTACCGGCAACGACTAAGTCAAGATCAGAGCTTTCCAGCGCCGCTTTATTTGGGTTGAGTATGTACTCACCGTCTTTATAACCAACGCGTGCTGCGCCTAGTGGACCGGCGAAAGGTACACCTGCAACACATAATGCCGCAGAAGCGCCAATAATGGCTGGAATCTCAGGATCGATATCATCACTGATTGAAACCACGGTAGCAACGATCTGACATTCGTTAGTAAAACCTTTTGGAAATAAAGGACGGATAGGACGGTCGATCAAACGACAGGTTAATGTCTCTGCTTCGCTGGGACGACCTTCGCGACGGAAGAAACCACCGGGGATCTTACCGGCAGCGTAAGTACGCTCCTGATAATTAACCGTCATCGGGAAGAAATCTCTACCCGGCTCTGATTCTTTAGAACAGACAACAGTAACAAAAACAACTGTGTCGCCCATGCTAATCATCACTGCACCAGATGCCTGACGAGCGATTTCACTCGTTTCCATCGTTACCGTTAGATCGCCATACTGAAATGATTTTTTAATTGCTGTAGGTATCACGTTATTTATTCCCAACCGGTCATGGAGACCTGATATTGTCTAATTAGATGGTGAAAATCCTAAAAAACTGAGTACAAACCAGTTCCAGTCATTCAGAGATTTCTATCAAAACCTGAAACTATCGACGTAAACCAAGGCTAGCTATCAGCTCTTTATAACGGTTCACGTTCTTACCTTTAAGATAATCCAGCAGTTTACGACGCTGATTAACCATACGTAATAAACCACGACGAGAATGATGATCGTGTTTATGCTCTTTAAAGTGCTCTGTTAATTGCACGATGCGAGTTGTTAATAACGCAACCTGAACTTCAGGAGAACCAGTATCTCCTTCTTTCTGTTGGTATTTTGATACAACGTCGACTTTCTCTGTGGTCGATAAACCCATGAATACTCCGAACTAAATTTTGACTATATTAAAAAAAGAGGGCGATTTTATCACTAATCGCAGTGACAAAAAAGCATTGTTTTTAAAAGATTTTCAGGTGTTTCGACCACCATTCGGTGCAGTCGAAATAACCGGTAAATCTTGAAAGCTTTATTTTCCGTTAATGAACGCAGGTACACGCTAATAAAAACTTATTACAATTTTCATTACAGATAAATACAGGTTTCTCTGTAGCCATCTATGACTGATTGTTTTTTCGCTTTAAAAATTTTTGCGTATATTCGCGTTCATTTGCGAAGAATTCTGTTTTTTTCAAGCACACTGCTTGATCATCCGACGCGGCGCTACCAGCCCGTCATCCTGAATCTCACCCAGGCCCAAAAAATGACTCTGGTCGTAGATACGAACCCAGCCCTGAGTTGGCGCATGCGGCACTAATACTGCCTGCCCCTGTTGCACATAAAATGCTGCATCTGCACCTAGATGTACATCTGGCCAGTCGGATACGCCGCTATCAATGGGCTGCAGACTGGCATCAAGTACATCGGTGCCCTGCTCTGCTAATGCAGTTAACTGCTCAACAGTTAACATGTCACCGCTATAGGGACCCACACTCAAGCGTCTTAGCACCGTAATATGCGCGCCACAATGTAATTTTTTCGCTATATCTTCAGCCAGTGTGCGTACATACGTGCCTTTTGAGCAAGAAACTTTGAGCTCCAGAATAAGCCGTTGCTGCTCATCTAAACCCAGAGAAACAAATTCAATGTCATAGATAGTTACGCTTCTGGCTTTACGTTCTACTTCGATTCCCTGCCGAGCTAACTTATATAAACGTTCACCGTTATGCTTCAGTGCAGAATACATGGGTGGTATCTGTTCTATCTCACCAATAAATTCTGGTAATATTTTTTTTATATCCTGTTCTGTTATCGCTGAAACATCTTGTGTCTCAACAACCTCACCCTCTGCATCGCCCGTTGTTGTGCTGACACCAAGCTGACACTTAAAATGGTAGCGTTTATCTGAATCCAGCAAAAAGGCAGAAATTTTTGTCGCCTCACCAAAACACACCGGCAACATACCCGTCGCGAGCGGATCCAGACTACCAGTATGGCCAGCCTTCGCTGCACCGAACAGACGTTTAACTTTCTGTAAGATATGGTTTGAACTACAGCCCTGTGGTTTATCTAATAATAGAACACCGCTAACATCACGACCTTTATTTTTACGTCTACCCAAAACTATTCACTCTCAATTTCACTGTCGTCATCATCCGTGCTATCACGCTGCTCATCTTTTTGAATGGCTTTGCTAATTAAACTGTCCATCGCGGCACCGCGCAAAACGCTGTCATCGATAGCAAATTTTAAGGTCGGTACGATACGCGCCTTAATACGACGCGCGACTTCTTTACGAATAAATCCGACGGCACGATTTAATACTTCGATAGATTCAGTTTGATCTTCGGCATTTAAAACGGAACAGTAGATAACGGCGTGACTTAAATCACGGCTCATGCGCACTTCGGTAAACGAGACAAAACCCAGGCGCGGATCCTTGATCTCGTCGCGCACAATTTCCGCCAACTCACGGCGGAGTAATTCCGCCATGCGTTCGCTACGTGAAAATTCTCTAGGCATCTAACTAACTACAGGTAAAGGTACGCGAAGCCTTACAGCGTGCGGGCAACTTCTACGCGCTCGAATACTTCGATTTGATCGTCAACCTGTACTTCGTAATTTTTCACTGCGATACCACACTCAGTACCACTGATGACTTCTTTCACATCATCTTTAAAACGACGCAGTGATTCAAGTTCACCTTCAAAAATTACCACGTTGTCACGCAGTACACGGATCGGTGCGTCCTTACGTACCACGCCTTCAGTAACCAGTGAACCGGCTACCTGACCAAATACTGGTGACGTGAATACTTCCTTAACTTTTGCCATACCAATAATCTGTTCACGGTATTCTGCACTGAGCATACCCGTCAACGCTTTAGTCACTTCATCGATCAACTCATAGATGATACTGTAGTAGTTAAGATCAACACCACGTTCCGCAGCAACTCTACGAGCGGTAGAATCAGCGCGTACATTAAAGCCGATGACGATAGCGCCGGATGCTGCCGCCAGACTAATGTCAGTCTCATTAATACCACCGACACCCGAAGCGACGATGCGTACATCTACTTCATCGTTGTCGGCAGCTAACTTCATTAATGAATCAGTGATGGCATGTAATGTACCCTGCACATCGGCTTTTAATAGAATATTTAATTTCTTAACCTGGCCGGCTTCCATCTGGTCAAACAGGGATTCCAGTTTATTTGCCTGCTGGGTAGCAAGACGCAGATCACGTGCTTTATCCTGACGATTTTGTGATACTTCACGAGCAGTTTTCTCATCAGCCAACACCTGCATTTCATCACCAGCATTGGGTGTGTTCGATAAACCGATAATAACAGCCGGCATAGATGGACCCGCGCTTTCGATACTATGACCAAACTCATCATACATAGCACGCACACGACCAAAGTCTTCGCCGGCAAGCATGATGTCACCTTTTCTGATCGTACCTTCCTGTACCAAAATAGTGGTAGAAACACCGCGGCCTTTATCCAATGCGGCTTCCAGCACAACACCTTTGGCTAAACCCTCTGATGTGGCTTTTAATTCCATTAACTCGGCTTGCATAGAAATAGCATCAAGTAACGAATCGACACCCTCACCGGTCAGCGCAGAAACATTAACAAAGATATTTTCGCCGCCCCACGATTCTGGAATAATTTCATAGTTACCCAGTTCATTTTTCACACGTTCAGGATCGGCACCTTCTTTATCCATTTTATTAACGGCAATAATAATAGGCACTTCAGCCGCTTTAGCGTGTTGCACCGCTTCGATAGTCTGTGGCATCACACCATCATCGGCAGCGACTACAATAATAACGATATCTGTGGCATTGGCACCACGCTCACGCATAGCAGTAAATGCAGCATGCCCTGGTGTGTCTAAAAATGTAATTACACCCTTATCAGTTTCTACGTGATAAGCGCCAATATGCTGTGTGATACCACCGGCTTCGCCAGAAGCAATTTTTGATGAACGTATGTAGTCGAGTAAAGACGTTTTACCGTGGTCAACGTGACCCATGATTGTTACTACAGGTGGACGTGGCTCCTGTTTCAGATCTGATGTATCACGCGCAAGCAATACATTTTCATAATCATCCTCATTAACAACAACAGGATTATGTCCAAGCTCTTCGATAACCAGTACCGCAGTATCCTGATCAATCACCTGATTAATCGTCGCCATTACACCCATCTGCATCAGAACTTTAATGAGCTCACCGGCTTTCATCGACATGCGTTTAGCCAGTTCATCAACGGTGATGGTGTCGGGTACAGTCACGTCATGTACGATAGCGTCAACAGGCCTTTCAAAACCATGTTTCGCATCGGCTGAAACAGATGTTCTTCTCGCCGATTTACCTTTTCTCTTGTGACGTTTACCACTTTGACCCGTGGAGACATGTAGTTCTTTACGACCATATAAAGTCGATTTATCTTTATGTTCAGACTTATGTTTTTTCGCGGGCGTTTTCTGATCGCGTGCCTGTTGTGCCTCTAATTCATCAGGCGTATGCGCCTTCTCTTTTGATGCTACAGTTTTTGGCGATTTGGCAGATTTTTCTTTTGTTTCTGCCTCAGACTCAGCTTTAATTGCTGCTAAGCGAGATTCTTCTGCAGATTGTTCTTCTTCACGTTTTTCGGCGCGCTCAAGTTTTACCTTACGCTCTTGCTCGCGCAGTTCCTCACGACGAGCCTGATCAGCTCGAAGTTTTTCCAATTCTGTAATTTCAGCTGGTGTTTCCTGCTCAGCGCTTTTTTCTGCATCAGCTTCCTGAACGACTGGACGCGTAATGCTGCGTTTACGTCGCACTTCAACGGAAACTGAACCCTTTCCTGTGCCCGCTGTTTTTACTGCACTCACCGATTTACGCTTGAGCGCAATTTTCCGTGGTTTATCTTCACTTTCAATATTGCTGTCTTTGCCGTGACGTCCACGTAAGAAACCCAACAAGGTCATCTTATCTGTATCAGATATCAATGAATCCGGCTTATCAATATCAAGACCAGCATCCTTTATCTGTTCAAGTAAACGTTCGACCGGTGTGCCAACGACACCTGCAAGTTGTTTTACTGTTACTTCAGCCATAAAATATCTCAGTGTATAATTACAATAACGCTATTGTTTTTCTGCTTGCTCTTCTTCAGCAAACCATGGAGCACGTGCAGTCATTATTAATTCAGACGCACGTTTTTCATCCATTCCTTCTACTTCCATTAATTCATCAACCGCCTGTTCAGCTAGATCTTCCATTGAACAGATGCCTTTTACTGCCAGGGCATTAGCAAGTTCAAGATCAACGCCTTCCATTGTCAATAGATCTTCCTGCGGTTTATTTTCTTCCAGTACTTCTTCCGTCATGATCGCCTGCGTCAACAGGTAATCACTGGCCCGGTTACGCAGCTCAGCAACGATGTCTTCATCAAACTCGTCGATGCTCAATAACTCAGATTCAGGCACATAGGCAACTTCTTCGATAGTTGTAAAACCTTCAGCAACCAAAATTTCAGCCACTTCAGTATCCACATCTAAATGTTCGGTAAAGACGCCAAGGTACTTCGCACCTTCTTCTGCGGTTTTCGTTTCAGACTCCTGCTCAGTCATCACATTGAGTTCCCAACCCGTCAACTCACTCGCCAGACGTACGTTTTGACCACCGCGACCAATTGCCATGGCAAGCTTATCTTCGTCCACTGCGATATTCATACTGTTGGATTCATCGTCAACCACCAGAGAAAGAACTTCAGCGGGCGACATGGCATTGATCACAAACTGCGCGATATCTTCATTCCATAAGATAATATCAACGCGCTCACCGCCAATCTCATTAGATACTGACTGCACGCGGGAACCACGCATACCAACACAGGCACCCACAGGGTCAATTCGGGGATCAAGCGATCTAACTGAAATTTTTGCGCGTGAGCCCGGATCACGGGCACCACCTATAATTTCAATCAGACCCTGATCTACCTCAGGCACTTCCAGTTTAAACAATTCAACCAGAAATTCAGGAGCGGTACGGCTAATAAACAATTGCGGGCCACGTGTTTCTGAACGCACTTCTTTTAAATAACCGCGCAGGCGATCACCAGGACGTACCGCTTCACGAGGTATCATATCGGATTTAGGAATAAAACCTTCTACACCACTACCTATATCCATATACACATTGCCGCGTTCTACACGCTTCACTGTGCCCATGACAAGTTCGCCTTCACGACCTTGATAAGCTTCAACGACACGATCACGTTCTGCTTCACGGACTTTCTGTACGATAACCTGTTTTGCCGTTTGTGCTGCGATGCGACCAAATTCTACCGAGTCAATCTGCTCTTCAACATAATCGCCCAGTTCAATCTCAGGCTCATCGATTCGTGCAGCATCCAGCGTTATCTCACCCAGAGGGTTTTCCATCGGCTCATCATTTTCAATCACTAGCCAGCGACGGAAAGTATCGTATTCGCCAGTTTCGCGATCAATATTTACACGTACTTCGATATCTCTACCGTTTTTCTTACGTGTTGCCGTAGCAAGTGCTGCCTCGATGGCCTCAAATATAATCTCTTTTTCGACGCCCTTTTCATTAGAAACGGCATCTGCAACGTAGAGAATTTCCTTGCTCATGGTGTTAAACCCTCATTAAATAACTGTGTATTTATCAAACAATAATAATTTTTTGTACAAATAAAATCCGGCTAATATTCCGGAACGATGCGTGCCTTTTCGATGGCACCCATTGGCAAACTAAGTTCTTCTGTGTCCGTTTCTATCACCAGCACTTCTTCACTGGCTTCTAGTAAACGGCCTTTAAAATTACGCTGCCCTTCCAGTGGCATCACCGTTTTTAACTTGACCAGCGAACCGGTAAAACGCTGAAAATCCTGTAAACGTCGCAATGGTCGATCTGAACCTGGTGATGTCACCTCCAGATTAAACTGACCACGCACCGGGTCTTCAACATCGATCAAAGCACTGACCTGACGACTCACACTGGAACAATCGTCTACATTTATACCGCCTTCTTTATCAATATAAAGACGCAATACTCCGTGTTTTGGATTGGGGAAATGCTCGATTTCAATCAAATCGTAACCCATACCGATAACAACCGGTTCAAATAATTCCCACAAATGTGTTTGATCTCGTCTCATACCACTCGTTTATACGACCGCCACAAATTTATTGCCAGTAACAAAAAGGCCCCGTAAACGGAGCCTTTCCAAAATTCTTGTAAATAGCCAGGACTCCGAAACTACGCTCCGGTACATCTATGCCACCAAGAAAACAAATTTTGGTAGCGGGGGCAGGATTCGAACCTACGACCTTCGGGTTATGAGCCCGACGAGCTGCCAGACTGCTCCACCCCGCAACAACAAGTCGCGAATATTACGGACTTACACAGGAAATTGCAAGGCGCTAAGACGAATAAACTGGAAATATAAGAGAAGAAAAGCTTTTTGCCACGAAGGACGCAAATAACGCAAAGTTATTAAAAATAAAAAATTTTAATTCGCGCTCTTTGCGTCCTTCGTGGCAAAATATTTTTAATCAGTTAAAAACTGAGACACAAAGCGTCATCAACGCTGCCGGGTACAAGCCAAGCGCCAAAATTGCAAGACCATTAGTACTTAACGCTATCTGCATATCTCGGCCACATTCCAATGGTCGGGTATCCACGGCATCATCAAAATACATCACTTTGATAATACGCAGATAATAGAATATACCGATGATTGAGAAAAATACCGCAATAATCGCCATCCACACCAGATCAACATCAACGACTGCAGTCAATACAGCCAATTTTGCCCAGAAACCTACGGTTGGTGGCACACCCGCCATTGATAACATTAATATCATCATGATGAAGGCGAACCAGGGACTACGTTGATTGAGCCCCGTCAGGTCGCTGATATTATCTGCCTCGAAACCCTGCCGCGCCATCAACATGATGACACCGAAACCACCCAGAGACATCAGGGCGTACGAGATGGTATAGAACATGGCAGAAGAATACCCTTCTGATGTTCCGGCAAGAATACCTAATAGAATAAAACCTACATGTGAGATCGTCGAATAAGCCAGCATGCGTTTAAGGTTAGTCTGAGCAATGGCGATAATATTACCGACTGCCAATGATAAAACAGACAATACAATAATCATCTGCTGCCAGTCGGCCTGCAGACCACCTAATGCTTCCACCAACAAACGCATGATCATGGCAAAACCCGCCAGTTTTGGTGCAGTAGCGATCAATGCCGTAACGGCGGTTGGTGAACCCTGGTAAACATCTGGCATCCACATATGAAATGGCACCGCGCCCAGTTTGAAGGCAAGCGCTACAACAATAAATACCAGCGCAAAGATCATACCGATATTTTGAGCGCCTTCCGCATTAGTTACGGCTTGTGCTATTTCAGACAGATTCAGACTTCCTGACAGGCCGTAAAGTATAGACATGCCATAGAGCAGCATGCCAGATGCAATGGCTCCCAGGACAAAATATTTCATCGCCGCTTCCGAGGCATTGCCATTATCACGATTAAAGGCAACCAGTGCATACAGACACAGTGATAACAGTTCCAGGCCCAAATAGAGCATGAGAAGATTATTCGCAGATACCATCAGCATCATTCCGACGATACTAAATAGACCCAGGACGTAAAATTCGCCTTTGAATATGTTACGCGCCTGTAAATATTCTCTTGAATACACGAACACACCAAAACTGATGATGATGATGAACAGCTTCAGCGCATCAGCCATCGCGTCCTGTACGAACAGATCATTAAAAGCCAGGACTCGTGTTTCTGCCGGGTTACTCAATAACAGGGCAAGTGTAATGATCAGCGAGAACTGCGTTAGCACGTAGGTCAGGTTTCTTTTTTCCTGAGGTAGATAAACATCGACAACCAGTATCAGGCAGGCCATCGTCAGTAAAAATACTTCAGGTAAAGCGATAGCTATGTTGAGTGATTCAAATGTCATTCTTTCTTATCCAGTAATAATCTAAATATTTATCGCGTTTATAATTTTGAAACAGCTATATGTTGTAGGAAATTTTCAACACTGGCATGCATCACATCAACGACCGGCGCAGGCCACAGACCCAGGATCAATACAGCAATGGCCAAAGTAGTCATGATGGTCAATTCACGCGCATTAAGATCTTTTAAAGCACGCACCCCCTCATTAGCAATCTCACCATAGAAAACACGCTTCACCATCCACAGGGTATATGCCGCGCCAAGGATGAGTGTTAATGCACCGAGGAAGGCATACCAGAAGTTAGCCTGGAAGCTGGCAATAATCACCATGAACTCACCGACAAAACCTGATGTACCCGGCAGACCTGCATTAGCCATAGAAAAGAACACGGCAAAAGCAGCAAATATAGGCATGGTATGCACTACACCGCCGTAAGCGTTAATCTCACGTGTATGCATGCGGTCATATAACACACCGATCATCAGGAACATGGCGCCCGAGATGAAACCGTGTGAGATCATCTGGATCATCGCGCCTTCGACCGCAAGCGCCGCACCGCCACCAGAAACATTCGCCGGGTTTTCCCAGATCTGGAAGACAACAAACAGACCTAAGGTAACAAAACCCATGTGGGCGATGGATGAGTATGCCACCAGTTTTTTCATGTCTTTTTGCACCAGCGCAACAAAACCGATATAGACCACCGCGACCAGTGACATAAAGATGATCAACCAGTCAAATGAATGCGCAGCATCCGGGGTGATCGGCATACTAAAACGGATAAAACCGTAACCGCCAATTTTTAGCATGATGGCGGCCAGTATGACTGAACCACCTGTCGGCGCTTCAACGTGAGCATCGGGTAACCAGGTATGCACCGGCCACATCGGCACCTTCACAGCAAAGGCCGCGAGGAAGGCGAAGAAGATAAAAGTCTGTTCGTTAAGCGTTAATGGCATTGCATGCATATCTAAAATAGCAAAACTGCCACCTTTGTAATACATGTATATCAGCGCTACCAGCATAAATACCGAGCCGATGAAGGTATAAATGAAGAACTTGATGGTGGCGTAAACCCGACGTTCGCCGCCCCAGACACCGATTAAAATAAACATCGGCACCAGCATAGCTTCCCAGAAGACATAGAAGAAAATAGCATCCAGCGCGGCAAACACTGCAATCATCAAACCTTCCATGATCAGGAAAGCTGCCAGGTATTGCGCCGGTTTTTTCTTGATAACTTCCCAACCAGCCAGCACCACTAATATCGTGGTGAAAGTAGTAAGAATAATTAATGGCATAGAAAAACCATCAACACCAAAATGATAATTAATACCAAAACCAGGTATCCATGGTGTTTTTTCTACGAACTGCATGGCAGAGGTTGATGAATCAAAGCCTGCGTATAAACCTAAACTTAAAATAAACGTTGCGATGGATATGACCAGAGATAAAACACGAACACCATTGGCATCGCCTTTATCACCAGAGAGCAATACGGCCACGCCGCCGAAAATCGGCAACCAGACAATCAAGCTTAATAATGGTAAATCAGCAAACATGGTATACCTTCGGTATAAGTGAATAGTTAATGGTTAATGGTGAATAGTTTTTCATTAGTAATTTAATTTTCGGTTTTAATGTATTGCTCTAAAATTTTAGTTTCTAGTCTTTAGTTTTCTACTATTAACTATCCGTTATTCACTGCTCTATATAAACAGCCCCATCACTAGTAGCATCAACACGCCAATAATCATGGCAAACGCATAGTGATACAACATACCGGTTTGCAGCTGACGTGTTACACCTGCAAACCAGGCGACCAGTTTGGCAGAACCGTTAACCAGCACACCATCAATAAACTTAACATCGCCAACTTGCCATAAACGATCACCTAACTGGCGACTACCACCAGCAAAAACAGCTGAGTTGAATTCATCGAAGTAGTATTTGCGATCGAGCAGGTTGTAAATAATAATAAAACGCTGTTTCAGGCTGTCGGCAATACTCGGCTGCTTCATATAGATATACCATGAAGAGATAACACCCGCTGCCGCCAGATAAACCGCTGGACCAGCAAAACTATGTTCAACAAATGCCCAGGCGCCATGGAAATGTTTGCCGACTTCAGCTAGTCCGGTATGATTTTCCGCTATATAGATTGCGCTACCAAAGTAATCACCGAATAGCATATCGCCGATAGTAAAACCACCGATAAACACCGAAGGAATCGCTAATAAAATTAACGGCACAGTAACCACCCAGGGTGTCTCATGCAGATGCTCTTTGGTGTGTTTGTCCATTCGCTCTTCACCATGGAATACCAGGAAGAACATACGGAAAGAATAAAACGCAGTAATGAATACACCCGACAACACGGCTATATAAGCAAACTGATGACCGGGAATAGTAGAATGATGCACCGCTTCGATGATGGCGTCTTTTGAGAAGAATCCTGAAAACCCCGGAAAACCGATCAATGCCAGCGAACCGACCAATGATGTCCAGTAGGTAATCGGCAGGTATTTTTTCAGACCGCCCATCTTACGTATGTCCTGCTCGTGATGCATGGCGATAATCACCGAACCAGCAGCAAGGAATAACAGTGCTTTAAAGAAAGCGTGTGTCATCAGATGGAACACCGCTGCAGAGTACGCAGACGCACCAAGCGCGACCGTCATATAACCTAACTGCGACAGTGTTGAATAGGCCACAACACGTTTAATATCATTCTGCACGATACCGACAAGCCCCATGAGGATCGCAGTAAGAGAACCAATGACGATAATAAAACTTAAGGCCGCTTCAGATAATTCAAATAGTGGTGACATACGAGACACCATAAAGATACCAGCAGTCACCATGGTTGCCGCATGAATCAGAGCAGAGATGGGTGTCGGGCCTTCCATCGAGTCTGGTAACCAGACATGTAATGGCATTTGCGCTGATTTACCCATGGCACCGATAAACAGCAAGATACAGATCACACTGATAACATTCCACTCAGTACCAGAGAATATACTCATGGTCTGCTGTGACATCTCACCGGCTTTATCAAATACCTCGTAATAATCCAGACTGCCGGAATACATGACGACGGCCGCGATACCCAGGATGAAACCAAAATCGCCGACACGGTTAACCAGAAAGGCTTTCAGGTTTGCATACACAGCTGTTGGTCTAACCGACCAGAAACCGATCAATAAGTATGAGACCAGACCTACCGCTTCCCAGCCAAAGAATAGCTGCATGAAGTTATTCGACATCACCAGCATCAACATAGAGAAAGTGAAGAGCGATATGTAACTGAAAAAGCGCTGATAAGAATTAGTGCCTGCCAGACTCTCTTTTGGCCAGTTATGCAGATCATCTTCCATGTAACCAATCGTGTACACATGCACCATCAACGAGACGCCCGTTACTACCGACATCATCATCACGGTTAAGTTATCGATTAAGAAACCGACTTCGAAACGGAGACCATCAGACACCATCCATTCGTAAACCGAATGATTATAGGCAGCGGCGTCGTTAAACACGTGGTGATTTAAAGCAAACAGTGAAAGAATAAATGACGTACCAACGCCTAAAATCGTTACCGTGTGCGCACCTTTACGACCAATTTGCGCACCGAAAAAACCGGCAACAATAGCACCAAAAAGTGATGCAAGTGGTATAGCTAGATATAAATTATCCATCAGGCCTACCCTTTTAGTGCGTCGAGGTCTTCGACGTCAATGGTTCGACGACTACGGAACAAGGTGACGAGTATCGCCAGACCGATAGCAGCTTCAGCGGCGGCAACTGTCAAGATAAAGAAAACAAAAACCTGACCCGCCGAATCATTTAGATAATGTGAGAAAGCGATAAAGTTAATATTTGCCGCAAGCAACATCAGTTCGATACACATCAGTAAAACCACGATGTTTTTTCGATTAAGAAAAATTCCTGCCACGCTGATGGAAAATAAAATAGCGCCCAGAGTTAAGTAACTGGTTAGACCGATCACACTTGTATCCATCACTTTAGTACCTCGGCATCTGACTTGATTATTTTCAGACGATCATCACGTTTAACTTTTATCTGATTAGCCGGTGTCTGATATTTTGTTGTAGTTCGTCTGCGCAGTGTTAAGGAAATAGCCGCAATAATGGCCACTAACAAAATAACCGCGGCAATTTCAAATGCCAGTACATAATCGGTATAGAGGATTTCACCCAAAGCTTCAGTATTACTGTAATCAGCCGCATGTTTCACCGCATTATCCAGTGCCGCCGTAGACATTACGTCTGGTCCTACAGGCCCTACCACATAGACCATGATCGCCAGCATCAAAAAAGCAAACAGCGCGCCAACGGGAAGATAGGATACAAAACCTTCGCGCATTTTAGCCACGTTGATATCAAGCATCATCACCACGAACAAAAACAGCACCATTACTGCACCGACATAAACCAGCACCAAAGTGATGGCTAAAAATTCTGCTTCCAGCATCAACCAGATGGCCGAACAGCTAAAAAACGTCAGTACTAAAAACAATGCTGAATGCACCGGATTTTTAGACGCCACCACACCTAATGCGGAAGCGACTACCACACCAGCGAAAGCAAAAAATAAAAAATCTGTAATCGTCATGCTTTTTTCCTAACTCTCATTCCTACCGGTAAGCTGCATCTGCCTGTTTATTAGCAGCGATCTCTTCTTCGTACTTATCACCGATTGCTAGCAGTTTTTCTTTGGTCATTATCTGCATGCCGTGTTCTTCAAAGTGATATTCAAAAATATGGGTTTCTACAATGGAATCTACCGGACAGGCTTCTTCACAGAACCCACAGTAAATACATTTGAACAGATCAATATCATAACGGGTGGTACGTCGCGTACCATCTTCACGTTCTTCTGAATCAATAGTAATCGCCAGTGCAGGGCAAACGGCTTCGCACAATTTACAGGCGATACAACGTTCTTCGCCATTGGCATAACGGCGCAGTGCATGTAGACCACGAAAACGTGGTGACATCGGTGTTTTTTCTTCCGGGTACTGCACGGTAATTTTCCGCGCAAATAGATAACGACCGGTAACGCCCAGGCCTTTAAATAATTCCCAGAAAAGAAAGCTCTTAAGAAAATGTTTTATTGTTTCCATATCACTAAACCGCCCAGGGACCAACTTCAGCCACAACCATCACTGCCTCAACAAATAACCAGACAATAGTTACAGGAATAAATACTTTCCATCCCAGGCGCATAATCTGGTCATAACGATAACGCGGGAAAGTTGCACGGAACCAAAGGAAACAGAAAGCAAAAATACAGGCTTTAGCAAAGAACCAGAAAAAACTTGATTCACCTGCTTCAAATGGTGATAACCAGCCGCCAAGGAACAGCAATGCCGTTAAGGAAGAAATCAAAATAATGTTGGCGTATTCCGCGAGGAAGAATACCGCAAATGCCATGCCCGAATATTCCACATGGAAGCCGGCTACAATTTCGGATTCACCTTCAGCGACATCGAATGGCGCACGATTAGTCTCTGCAACACCGGAGATAAAATAGACAAAGAATAATGGCAGTAGCGGCCAGATATACCAGCTGCCAATACCACCGGACTGCCCTTCGACAATATCGCTCATATTCAGACTACCGCTTGCCATTAACACACCAACAAGCGCGAAACCCATAGCGATTTCATAGGCCACAATCTGCGCACCAACACGCAGCGAACTCAAAATTGCATATTTAGAATTTGACGCCCAACCCGCAATAATGACACCGTAAACACCGATAGAGGTTAACGCCAACACATAGAGCAAGCCTGCATTAACATCAGTTAACACGACGCCACGATCAAACGGGATAACCGCCCATGCAGCTAACGCTGGCATAATCGACAATACCGGCGCAATCAAAAACAGATATTTATCTGATTTGGTCGGGATAATAACTTCCTTAAACAGCAGCTTCATCGCATCTGCAATAGGCTGCAACCAACCACGGAAACCCACACGGTTTGGCCCAATACGAATCTGCATGTAACCAATAATTTTACGTTCAGCGTAAGTTATATAAGCCACACACAGCATCAGAGGCACGAGGATTAAAATAATCTTGCCCAGTATTAATAATAGTGTTTGTAAGTCCGCTGGAAACCAGTTCCAGAGTTCGAGGCCTGTTACGGTAGCCCGGGCTAACAACTCATCAATCATTTCGCTCACGCCCCCACCCCTTCTATACTTACTTCATCAAAAGCGGCACCGAGTACATCGTTACCCTCAACGGCCAATGGGATCCATGCAGAGGCATCAGGAATAGTGTCATCGATAACCAGTGTTAATGCAGCACTGTTATCACCCTGTTTCACTGTAACCGTTGATGCAGTACTGACACCGAGGCGATCGGCTTCGGCACTGTTTAAACGCACACACATCGTCTGCGCATCAACGGTTTTCTGCAGTGAAGTCGCACGTCGAACAATCGCATCGCCTGCGTACATCGGCACATCTGACGAACGATGCATATCTGTCGTTGCAGCCGTTTTTACTACTGCAGGGCTGTCCAGTGCATTCGATAACTCGATCGACTCACAATATGAACGTACTTCTGCCTTTACATCTTCTGAAGACATGTGCTCAAAACCATCCACTCCAGTCAGATTGCCCAGTACGCGTAAAATCTTCCACGCTGGACGTGCACCACCTTTTGGTTCAACCACGCCTTTGAAACTCTGCCAGAAACCTTCCGCGTTAACATAGGTGCCCGAGGTTTCCATAAAGCTGGCTGCCGGTAACATCACATCAGCCACTTGCCTAACTGACGCCGAGTCATACGCTGAAACCGAGACAACAAAGTCAGTTTCATTTAAGGTTGCCATTAATGCATTTGCATTAGCCGCATCGGTATCCGGTTCGATATTGAGTAACAGACAAGCGGCCAGTTTTTCTTCGCTTGCATCAGCAATGATGTCTGCCAAATTTTTACCGGTGACAACATCGCCTGCAGAACCGCCAGCGCCACGATGAGGAACCGCACCTGCCAGCCATGCACCTGCCGCATTACAGCCATCGGTCAGATAACCAAAGGTACTACTGGTTTCTTTAGCGATCGCCTCAGCAAGTGCGCGTAAAGCCGAAAACTGTGGATGCATGTGCGCTATGTTGCCAAGCAATACCGTTGCCGACTCTGCATCTACTAACTGTTGCGCGATTGTTTTGTGTGTTTCACTAATCGCTGCATTGTTTGCAACATCAGATAAATTGGCAGGCACTGAACTACCGCTTAACTGATAGACAGCGGCAGCTACGGCCGCTAATTCCGCCACCATGTTTTGTTGCGCTACAGAAATATTATTAGCAACATCAAAATTAAAGTCATACTGGCGAGGATTCAAAAAAGAAATCTTCGCATTGTTGTTTAGCGTTGCTTTGCGTAGACGCAGATTTGCAATTGGCTGTTCCTTGCGAACATTTGAACCAATCAATAAAGCCGCATCAAGTTTTTCAAGCTGTTCGATGTTCTGACCAAGCCATGGCATCACCGGTGCAGCATCCTGATCTGAAAAATCAGATTGACGTAAACGAAAATCAATATTACCGCAGCCTAAAACACGCATTAATTTCTGCGTCAGATATTGCTCTTCCAGAGTCGAGTTAGCAGACACTAGCGCCGCCATTTCACAACTCTCTAGCTCAACCGTTTCAGCATCAGTATTTACTTCAGCTTCTGTTTCAACCTCAGCCGCTTCCGCCTGCTGCAGCTTAAGATCAGCGATAGCTTTAAATTTATCTGCAACCAGCTGTAATGCTTCATCCCAGTTAGCTGCCTGCCATTGACCATCACGTTTGATCATCGGTGTGGTCAAACGGTCGTCGCTGTTAAGTCCTTCATAACTGAAACGGTCACGATCTGAAATCCAGACTTCATTGATAGCTTCATTTTCACATGGTACGACACGAACAACTTCGCCACGCAAGGTATGTACATGTAGATTCGAACCAATACAGTCGTGTGGCGCAATGGTTTTATGCTGGATCATTTCCCAGGCGCGCCCTTTATAACGCGAAGGTTTTGCGGTTAATGCACCTACCGGACAAACATCAACGGCATTACCTGACATTTCTGAATTAACACATTCATCAACAAAGGTAGAAATTAAAGCATTCTCACCGCGACCGGTCATGCCCAATTCGCGGATACCGGCAATCTCACGACCGAATCGAACACAACGGGTACAGTGAATGCAACGGGTTAATTCGGTAGTAATCAAAGGCCCAATATTTTTATCAAAGACAACACGTTTAGCTTCAGTATATTCAGATACTGACTGTCCATAAGCTACAGCAACATCCTGCAGCTCACATTCACCGCCCTGATCACAGATAGGACAATCCAGTGGATGGTTAATCAGCAGGAACTCCATCACTGATTTCTGTGCGTCCTTAGCATATTGTGAATGCGTGTGTACAACCATGCCATCCATTACGGGTGTCGCACAGGCAGGCATTGGTTTCGGTGCTTTTTCTACCTCAACCAGACACATACGGCAGTTAGCCGCTACTGCCAGTTTTTTGTGATAACAAAAACGTGGCACTTTAATATTTTGCGCATCAGTAACTTCGATCAGCATTACACCTTTAGGCGCCTGCATTTCCTGACCATCAACGGTTATGGTGACTGTTTCGATTGTATCTTTTGCTTCAGACATAACTAATTTATTTTCCGCAAATGAACGCAAATGAACGCGAATAATTAATATTGTTTTTTACAGAACTTACAGAT
The DNA here is from genome assembly GCA_913065105.1 of uncultured Gammaproteobacteria bacterium. Lineage (GTDB taxonomy): Bacteria > Pseudomonadota > Gammaproteobacteria > SZUA-229 > SZUA-229. The sequence goes on along the minus strand of CAJXZZ010000022.1, from coordinate 19,020 downwards.
GAAACATACGATATTTGACGCACAACTCCACGTTCAGTGAAACCACCTAAAATACATTTGCGTTCATTTGCGTTCATTTGCGGAACAATCATTTTTAAGCCGCCTTTACCATGCTGTGTTTATGTTCAACGTAATATTCAAATTCGGGACGGAAATGTTTCAGGAAGCTACGCACTGGCATTGCGGCTGCATCACCCAAAGCACAGATGGTTCTACCTTCGATCTTACTGGCAACATCATCGAGTTTGTCGAGATCAGCCATCGTGCCCTTACCTTCGACGATACGCGTCAGCATGCGATACAGCCAGCCGGTACCTTCACGACATGGCGTACACTGACCGCAGGACTCTGAGAAATAAAATTGCGAGATACGACGCAGCGTCTGAACCATGTCTGTGGTTTCATCCATCACGATGACCGCGCCGGAACCTAACATCGAACCTGCTTCAACGATAGAATCATAATCCATGTTGGCTTTCATCATGACATCACCCGGCACCACCGGAACTGATGAACCACCCGGAATAACCGCTTTTAATTTACGACCGTCTTTTACACCGCCTGCCATTGCTAATAGGTCAGCAAACGATGTTCCCATAGGAATCTCGAAGTTACCCGGATTGTTAACATGACCAGAGATTGAAAATAGTTTTACACCACCGCTGTTTGGAATACCCAGGTTCTGGAACCACTCACCACCGTTACGCATGATGGCTGGAATCGATGACAGTGTTTCGGTATTGTTAATGGTCGTTGGTTTGCCGTACAGACCAAAGTTTGCCGGGAATGGTGGTTTAAAACGTGGCAGACCACGCTTGCCTTCCAGCGAATTCAATAACGCGGTTTCTTCACCGCAGATATAAGCACCGGCACCTAATGAAGCATGCAGATCAATGTTCACATCGCTGCCTAAAATATTTTCACCTAACAGACCATTTTCGTAAGCCTCAGCCAATGCCTGTTTGAAGTGTATCGCCGGCTCGTCCATAAACTCGCCGCGCATATAGTTATAACCGTGCGTGGCGCCCATGGCGTAACAACCGATCGCCATACCTTCAACCAGCGCATGCGGGTTGTAACGTAAGATCTCTCTGTCTTTACAGGTGCCCGGTTCACTTTCATCTGAATTACAGACCAGATATTTTTGCACCGGCGCCGTACGTGGCATAAAGCTCCACTTCAGACCGGTAGGAAAACCTGCACCACCACGACCACGCAAACCCGATTTTTTAATCTCTTCAACCACATCTTCTGGTGAAATTTTTTCTTTAAGAATCTTTCGCCACGCCTGATAACCACCCGTTTTCAGATAGTTTTCATAAGACCACGATTCACCTTCAAACTGCAGCGTAGCGAAACACACCTGCTCGTTTTTGGTATTAACCTCTGGTTTGGTCACGTCGGGTTTTATCTGTTTAGTTGATGACATAAGACCCGTTACTCCAGACCATCTAAAATCTCATCGACTTTTTCAGGCGTAAGATTTTCATAATAAACATGATTAACCTGCATCATTGGCCCACCGGCACAGGCTGCAAGACATTCTTCTTCTTTTTTAAGATAGATACGACCGTCGCCAGTACTTTCACCAATCTTAATATTTAATTTTTTCTCAACGTGATCGACGATGGTTTGAGATCCCATCAACATGCAACAGATGTTGGTACAGATCGCAACATTGTTTCGCGCCACTGGTTTCAATTCATACATCGAATAGAAACTGGCGACTTCATAGACTTCGATCTTTGCCAGACCTAGATAATCAGCAACCGCGACCATTAACTCGTCAGTCAAGAAACCTTTGTTCTCATGCTGCACGACGTTAAGCGCACCTAACAATGCTGATTTTTTCTGGTCTGCAGGAAAATGCGATGACAACTCGTCAATCTCTTCTCGTGCATGAGCAGATAATGTCATTTCTTCTGTCGCAGCAGTCATTATCGATCCACCTCGCCAAATACGATATCCTGTGTACCGATAATGGCAACCACGTCAGCCAGCATATGGCCGCGCACCATTTCATCTAACGCAGACAGATGGACAAAACCAGGTGCACGTATTTTTAGACGGTAGGGTTTGTTGGCACCATCAGAAACCAGGTAACAGCCAAACTCACCTTTAGGATGTTCAACCGCTGCATATGCTTCGCCTTCTGGCAGACAGAAACCTTCGGTAAATAATTTAAAATGATGAATCAATGATTCCATGTCCGCTTTCATCTCTTCACGTTTTGGTGGCGCGATCTTATAATTTTGCAGTATCACCGGACCATCGTTATCACGTAACCATTCTATACATTGTTTGATAATACGATTTGACTCACGCATCTCCTGGATACGCACCAGGTAACGATCATAACAATCACCATTGGTACCGATCGGAATATCAAACTCCATGCGATCATAAACTTCGTATGGCTGTTTCTTACGCAGATCCCATGCGATGCCAGAACCACGGATCATCGGTCCGGTAAAACCAAGCGCCATCGCACGCTCAGGAGAAACAATACCAATATCAACTGTACGTTGTTTCCAGATACGGTTATCGGTCAGCAGAGTTTCGTACTCATCGACATAATTTGGAAAACGATTAGTGAAATCTTCCAGAAAATCGAGCAGCGAACCCTCACGATTTTCATTTAATTTATTCACTTCGCGCTGGCTATGCCATTTAGATTTTTTGTACTTAGGCATAGTATCTGGCAGATCACGTGCAACACCACCGGGGCGATAATACGTTGCATGCAAACGTGCGCCGGACACTGCTTCGTAAACGTCCATTAGATCTTCACGTTCACGGAAGGCATATAGGAACATTGTCATCGCGCCGACATCTAGTGCATGTGCGCCGATCCATAACAGGTGATTCAAGATACGTGTTATCTCATCAAACATGACGCGGATATATTGCGCACGTTCTGGCACTGAGATGTTCATCAGGTTTTCCATCGCCATGACATAACCATGTTCGTTACACATCATGGAAACGTAATCCAGCCGGTCCATATAACCGATGCTTTGATTGTATGGTTTGGATTCAACTAATTTCTCTGTGGCACGATGCAACAGACCAACATGCGGATCGGCACGTTCGATAACCTCACCATCCATCTCCAGTACCAGGCGTAATACCCCGTGAGCTGCCGGATGCTGTGGTCCAAAGTTAAGGGTATAGTTACGAATTTCAGGCATCTTTGCTCTCCGAAGTCATAGCATCCGCTGTTGCCGTCTCTGCCGACATGTCTACAGATACATCAGAATCAAAGCGACCGTCATCACGGATCACCCGTGGCACGAGCACACGCGGCTCGATAGTGACCGGTTGATAAATTACACGCTTTTGCTCTTCGTCATACTTCATTTCCACATGACCGATAAGCGGGAAGTCTTTTCTAAAGGGATGACCAACAAAACCGTAATCAGTAAGAATACGACGCAGATCCGGATGGCCTTCAAAGATGATACCAAACAGATCAAAGGCTTCACGTTCAAACCAGTTTGCTGCTGGCCATAACTCTATAACTGAAGGCACAACAGGAACGGCTTCACTCTCACAGTAAACCCGGACACGTAAACGATGGTTATGAGTAACCGACATCAGGTGATACACCGCAGCAAAACGCGGTCTATCCGTAGCAGAAACATCTAGCTCATCACCGAAACGTAAACGCGCTCCTGTTGCAGGTTCTACGCCACGGCTAAACCCGGTAGATGAAGCTTCATTAGTCGCCCACTCAACGCTGCCGTATTCGGAGTAATCCACGCCGCAGACATCGATCAACTGCTCAAACTTAAGTGCGGCTTCATCACGCAGTGTTTCAAAAACTGATAATGCATCTTTAGGTGAAACTTCGATGGTGACTTCGCCGAATACATCATTCTGCACGACCACATTTGATTGCAGTTGTGATGAGAAGGTATTGGCCAGTGCCTGTGATAATTCTTGAACGTTCATACAAGCGACCCTATGTTATTGTCACATCCCGATATCTCACGGGCTGTTTATAATCAGGATCACCTTCGACAGGTTGTCTGGCGATAGTATTAGTGCGGCGAATTTTATTCTGTAATTGTAAAATACCATACAGCAGAGCTTCTGCTGTTGGTGGGCAGCCGGGCACATAGATATCGACCGGAACGATGCGATCACAGCCACGCACGACAGAATAAGAATAGTGATAATAACCACCACCATTAGCACATGAACCCATCGAGATAACCCAGCGCGGCTCAGCCATCTGGTCATACACTCTTCGTAATGCTGGTGCCATTTTGTTACATAAGGTGCCGGCAACAATCATCACATCAGATTGACGCGGACTTGGACGAAATAACATACCAAAGCGATCAAGGTCATAACGCGAGGCACCTGCCTGCATCATTTCTACTGCACAGCAGGCCAGACCAAAAGTCATTGGCCACATGGAACCGGTACGAGCCCAGTTAATTAATTTATCAGCCGAGGTGGTAACAAAACCTTTTTCTAAAACACCTTCTATTCCCATTCCAGTGCTCCTTTTTTCCACTCGTAGATGAAACCAATCACCAGAATACCCAGGAATATGCCCATTGCTAAAATACCAAACAGACCAATTTTATCGAGCACGATGGCCCAGGGAAATAAAAACGCGATTTCGAGATCGAAGATAATAAAGAGAATGGCGACCAGATAATAACGCACATCAAATTTTAAACGAGCGTCCTCGAATGCCTCAAAACCACATTCGAATGGTGAGTTTTTAGCTTCATCAGGTTTTGAAGGCGCCAGCACAAACCCGCCGATGAACATGGCGCCAACACCAACCATCATGCCAATGACAAGAAATATCAATACTGGCAAATAATTTTCGAGCATTTTCTCGACCCTTTGGTTTTATTCTTATGCCTATACGAAAGACATGCATCAATAAGCATATCTCATTCAATGCGTCCTGCAGCTCCAGTTATTTCTGGTTTTATTATTTGGCATCCTGCGTTATATTTTAATTTGGTGCCGATGGCCGGAGTCGAACCGGCACAGCTTGCGCCACACGCCCCTCAAGCGTGCGTGTCTACCAATTTCACCACATCGGCGATAGCTTTTTAACTACTCACCTGCTGGAGGAGGTACATCCGCCGGTGGTAAATCAGTCACTGAGGAAGAATCTATTTCTACCGCTGAAGGAACATCTGTCGGCGGAACATCTGCTGCATCCGCTGGCACACTCAATTCGGTTATTGGCGCATTTAGTGCGTCTAGAACACTATCAGTCTGTACATCACGATTTGCCGCCAGGTAAGCCAGCACCAGGCTATTTACAAAAAAACCGATAGCAAAAAATGCAGTTGTTTTACTCAAAAAATTAGCTGAGCCTGCGGCGCCGAATACACCGCCACCGCCACTGCCACCGCCGCCGCCACCAAAAGCAGCACCGGCTGATGCACCTGCACCTTTTTGTAATAACACCAGGGTGATTATCCCCAGCGATAAAAATACATGCAATACAAGAAGTAAAATATCCACTAATTTAATCTCTCTTAATAAGGTCGCTTACCGAACAAGCCTGCTTGTTCAGCAGGCAATTATTCAGCCGCCTGGCAAATTGCCAGAAAATCTTCGGCTTTAAGTGATGCACCGCCAATCAAACCGCCATCTATATCCTGCTGACCAATCAACTCTTTTGCATTACCAGCGTTCATACTACCACCGTAAAGAATACGTAAACCTTCAGCAACGTCAGCATTTAGATCGGCAATTTTACCGCGGATAAAGGCATGTACGTCCTGAGCTTGCTCGGGTGTCGCCACTTTACCAGTTCCTATTGCCCATACCGGCTCATAAGCAATAACGCCATCAGCTAGCGCTTCAACGCCTTCCAGAGCGATGACTGCATCGATCTGACGGGAACATACATCGTTAGTTACACCAGACTCACGCTCTTCCAGTGTTTCACCGATACAGAAAATAGGCTTAATACCATTTCGGCGCGCCGCAGCGAAACGTCTGGCAACCAGCTCATCACTTTCACCATAAAGCGCGCGACGCTCAGAGTGACCAATGATGGCATATTCACAGCCAACGTCTTTTAACATATCTGCAGAAATTTCACCGGTGAACGCACCTTTATCTTGGTCGCAGATATTTTGTGAACCAACTTTAATGGCAGAACCATCAGCCGCTCCACAAACGCGAGATAAGTATACTGCAGGAGGACAAACCACAACTTCAGCTTTTGTCACTGAGGCCATGCCATCTAGGATACCGGTCATCAATTCTTTGACTGATTCACTGGAACCATTCATTTTCCAGTTGCCAGCTACCATTACCTGCCGCATTACATTCTCCGACTATGTTTTAAAGGGTGAGAAGGATACCTGTCAGCACTCAATAAATCAATGATGATAAAGGGAATTTATCAGGTAAATACGGTAGAAAAGACGGGGACACGCTGATTTATTTTTATATCAATAGCTTACATGCTTAGCTAATAAGTAATGCTTATTAGGCCATAGATAAATTAGCCGAGCAGCGGGCAGTGGGCAGCTGTCGATTTGAAGCTTTTAGCTGCAAACTAACGACTAGCTACTCAGGCAGCTTGAGCTGCTTGCTCAACCTGAGCAGCAATGTCATTTGCTAATTGCACGACCAACAGATCATCTTCACCTTCCACCATGACACGAATCAATGGTTCGGTACCTGATGGTCTGAGTAATACTCGGCCACGACCATTTAATTTTGCTTCAGCCTGAGCTACGGACTGCTGTACCGCTGCTGACTGCATCGGATCAGAGTTGCCGCTTAGCGCTACATTGATCATTATCTGTGGGAATTTTTTCATACCGGACTTGGCTTCATGCAAACTGATTTTCTCTTTTGCCAGATACGCCAGCACCTGTAATGCTGAAACGATACCATCACCGGTAGTGGTTCTATCCAGACAGATTATATGACCTGATGATTCACCGCCAATCGTCCAGCCATTCTGGTTCAGGGTTTCCATCACATAGCGATCGCCAACCTGACTGCGCGCAAACTCCAGACCCAGCGCCTTAACGGCTAACTCCATCCCTAGATTAGACATCAGCGTGCCAACCACACCACCGATGTTTTCACCTTCGTTAAGACGTGAACGCGCAATAATGTATAACAGCTCGTCACCATCAACGACTTCACCCTGATGATCCACCATCAATACCCGATCACCGTCACCATCAAAGGCAATACCCAGATCCGCACCTTCAACTTTAACCCGGGTGATCAAACGCTCAGGATTCGTTGAACCACAGTCCAGATTGATATTCAGACCATCTGGTTTATCCCCAATGGTCACAACTTTTGCACCCAGCTCGGCAAACACCTTCGGTGCAATATCGTAGGTCGCGCCATTCGAGCAATCGAGAACCACTTTCAAACCATTAAATCGAATACTTATCGGGATAGATGCTTTGCAGGCTTCGATGTAACGCCCCACTGCATCAACCACGCGATGCGCCTTACCCAGCGTTGATGACTCAACAATTTCCATTTCAGACTCAAACATGGCTTCTATCTCATGCTCTAAATCATCATCCAGCTTTTCGCCATCGGGGGAAAAAAACTTAAGGCCATTATCGTAATACGGATTATGTGAAGCACTAATAACGATACCCGCCGAAGCACGCAAGGTACGCGTTAGATAAGCGATGCCTGGCGTCGGCATTGGGCCGAGCAATTCGATGTCGACGCCGGCGGCGGACAGACCCGCTTCCAGAGCAGACTCAAACATGTAACCTGAGATCCGAGTATCTTTACCGATGACCACACGATTAACTCGACCATGATCATTGTCATGCGATGCCAATACACGACCGACGGCCCAGCCAAGTTTGAGCACTTTTTCAGGGCTCATTAAACCCGTACCTACTTTTCCGCGAATACCGTCTGTACCAAAATATTTTTTTGTCATCTCACTTCCTAAACGAATAAATCCTAAACGACTGCTTCACACAGCTTCAAGGCATCACAGGTTTCTGCCACATCATGCACCCGAAAAAATCGCGCGCCTTTCTGATAGGCAATAACCGCTGCAGAGGTACTGGCAACCAGCCTTTCATTTACGGCCCGATCCAGTAGCAGGCCAAACATGCTTTTTCTGGAGATGCCAACCAAAACCGGGGCGTCCAGTGTGCAGAACTGACCAATCTCTTTCAATAAGCATAGGTTATTTTCCAGCGTTTTTCCAAAACCAAAGCCAGGATCAATAATAATATTCTCTGCCTTTATATCTGCAGCAATACAATATTCAATACGCGAGACTAGATACCGCTTAACCTCATCAACCACATCCACATATTGCGGATTATTCTGCATACTCTGAGGTGCCCCCTGTTTATGCATCAAACACACAGGCAGCTGGTACTTAGCGCAAACATCTATAGCACCATCCGCATGTAAGGCATTGACATCATTCACCATATTGGCGCCGGCTTCTATCGCCGCCTGCATAACCTCTGGTTTGCTGGTATCGATTGAAATGGCAACATTGGAATATTCACGTATCTTTTCGATAATGGGCACAACCCGCTCCAGCTCTTCATCAGGAGACACCGGCACTGCACCCGGACGTGTTGACTCACCTCCGATGTCGATAACTTCAGCGCCCTCTTGCTGCATTTTCAAAGCCTGCTTTAGGGCATTATCTAACTGATTGAATCGACCACCATCTGAAAATGAGTCGGGCGTGACATTCAATATGCCCATCACCACCCATTGGCCAGAACGAATTTTTTTTAACAAATGCTGCATAACACTTCAGGTTATATTAAATTCACACACAAAATAGATGAAACAAAAAAGGGGCGAAAGCCCCTTTTTTGTAGATTCTACCTGCTCACGACCCTATTATTGATGCTGCCCTGCAGCGCCGCCAATAGTACCGTCCTTGCCGGTATCTTTTTTCTTTGCCTGACCAGACGAAGTATTACTACTGTCGTCATCATCGAGATCAACCCAGTCTTTTGGTGCAGGAACCTCTTTACCTTCCATCAATGCGTCAATCTGATTTGCATCGATAGTTTCATATTTCATCAAGGCATCGGTCATGGTATGAAGAATATCAATATTCTCCTTCAATATCATTTCAGCACGATTATAGTTGCGATCAATCATGTCACGAATTTCTTCATCAATGATGCGCGCCGTATCATCACCCATGTTTTTATGCTGCGTCACGGAGCGACCGAGAAAAACTTCACCTTCATCTTCAGAATAAGACAGTGGACCCAAACGTTCAGACAAACCCCATTTAGTGACCATGCTGCGAGCTAAACTCGTTGCACGCTCGATATCATTAGAAGCCCCCGTAGTCACACTATCTTTACCATAGATCAGTTCTTCGGCGATACGTCCACCAAACAGACTGGAAATCTGACTTTCCAGATGTTTTTTACTGTGGCTATAACGATCTTCCTCAGGTAAAAACATAGTTACACCCAGGGCACGACCACGCGGAATGATACTCACCTTATAAACCGGATCATGATCAGGCACTGATCGACCGACAATCGCGTGCCCGGCTTCATGATAAGCAGTCAATTTTTTCTCTTTTTCAGACATCACCATGGAGCGACGCTCTGCGCCCATCATGATCTTATCTTTTGCTCGCTCGAAGTGAGACATGTTAACCGCTTTGCTATTCTCACGGGCAGCAAACAACGCCGCTTCGTTCACCAGATTGGCCAGATCAGCACCTGAAAATCCAGGGGTACCACGAGCAATTATCGCAAGTTTGACATCATCTGCTTCAGGCACTTTACGGATATGGACTTTAAGAATTTGTTCGCGACCGCGAATATCGGGTAATGGCACGACCACTTGACGGTCAAAACGTCCCGGCCTTAACAACGCGGGATCAAGCACATCCGGGCGGTTAGTAGCGGCAATAACGATGACACCTTCATTGCCATCAAAACCATCCATCTCAACCAGCAACTGGTTTAGCGTCTGCTCGCGCTCATCATGACCACCACCGACACCAGCGCCACGATGACGGCCAACCGCATCGATCTCATCAATAAAGATAATGCAGGGAGCATGTTTTTTAGCCGTCTCGAACATATCACGTACACGTGATGCGCCAACACCAACAAACATTTCAACAAAATCAGAACCCGATATGGTGAAAAACGGTACTTTTGCTTCACCCGCAATCGCTCTTGCCAGCAACGTTTTACCGGTACCAGGTGAACCCACCATCAAAACACCACTAGGGATTTTACCGCCAAGTTTCTGAAACTTGCTTGGGTCTCGCAGAAAATCAACCAGTTCAGAAACTTCTTCTTTAGCTTCTTCTGCGCCAGCGACATCTTTAAAGGTGACTTTAATTTCATCTTCACCCAGCATGCGCGCCTTGCTTTTACCGAAGGACATCGCACCACGGCCACCACCGCCACCTTGCATCTGACGCATAAAGAAAATCCAGATACCGATGAGCAACAGGAAGGGGAACCATGAAATAAAGATCGTCATCAATAATGACTGACCTTCAGGAGGCGCCGCTGTAATCTCGACGTTATTATCCAGCAGATCACCGACCATGGCGGTATTACTGGTTTCAGGGGTAAAGGTATTGAATACGCTGCCCGTATTGGTTTTACCTTTGATGTCACGGCCTTCGATCGTAACCTGCGTTACCTGGCCGGACTTGACCATTTCAATAAAAGTTGAATAAGGTAGCGCTTGCGCACCGCCTGACTGTTTACTGAAATTACTAAAAACTGACAGCAGAACTACTGCTATTACAGCCCATAAAACTAAATTCTTTGCTAGATCGTTCAAGTGATCACTCCAGATAACATTCGCTATTTAACACGAACAAATATATGTTTCTAACTTACAACACTTTAATGCCCATTACCAAGAAAACCTGTGGCTAGCGCATAAATCTCACGACTCCGCGCTCGCGACGCCTTTGGCTTACGCATTACGACTTTGGAAAAACTAGATTTCAACTCTTTGTTATAAGCTTCAAAACCTTCACCCTGAAACAACTTTACCAACAGAGCACCACCGGGTTTTAATACCTGCCGAGCCAGATCCAGTGCCAGATCACACAGGTGATAGGCCCTGGGCATATCGACAGAACCCATACCGCTAATATTGGGGGCCATATCGGAAATTACAAGGTCTGACTTGTCATTACCCATAACCGCCATTAATTCTTCAAAAACTGCATCTTCGCGAAAGTCACCTTCTACGATGGCGACACCGTCAATTGGTTCCATCGGTAATATGTCCAGCGCCACAATAGTACCTTTCTTTCCCAGTTTTTTTACGCAGTATTCAGACCAGCCGCCAGGGGCAGCACCAAGATCGATGACCGTCATACCGGGTTTTACCAGGCGGTCTTTTTCATCGATTTCCATGAGTTTATAGATGGCGCGTGAACGATAACCGTCTTGTTGAGAACGGCGAACATATTCATCATCGAAATGTTCTTTTAACCAGCCTTTGCTGCTTTTGCTTTTTGCCATTGTTTTAATTCTATCCGCAAATGAACGCGAATAAACGCAAATAAAAGTGAATGAAAAATAATGTTAACACTGCTGTCTTTTTGAACGCAGTGAAAAATATTTAACTACTGCTGCAAAATATCCCTCCCTTTGGACAGGACGGCAATATATTTTAAGGTTTTTAACTGTAACTGCCTACTGACAACTATTTTACAGGCAACTCGATTACCACTTTATCAGGGTTTACACGATAGATAGACAATGTTTTGCCTATCGACTGAATTTCTTGCGACTGACTTTTATCACAGATTTCAGCGATTAATTGTTTACGAAGTTCGCGGTCATCAGCAGATAGTTTTATTTTTACCAGCTCATGATGCGTTAGAGCAAGATCGATCTCGCTTAAGACTTCTTCCGTCAACCCCTTTTGCCCCATCATGATGACAGCTTTTAAATCGTGACATTTAGCACGCAGAAATTTGGTTTGTTTTTTTGAAAGTGACATTAGTTATAACGTATCGCAACGATTTCTAGTGAGCGCAAGCCACCAGGGGTTTTTACTTCTGCAACATCACCTTCTACTTTGCCGATCAATGCGCGCGCAATCGGTGAACCGATCGAGATCATATTTTGCTTAATATCTGCTTCATCTTCACCGACGATCTGATAGGTTAGTTCATCGCCGGTTTCTTCATCAGCGACATCAACCGTCGCACCAAAAACAACTTTGCCATTGGCATTCACTGTAGTGACATCAATGATTACCGCGTTACCCAGTTTTCCTTCGATATCTTTAATTCGACCTTCGATAAAACCCTGTTGCTCACGCGCCGCATGGTATTCAGCATTCTCTTTCAGATCGCCATGCTCACGAGCGATGGCGATATTTTCAATCACTTTCGGACGATCAACACTTTTCAGCTGAAATAATTCATCCTGTAATTTTTTTGCACCGCGCACGGTGATTGGATCTTGACTCACGCTATAGCCTCTTTAATATCTTCGTGTAAATCCTGTAATCGCGTCACTGAGTTCACTTCTAAATAATCCAGTGCTAAAACGGTCGCGTTCGCACCCGCGATGGTCGTAGTGTAACTCACCTTGTGCTGCAATGCAGAGGCGCGAATAGTAAATGAATCCTGAATCGCCTTCTTGCCTTCGGTGGTATTTATAATTAACGCAATATCACCATTTTTAATCATGTCGACGATATGTGGACGACCTTCATAAACTTTATTGACCTGCTTAAATTTTATACCTGCAGCCTCTAATGCCCTACCGGTTCCGCTGGTCGCCACCAGTTTAAACCCTTTAGCGACTAACTCACGGCCAAGTGATACCGCATTCTCACGATCTCTTTCACGTACGCTGATGAATACTCGACCTTTTGTTGGCAGATCTACTCCAGCGCCTAATTGTGCTTTCGCAAATGCCATACCAAAGGTATCACCAGCGCCCATAACTTCGCCGGTAGATTTCATCTCAGGACCTAACAGCGGATCCACACCAGGGAATTTAACAAACGGGAATACAGATTCTTTCACAGCAAATGTTTTTGGCACCACTTCTTTAGTCACACCCTGCTCTTTCAATGATTTACCCGCCATACAACGTGCGGCAATTTTTGCTAAAGGCACACCGGTCGCTTTTGATACAAAGGGAACTGTACGCGAAGCACGTGGATTGACTTCCAGCAGATAAATATTTTCACCAGTGTCGTTAAACTGGATCGCAAACTGGATATTCATTAAACCCACCACGCCCAGTTTTAAGGCTAATTGACGCGTTTGCTCACGCAACTGATCCTGCACACCGGCAGACAATGAATACGGCGGTAGCGAACAGGCAGAATCACCCGAGTGCACACCCGCCTGTTCGATATGCTCCATGATGCTGCCAATCAATACATCTTCACCGTCACAGATTGCGTCGACGTCAACTTCAACCGCATCATCGAGGAAACGATCGAGCAACACAGGCGCATCATTAGAAACGCTGACTGCATTTTTCATGTAGAACTTGAGGTCAGTTTCGTTGTAAACGATTTCCATGGCGCGGCCACCCAATACATAAGACGGACGCACGACCAGTGGAAAACCAATTTCTGCCGCGCCAGCAACCGCTTCTTCAGTCGACCTTGCCAGACGATTAGGCGGCTGTTTCAGGCCCAGTTCATTAATCACCTGCTGGAAGCGCTCGCGGTCTTCTGCCAGATCGATACAGTCAGGGGTTGTACCAATAACAGGCACCCCTGCAGCTTCCAGGTCACGCGCGAGTTTCAACGGTGTCTGACCACCGTACTGCACGATGACGCCTTTTGGTTTTTCTTTATCTAATACTTCGAGCACATCTTCTAAGGTTAAGGGCTCAAAATATAAACGGTCTGAAGTGTCATAGTCAGTCGATACCGTTTCAGGATTACAGTTGATCATGATGGTTTCATAACCATCATCACGCATAGCAAATGCGGCATGCACACAGCAGTAATCAAACTCGATGCCCTGACCGATACGATTTGGACCACCGCCTAAAACGACGATTTTCTCGCGGTCATCAACATCGGCTTCACATTCTTCTTCATAGGTAGAATACATGTAAGCGGTCGAAGTCGAAAATTCTGCCGCACAGGTATCAACGCGTTTGTAGACTGGACGAATATCTAATGAATGACGATATTCACGCATCACTTTTTGTTCGATGTTCAACAATCCAGCCAGGCGGCTATCAGAAAAACCTTTACGTTTTAGCTGATATAACTCTTCTTTAGTGATACTCGCTAACGCCCTACCATTGAGAGCCAGTTCTTCTTTTATTAAATCTTCTAACTGAACTAAAAACCACGGATCGATCTTGGTCAGGTTAAACATTTTCTCGTTTGAATAACCGCGACGGTAAGCGTCACCGACATACAGCAGACGATCTGCACCAGCCAGACTCAGTTCCTGATTTAAGAAGGACTCAACTTCGTCTTCAGCCATTTCAGGATCAAGCACTGGGCTTAGACCATCGATATCAACTTCCAATCCACGCAGCGCTTTTTGCAATGATTCCTGGAAAGTACGACCGATAGCCATAACCTCACCGACCGATTTCATCTGCGTGGTCAGGCGGTTTTCAGCTTGCGGAAATTTTTCGAAAGTGAAACGTGGAATTTTTGTGACAACGTAATCGATCGTCGGCTCAAACGATGCTGGTGTGGCACCACCAGTAATCTCATTTTGCAATTCGTCAAGCGTATAACCGATTGCCAGCTTTGCAGCGATTTTTGCAATCGGGAAACCGGTTGCTTTAGAAGCAAGCGCTGAGGAACGTGAAACACGTGGATTCATTTCGATGATGGTCATACGACCGTTTTCTGGATTCACCGCAAACTGTACATTTGAACCGCCAGTCTCAACGCCGATCTTGCGCAATACCGCAACCGAAGCGTCGCGCATATGCTGATACTCTTTATCAGTCAGCGTCTGCGCTGGTGCAACGGTTATTGAGTCGCCCGTGTGAATACCCATCGGATCGAGATTTTCGATCGAGCAGATAATGATGCAATTATCATTTTTGTCGCGCACCACTTCCATCTCGTATTCTTTCCAACCGCAGATAGATTCCTCAACCAGTAACTCACTTACCGGCGATAGATCCAGGCCACGAAGGCAGATTTCATCGAATTCTTCTTTGTTATAAGCAATACCGCCGCCGCTGCCACCCATGGTGAAAGATGGACGTACAACCGTCGGGTAACCCACTTGCGCCTGCACCTGGTAGGCTTCTTCCATGCTGTGCGCTATCGCTGCACGCGGCATATCCAGACCGAGTTCTTCCATGGCGATTTTGAAACGCTCGCGATCTTCTGCCATATCGATGGCATCTTTGCTGGCACCGATCATCTCAACGCCAAATTTTTCTAAAATACCTTCGCGGTCTAAATCAAGCGCACAGTTAAGCGCGGTCTGACCACCCATGGTCGGCAACAGAACATCCGGTCTTTCTTTTTCGATAATCGCAGCAACCGTCTTCCAGGTGATTGACTCTATATAGGTCGCGTCGGCAATTTCAGGATCCGTCATGATGGTGGCCGGATTTGAATTCACCAGGATGACACGGATACCTTCTTCTTTAATCGCTTTACATGCTTGCGCCCCAGAGTAATCAAACTCACAGGCCTGTCCGATAACGATAGGACCCGCACCGATGATTAAAACGCTTTTTATATCTTCTCTTTTAGGCATAGTAATTGTTTTTCCGCAAATGCACGCAAATGAACGCGAATAAAACCAAATTATATTTTTTCTGTTTCATCATGTTGCCAAACTATTCGTTTTATACCTAACTTTGGTCTGCCAAAATTTAGCAATAAACCGACAGACAGATCTGTTGCTTTTAAATAATTCATTACTTGCGCATCGTGTGAACTACAAATAGCTGTCAATGCTTTTAACTCAAGCAGTAGCTTATCTTCAACAACAATATCAGCTACGTACTCTCCAACTTGAAAACCTTTGTAATTAACAGTAATAGGCCTCTGAGCCTGAAATCTTAATCCGTTTTTTTCGAGCTCAACACAAAGAGCATTCTCATAGACTTTCTCAAGAAACCCTGCACCCAATGTATTACTAACATCAAAAGCACAACGTATCACTCGCTGCGAAATAGTTTCCTCCATAATATATCTCCATATATAAAACATTTGCGTTCATTCGCGTTTATTGGCGGAAAATTCAATCTTTTAGCTTTTTCTCCATCAAGTCGATAAAGTGATCAAATACAGGCGCGATGTCATGTGGCCCCGGACTCGCCTCAGGGTGCCCCTGGAATCCGAAAGCGGGTTTGTCTGTGCGATGTATACCTTGTAGCGACTGATCAAACAGAGAGCGATGCGTCGCCTCCAGGTTAGCCGGCAAACTATCACCATCAACGGCAAAACCGTGATTTTGACTAGTAATCATTACTTTTTTGTTTGATAAATCTTGCACTGGATGATTGGCACCATGATGACCAAACTTCATTTTTAGAGTTTTTGCGCCGCAAGCCAAAGCCAGTAACTGGTGGCCTAAACAAATACCAAACACGGGCAACTCGGTTTCCAGGATTTGTCGAATAGCTTCAATGGCATAATCACAGGGTTCCGGGTCGCCTGGGCCATTCGATAGGAATACACCATCTGGGCTCATCGCTAACACGTCACTTGCCGGTGTTTTGGCTGGTACAACGGTTACTTTGCAGCCGCGCTCGACCAGCATGCGTAGAATATTACGTTTGACACCATAGTCGTAAGCCACAACATGAAATTGCTGCTCAGGGTTTACGTGTGGTTGATTCGTTGCTAGATCCCAAACGTTATCAGTCCATTGGTAGGACTCAGCCGTGGTCACCTCTTTCGCCAGATCCATGCCTTTGAGACCAGCGAACGCTTTAGCCTTTGCAATGACGTCCTTATCGTTAATCGCATCACCTGCCAGAATACAGCCACCCATGGCACCTTTATCACGCAGTATTCGCGTTAAACGACGGGTATCAATATCAGCAATGGCAACCGTGTTATTTTCAACCAGGTAATCATGCAGACTTTTCTCTGCACGCCAGTTGCTCATTATCATAGAACTATCACGAATAACTAAACCACTGGCGAACACACCATTAGCTTCTTCATCGCCAGCACATGTGCCGACATTACCAATATGGGGATAAGTTAAAGTAACGATCTGTTGACTGTAGGAAGGATCGGTGAGGATTTCTTGATAACCCGTCATCGCCGTATTAAATACCACTTCACCGATAGTTTCACCGGAAACGCCAATGGACTTGCCGTAAAACAAGCTCCCATCTTCAAGCGCTAGCACAGCTGTGGTCAATACATTCTCCAGAAGGTGCGGTACATGATAATAAATCGAGATACAGTGTAAATCGACACATCATATCTGCTGATAATTCTAACCGAGCAGCTAAATCGAGCAGATATGAAAAAGGCTGGTACAAATCCTGTCGAATTTGGCCAGCCTCTAGTTTAAGACCCAAGTTATCTTAAAGCTCTAGTCTCAAACTTAAAATTAATGGCGTCCCCAAGGGGAGTCGAACCCCTGTTGCCGAGATGAAAACCCGGTGTCCTAGGCCTCTAGACGATGGGGACACACAACGTTGTAGCCTCATCGTTCGGCCCTGCTACAACGGGCGGGAATTGTACGTTGGAAATAACTTGTGGTCAACAGCTTATTGGTGATTTTAGTATGGTATTGGTGATAATTTAATATGAAACCAGGCGTAGCTCACTGACTACTCTGCAACGAGCGGACGCAGTCGCAAAAACACTGGAAATCGTGGCAAACCCTTAGCCGTCAACCCATTATATTTGAAGGTGATGACGCTTCCAATGGCAGGCGGGCTTTTTCGTTGCTGATCACTTAAGCCTGAACCGATACGAATAACGTTCTGATTTTTTAACCGGCACTCCAATGAGCCAACCATATTCTGATATTTACCCTGACCCGGATGATAACCTGTTACTTCACATTCTTCATCCTGATGAGGTTTAAGTTTTAACGCACCATTTAATCGACCTGTTTGATATGCAGCGGCAGGATCTCTTATCACAACACCTTCACCTCCCTGACTCATAACCTGCTGTAGAAACTCGTTCAAATGCGTCTGACTTTTAATTTCAACTTGAGGGATGATGGATAAATGTACAGGTTTCGATGCAGCGGATGTTAACTGCGCAGACTTCAGATCGACCGCCTTCAAATAGTCACCTAGTACAGCTAGCCTTTTCAATAAACCACCCGGCTGTTGCGGCACTTCAAAAATTCGATAGCTGATTTGTGACCAACGCTCATCCGGTTGCTGCTGGCGTACTATTGAAACAATATTTTCAAAATCATTACGCTTCGTCCAAAGCTCGCCATCCAGCTCAAAAGGCGGAAATCCCTGAGTAAACCATGTCGGCGCTTTGAAAACATGGCCACCCCGACTAATCAGTTGCTGACCGTCCCAATAAGCCCGTACACCATCAAGTTTTTCACTCATCACCCAACCAGTAACATCTTTGTGGTTCTGGTATGTTTTTAATAAAAAGAGATCCGGTTTTTGAGCAAAGCTGAAGGGGGCAATCGAGCATAAAAAAGCCACCAATAAAAACAGAATAACCTTATGCCTTTTTATATGATGGGATTTTTTCTGACTAGAACAGCCGCCACTGATGACCGTAGATTTCACTAACTTCTCCTTGTTTTTAATCACGGCATTAAATACCATGAAATCTTAATCCATGCGTCTAATATTCTGAAGCTTCAGCCTCTACATCTAAGCTTTTACTGCATACTGCATACTGCCGACTGCTAACTATCGTTTAACTAGTAAGCGTTTTTGTGTACCAGACCTCGAAAAACTGTCATGATAATAATTTTAATATCGAGCCATAACGACCAGTTTTCTATGTAATAAAGATCATGCTCAATCCGAGTATGCAAACAGGTGTTTCCACGCCAGCCATGCACCTGTGCCCAGCCGGTTAGACCTGCTTTGACCAGGTGTTTTTTCATGTAGTGTGGAATTTCATCTT
>CAJXZZ010000021.1 GCA_913065105.1 uncultured Gammaproteobacteria bacterium | reverse complement strand
TTTTAAGCGCAGGGGATGCGACATAGCTTTAAGTGATCGCGATGCTCGACTAATATCTTCATCGCGGGACATTAAACTAGGATCGTTGGGGGTTACAGCCATGACGTTGCCTCTAAACAAAAGTGTTGCTTAATAATATAATTAACTAAGCATACATTAATACACTTTTTTTTGAATTGAAATAGCTAAATCTTGAAATATCAGTAAATATTTTACTCTATTCTCAATCTCGGTTTGATAAATACAGAATGCCTAGAATAAATATATCTTCTATCCGCACCGAACTCCGCACTATATCTTCAATATCTTTATTTTTATGCCTTTTTTTCTGCTCTAGCTCTGTTTTTGCGTCAAAAGATGAAGATATGGCGCATTATCAAAGTAAGCTCGAAACACTTCAGAAAAGTATCGCCAAGATACAGAGCTACCTCAAAGGCAACAAGAAGCAACGCAGTCACGTTGTCACTGAGCTGCAAACGCTTGAATCTGAAATCAGCAAAAACGCACTAAAACTCAAGGCATTAGAAAAAGATATACGCAACATTCGCCAACAGAAAAAAAAGCTGCAAAGCGAACTAAAACGACTTAATAAGCAGCTGCGGGAGCAGCGTGCTGTTTTATCAGAGCAGATGCGCTCAGCTTACAGCATGGGAAATCAACAAAACCTGAAAATGCTCCTAAATCAACAAGATCCAGCGCAAGCCGGTAGAACCCAACAATATTTCAACTACCTCAATCGCGCCAGAAAACAGCAAATCACTTTATTTGCAGAAACCATAGAACAAACAAAACAGACGGAGTTGGCACTTAAACAGACGTTATTAACGCAGAACGTCTTGCTAAAAACGCAGGTTGATAAGAAAAGGCAACGTCAAAAACAACGAAGGCAACGTAAAAAACTCGTCGCTGAACTCAGCGACAAAATACAAAATCAGGAAAGCACGCTGACCAGTCTGGAAACCAGCCGCAGTAAAATTGAAAATATGCTCAAATCACTGGGCGAACTACTGGCAGATATTCCTACTAGCCCTTCTGAAAACACACCGTTTGCATCACTCAAAGGCAAGCTACCCTGGCCGACTAAAGGGCTATTTCTCAGTAAATTTGGCCAACCAAAAAACTATGGCGACCTAAAATGGAACGGAGTTTTAATCAAGGCGGACTATGGCACACCGGTTCGCGTAATAAGCCATGGCCGCGTTGCCTTCTCCGACTGGCTACAGGGGTTCGGCTTTATCACCATTATTGACCATGGCGACGGTTACATGAGTTTGTATGGTCATAGTGAGTCATTGTTCAAACAAACTGGAGACTGGGTGAGCGCCGGAGAAGTTATCGCCACCGCCGGAGACAGTGGCGGTCAGCTGCACAGTGGCGTTTATTTTGAGATACGTTCCCGCGGCAAACCCATCAATCCTTCAAAATGGTGCGCTTCATCTGCCAGACATGCATCAGCCCAGACCAATTCTTTATAAGAATTATCATGGAACATGCTAGCTTTAAAGCACTCTAACCACTATTATTTACACATCTGTTGATTTGCAGCCAAATCCACCCCATTGTTTTGTTATATGTGACCATTTCCCATAAACCAGCAATATTGAATTAAATGCAAATCAGTTTTACATTAGTAAGTTATTGGAGTTATTTATGAGTAATCAATATAAGACCGCTCTGGTTTTGGTCTTTGGTATTTTTGTAGGCATTTCTGTGTCGTTAACCAGTAGTGTATTAGCCGAGAAAACAACGGAAGAGTCTGTTGGGCTTCCTCTTAATGAATTGCGTAATTTCTCAGATATTTTTGCTCGCATCAAAACCGACTACGTTGAAGATGTCGATGATAAAACCTTGCTAGAAAATGCTATTCGCGGCATGTTAACCGGTCTTGACCCTCATTCCACTTATCTAAACACCGATGAATACAATGAATTAAAAATTGGTACTACAGGTAAGTTCGGCGGCTTAGGCATCCAGGTAGGCATGGAAGATGGTTTCGTTAAAGTCATTTCCCCAATCGACGATACACCTGCATTTCGCGCTGGCCTGGAATCAGGCGACCTGATTATTCGGCTCAACGAAAAATCAGTTAAAGGCATGACATTAAACGATGCGGTCAAAATTATGCGTGGTGACCCGGGTACTGATATTAAATTAGTGGTCATACGCGAAGGCGCTGACAAACCACTACCATTCACTGTCACTCGTGCCATCATCTCGGTCAATAGTGTTAAAAGCCGTATACTTGAGCCAGATTATGGTTATATTCGTATCAGTAATTTCCAGTCAAAAACAGCACGCGACCTGGTAAGCGAGGTAAGCAAACTTAAAACAGAAAATAAAAACGAATTAAAAGGTCTGGTGCTTGACCTACGAAACAATCCTGGCGGTGTATTGAGCGCTGCTGCTGACGTATCAGATGCTTTCATTGATGAAGGCAAACTGGTTTACACCAAAGGTCGAATCGAAAATTCAGACTTTGAATTTAATGCAAAACCAGGTGACATAATGAACGGCTTACCAGTCGTTGTATTAATCAATGGTGGTTCAGCATCAGCATCAGAAATTGTTGCCGGTGCATTACAGGATCACAAACGTGCCGTTATTATGGGCAGCAAATCGTTTGGTAAAGGCTCGGTGCAGACTATTCAGGAACTGCGCAGTGGCGGTGCGGTTAAAATCACCACTGCACGCTATTTCACACCGAACGGTCGATCCATTCAAGGTGAAGGCATTACACCAGACATCGCTCTTGATCGCTATGAGATTAAAGATTCAAAGGACGATGCTTCGTTACGTATTAAAGAATCTGATTTAAGTGGCAGTATCAGCAACCCAACAAAATCACAGCAAGCAGTTATTGATGCTACCAAAGAGGGCAAGACTGATGAAAAAGAGGATGCAAAAATAAAAGCTTCTGACGACTTCCAACTTTATGAAGCACTATTATTGTTAAAAGGTTTAAGTATCTTTAGCAAATCATAACAGCCCAACAACTAACACGGACGTTAACTACACGGAATAAGCTATTATTTATGCGCAGGCATTTACCATTAGCAATATTCGTCTTTAGCATTTTTATTTTATTTAATGCTCCTGTAAATGCAGAGAAAGTTGCCAGCATTATTATTGATGATGTCGGCAATAACTTTCAGCATGGACAGGATGTCATCAACCTTCCAGCCGCACTAACCATCGCCATACTTCCACAGACGACTTACGCAAAAGACCTGGCTCGCCTGGCAGCAAAAAATAATAAAGAAATCATGCTGCATCTGCCCATGCAATCCGTTGAACATCACGATCATTCACCAGGCGCACTTAAGCTGCATATGACAAGAAGAGAGTTTAATGAACAATTACGTTCAAATTTAAATTCAGTGCCTTATGTCCGCGGTGTAAACAATCACATGGGTAGCTTGTTAACCAGACATCCCGGTCATATGACCTGGCTAATGGACGAGCTTTCTCGACACGGTGGTTTATATTTTATTGACAGTAAAACCACGAGCAAGTCTATCGCAGATAAAATTGCCGTTGAATATAATATACCCAATCTATCACGTGATTTTTTTCTTGATCCGGATCATGAAGAAAACACTCTACGCCGACAATTTGATCGTTTTATTCAAAGAATAAATCGACGTGGTTATGCTTTAGCCATTGCACATCCTTATCCAGAAACCATAAAATTTCTACAAAACCACTTAGATGAATTAAACAAGCAGGGCATTACTCTGATCCCCGTTTCAAATTTAATTCGGACTGCAAACCAACACATAAACAAACGGGAAGATCATAATGTCGCATGTACTGGTGCCGCTTGCTCAAGGCTGTGAAGAACTAGAAGCGATAACTATCACTGATTTACTGGTGCGTGCTGGCATCACAGTCACCACCTGTGGCCTCGATGAGCAGCCGGTGAAAGCTTCGCGTGGCACCACCATCATTCCCGATACCAGCATTGATAAAGTACAAAATGCGTCTTTCGATCTTATTGTCTTACCTGGCGGCCTACCCGGAGCAGACCACTTGCGGGATAATAAACAACTGCAAGCCTTAATAAAAAAGCAGTTTTCACAAAACAAATACCTGGCAGCCATCTGTGCCGCGCCTAAAGCGCTTGCCGAAGCCGGCGTATTGAAGGGAAAAACGGCAACCAGTTTTCCTGGTGTACTCGCCGCACTTAATGATGACAGCATCACAATCTCAGATAATGCCGTTGTCATCGACGGTAATATAGTCACCTCGCGCGGACCAGGAACTGCGATGGACTTTGCTTTAACCTTGATAGAATTACTAGAAGGCAAGGAAAAGCGAGAAGAAGTTAATCAACAGCTTCTACGATAAGACCATTAATTTCAACTGCTTATAGAGAGATGATGTCCATAAGAACTTTGCTGTTTACTAATAGACAATAATTAGCTAAAATACCTGACTAAATTACTAGGTTATTACGAGGCAAACCAATGCAAGCAGAAATTAACGGTCAAATAATCCAGCTCAGCGAGGCTGGCTGGTTGGAAAACCTTGATGAGTGGAGTGAAGAGCTCGCTGTT
The DNA here is from genome assembly GCA_913065105.1 of uncultured Gammaproteobacteria bacterium. Lineage (GTDB taxonomy): Bacteria > Pseudomonadota > Gammaproteobacteria > SZUA-229 > SZUA-229. The sequence continues at coordinate 34,264 of CAJXZZ010000021.1, read as the reverse complement.
GAAATCGCTAAAAGTGAGAAAATTGTTGATGGGCTTACTCAAGAACACTGGGACATCATCAAAGAAGCACGTGAATATTTTCAGGAAAATGGCAGTGTTTGTGAGCCACGGTCTTTTTCAAAAATTATGAAGAAAAAATACGGTAAAGACCGTAGTGACCAAAAATACATTTATTCTCTATTCCCAACGGGTCTAATAAAATGCGCCAACAAAATTGCCGGTTTACCACGACCAAAGGGCTGCAGCTAATTTAAACATTCGTCGCTGCAACCATTAGTTAGCGCTAAAATAAAAAACCACGATATGCATCGTGGTTTTTTATTGTCTGATTTTTATTCTCACGTCCTTATCTTTCATCAAAATAGACAATAGTTTTCCTGCAAGTTTATTGTTTAATCTCTGATTCACCATATACTTTATCGATCGTATTAATGTTTTAGGCCAACAGAATGAAAGTCACTCCTTATTTGAAAATTCTCGCTGAAAAAGACGGTTCCGATCTGTATTTATCCACCGGCGCCAAACCCAGCGCAAAGTTCAGCGGCACCCTGACCCCTCTTGGAAAAGATCCGGCACCACCGGGCTGGGTCGAAAGTCTCGCTAACGAGTTAATGTCAGATAAACAAAAAATTGAATTCAAGAATAAACCTGAGATGAATCTTGCTTTATCGCTGCCGGATATCGGACGCTTTCGCGTCAATATATTCAAACAGCGCAATGAAGTCTCGATGGTCATACGGAATATCGTTACTGAAATCCCCAATCTGGAACAGCTTGGTCTACCTGATATATTAAAAAAAGTAGTCATGTTCAAACGCGGCCTAATTCTTTTTGTAGGCGGCACCGGCTCAGGAAAATCTACCTCGCTAGCGGCTTTAATTGATTACCGTAACAGAAATTCTAAAGGTCACATCATCACCATCGAAGACCCTATCGAATTTGTCCACAAACACAGAGGCTGCATCATTAATCAACGTGAAGTCGGAATGGATACTGACAGTTTTGAAGATGCACTCAAAAACACATTAAGGCAAGCACCCGACGTGATACTCATCGGCGAGATTCGTGACCGTGAAACCATGGAGCATGCACTGGCCTTTGCTGAAACCGGACACCTGGCCATTTCAACCTTGCATGCCAATAATGCTAACCAGGCGCTTGACCGAATCATTAACTTTTTCCCTGAGGAAAAACGCCGGTCACTATTAAGCGATATTTCGATTAATTTACAGGCCTTTGTTTCACAACGGCTTATTCCTACCGTTGACGGTAAACGCTGCGCTGCCATTGAGATATTGCTTAATTCACCACGTATTGCCGACCTGATAAAAGAAGGCGATATTCTTGAAATCAAAACGGTAATGGAAAAGTCTGAGCCCATGGGAATGCAAACGTTTGATATAGCATTGTTTAATCTGTACAACGCAGGAAAGATCACATTAGAAGAAACACTTAAGAATGCTGATGCTGAAAACAATCTACGTCTAAAAATTGAATTGGCAGCAAAAGGTAAGTCCAGTAGTAAACCTGATGATAGCCATGGCGGATTAAGCTTAATTGCGGATGAAGAAGACGAGGAGGAAGACGAGGGTGGACTCGCCCAATTCTCACTTCCTGATTAGAACGTCAGACGAATAACCGCTAAGGAATATAAAAGTATAATTATTCTCAATTAAACATAAAATAGCGATCATGGATGATTCAGCCCTCAACTACCTGCAAAATACCTTCGGTTATTCTGATTTTCGCCTGCAACAGGGCGAAATTGTCCAGACATTAGTAAACGGTGAGGATGCGGTTGTACTGATGCCAACCGGTGGTGGTAAATCACTGTGTTATCAGATTCCCTCTCTGGTCCGTAATGGCACCGGCATTATTATTTCACCGTTAATCGCACTGATGCATGACCAGGTAATGGCGTTGCGACAGCTTGGTATTAACGCGGCTTATCTAAATTCAACCTTAGATGCTAAAACCACGCGCCAGACCGAAGATGATCTAGTCAACGGCAAGTTAGACATGTTATACGTCGCACCCGAGCGACTCACAACTGGCGGCTTTCTAAATTTATTAAAACACACCACAATCTCACTTTTTGCCATTGACGAAGCTCACTGTGTTTCACAATGGGGTCACGATTTTCGTCCAGACTACATTCGGCTTTCGTTGCTACACGAGCAATTTCCAGATATCCCGCGGATCGCATTAACCGCAACTGCGGATGAAAAAACCCGTGCTGAAATCAAACATCGACTGGCGCTGGAAACAGCGCGTGAATTTATCTCCAGCTTTGATCGTCCCAACATCTGTTACCGCATAAGTGAAGCGCAAGGCAACGCGCGCACGGCCTTATTACGATTTATTCAAAATGAACACGAGAATGACTCTGGCATTGTTTATTGTCTATCACGAAAAAAAGTTGACGCTATCGCCGCATGGTTAACAGAAAAAGGTTTTACTGCTCTGCCATATCACGCTGGTTTGTCTGCCGAAACCAGGCTGACAAATCAACAGCGTTTTCTCAAAGAAGATGGCGTTATTATTGTCGCTACCATCGCTTTTGGCATGGGCATAGACAAACCTGATGTACGTTTTGTTGCCCATCTTAATCTACCAAAAAGTATGGAAGCCTATTATCAGGAGACTGGCCGGGCAGGGCGTGATGGCTTACCAGCAAACGCCTGGATGGTCTACGGCTTACAGGACGTGATCACACTCAAGCAGATGATGGCGACATCAACCGCTGAAGAAAAATACAAACAGGTTGAGCGTCATAAACTTGAAACCATGCTTGGTTTTACTGATATAACCAGCTGCCGACGACAATCTTTACTCAACTATTTTAATGAAGACCTGCATGAGGCCTGTGGTAACTGTGACAACTGTCTGAGCCCGGTGGAAACCTGGGACGCGAGTGTGGCTGCTCAAAAAGCCCTGTCCTGCGTGCACCGTACCGGTCAGCGTTTTGGCGTTAACTACCTGGTTGATGTATTAACCGGAAAAGATGATGAACGCATCAGTCAGTTTGGGCATGACAATCTCAGCGTTTTTGGCATTGGTAAAGAGCATGATACCAAACACTGGCGAAATATCTTTCGTCAACTAATCAGCCGTAATTTACTTGCTGTTGATGTAGAGGGCCATGGCAGTCTGCGCCTGACTGAACACTGTCGAGCCGTTTTACGTGGCGAGCAAAGCCTGCAATTACGCAAGCAAAATAAGCAGACAAGCTCTACTCGCAAAGGTAGAAAATTATTTAATACCAGCAAGGCCTCTGACAATGCTTTATGGGAAGCTTTGCGTACTTGCCGTAAAAATATGGCAGATGAAAATAATGTACCACCGTTTGTCATTTTTCATGACGCGACACTATCTGAGATGATGGAACGGCAGCCTCACAACCATGAGCAACTATTAGGTATTAATGGTGTAGGTGAAAGCAAACTTGAAAAATATGGTGACGCATTTCTTAAAGTCATAAACGATCACATCTATAATGAAAAACAGGATCCCACAGACACCGTCAGTGAAAGCTTGTTATTGTTTCGTAGCGGCCTGGATATAGATACAATTGCAGCACAGCGCAAGCTTAAACCCTCTACCGTATATTCTCATCTTGCTGAGTGCATTGAACAGGGCGAACTTAAACTTCATGATGTGGTTAAATTAAACCAACAGGAAATAAACATTATTCATGAGGCGTTATTGAACACTGAAGCCGATAGCCGAAAACTCAAACCAGCGTTTGATGCACTCGATGGCATGTATGACTACGATACATTACGTTGCGTACAGGCTGCAGTATCACCGGCTTAATCGTAAGCTGGATCTTTGATTAAATCCTCAAGAATTATATTTTTTATTATTAATTTATCGACAGGTTCAGATGTCGCCAGGTAAATTTCATACTGATCATCAAGCTGCATGCCCGTCTCAACACTATTCAGGTACCAATCCACACCATCGAGCGTCGCCTGATCTTCCATTAATATGACATCACGCATCCGAGATAATCCGCTTGTATTTGCAGCTTTCACAACGGCTTCTTTTTTTGACCATAACTCAAAAAACAAAGTGGGCGTTTCTCGTATCAACTTCAATTCATCGGGCAACATTACCATTTTAAAACTCAAGTTTTTTAATTCTCGAATCTTCTCAACATCAACACCAATTTTTACGGTATTACTTGCTGCAACCAGAACGCATTGATTTGAATGAGAAATATTAAAGTCTAGAACATATCCCTGCTTACTCTGCCAGTTTGGCTTTCCCGTCTCAGGATAATTAACGTCACACAGGAGAAAATCATCGACAGCTTCGTCTCTTGCACACATTTTTAATAATTGTGAAGCTAGCAATGAAGCTATCTGATCATCACTATTTATCAAACGCTGAACAGTCTTACGCTTCGACATAGATAATTCAGACAGCCATTGGTCCATCTGTTTGTTTCCCACCTTAGCAAGATCGCTCTTACCTTTATGGATCATGTAATATAATCGTACGCTATTCATTAACAGTTTTTATTAGTTGTAATCCTGGTATCGTTTTTTTTGTGCATTGCCAAAATGTACTTCGAGACGAAAAAATAACAGCCATTTAGAACGTCGCTCTTCTACTACTAAACGATCTTCATCAAGCGTTACTGGCCAGGTCACTTCAGGTGCTATCTCATAAAAAAGCCATTCGCGATGGAAGTTTTTTCTAAAGCGAATGCCAAGGCGGTAATTTGTTGCCAATGTCTCTGGCTCACTTATACCATTAACACTAGACTCATAAGCAAGTGATGTTTTTTTATTTATCCGCTGGTATAGAACAAATGCCTGCAACCAGTCAATGCCATCATACTCTTCGGATACTTTGCCTTCAGTCGAAGAGCGAAATAAAAATTGTGGCTTGAATGCTTTCTCAATATCTATTAATGTGCGCGCATCATTAACTTGTTCTTTCCTTTGCACTTCCTGTGTAAAACGTAAAGTTAAACTATCTAAAACAGGGTAAGTATAACGATACCTTAGTAGGATTTTTGGTGAAAAACTAACCTTTATATTAAATTTTGACCTATCGTTTTCAAGCACATCTAACTGCAGACCCAGACTACTATTATTCTGCTGCGCATTACCGGGTGCAACATCTTGTATATCTTGATCCTCATCATTGTCAAAAGTTACACGTAGCCTGTCTTCAAAACCGGGGAGCTCTACACTGGCGCTAATACCCATGTCGAATGAAAAATCCTCTTCTTCATCATAAATAAATTCATTTCGCCAGCGAATATACGTACCAGCAGCGCCTTCATTAAATATTCTGTCATTAGCGAAAAAATTATCAAACCACAATGCCGGCTCACAAAATTTTGAGTTAACAAATATTTGTGACTCGTCATACCAGTTTTTTTCATAACCATAGGTATCCATATCACGAGCGCAGGGATTATCTGGGTTCTGTTTTCTATAAATTTGATACTCTTCAATTTTTTCTTCTTCTTTTTCTGTAACGACATCAGTTTTTTCAGTTTCTACATTAACGTCTGTCTCCGTTTCTTTTTCTGGCAACGGCTCTAGCGACTGCGCACTTACCGTCGCTACAACGGTAAAAGGCAGCATTAAAACAATCTGTTTTATACGCAGTTTAATAACCCTATAATCCACACATACGTTATTTATCACTTACAACTTTTACCTTTTGATGTAATATGTCATTATCTATTTTGCTACACAATTTCACATTAGTCGCTAAATGAATACAACGAAAAATCACTTACCAGACATTGTTGCGGCTATTGATCTCGGTTCCAACAGTTTTCATATGATCGTTGCTCGTCTAGAAGAGTCTGGCACATTATCCATAATTGACCGCCTACAGGAAAATGTTCGACTTGGCGGTGGCCTCGATAAAAATGGCATTATAGATGAATCGGCACAAAATAGAGCCTTTGAATGCCTTGAATCCTTTGCTCAAAGAATCCACGGCCTACCCCAATCTGCAGTTCGTATTGCCGGCACAAATACCTTACGTATTGCTAAAAACGCACGGAGCTTCGTCAAAAAAGCAGAAAAAATTTTAAACCACCCGATAGAAATTATTGAGGGTCGTGAAGAAGCTCGTCTGATCTACCTTGGCGTTGCGCACGGTCTGGCAACTAAAAAAGGTAAACGCCTGGTTGTTGATATCGGCGGCGGTAGTACAGAATGTATTATCGGCAGCGGAATGCAGCCACTACGCCGGGAAAGCCTTTATATAGGCTGTGTTAGCTCAAGCAGACGTTTTTTTGATGGCGGCGATATTACTAAAAAATCAATGAAAGCCGCTGTAACAGAGGCCGCTTTAACCTTGTTTCCTCAAGCCGCTGACTTTCAGTCTGGCAAATGGGATGAAGCCATCGGCTGTTCAGGCACCATCAAAGCTATTCGTAATATCGTGCATGAACAGGGCTGGTGTAAAAATGGAATCAGTAAAGAATCGCTGCTCAAGTTACGCGACAATCTAATAGACGCAGGTCATATTGACAGATGTAAACTTGATGGGCTAAGCGATAACCGTAGGCCGGTGCTCGCCGGCGGCCTGTCCGTTTTACTTGCTGTATTTAAAACACTAGATATTAGGCTCATGCAGGTATCGGATCAGGGCATGCGTGAAGGTTTGCTTTATGACCTCGTCGGACGTATAACGCATCACGATGTACGAGATGCTACAGTTGAGGGCGCCATGTCTCGATGGAGCGTGGATATAGAGCAGGCGAAACGAATCACCCATACTGTAGAGAAACTATGTCTTGCCGTTTACAAACCATGGTCGATAGACATTGAACAGATCAAACCACTGGTTAAATGGGCATCCATGTTGCATGAGATAGGGCTTCAGGTATCCCATAATAATTATCATAAACACGGCGCGTATATTTTAACCAATGCAGATATGCAAGGATTCTCTCGACAGGAACAAGCGCTATTGGCCGCTTTAGTTTTATCTCATCGCAGTAAATTCAGGACGCATTCATTTAAAACGTTAATGAAACCATTCGTTAGAGCAGGCAAACATATGTGTGTTCTTTTACGCATCGCTGTATTATTACACCGCGGTCGCAGCGACCAGCCGCTCCCTGATATTGAAATAAGTGTGCGCAATAATAATATTAATTTACACTTTCCTGAAAGCTGGTTAGATAGTCACAATATGACTCTTGCTGATTTATTAAAGGAGAGGAGTTATCTAAAAGCCGCGGGCTATAAACTAAGTTTTGAATAAACTACTATTAAAAACCACCTTAGCACTCCGTCTGTTTTGTCTTTATGCTTGCAGTAACAAGATTCATCAATAGGTAAAATTAATGACAGCTCTATTTATAACCTGGCTTGCGACCATCATTGGGCTGGGTATATCCACATTATTAATTTCAGGAATAAAAGCAAAAAACTTTTTAGCTTTTATCATTGCAGCAACTGTACTTGGCCTGATAAACGCATTTCTACGTCCGGCATTATGGTTTTTAACATTGCCACTATCAGTATTAAGTTTTGGTTTATTCGCATTAGTGATTAACGCGCTAATGATAATGCTAGCAGCAGCGCTTGTACCCAATTTTGAAGTTAAAGGCTTCGGTAGTGCCTTTCTAGGTGCTATCGTTATGGCTATTATTGGGGTAATCGGTTTTATCTCTATCGCTTACCTAACCGGTACCGAGGTAAACTGGTACAGCTATGAATACCATTCTCAAACTTATTAACTAGCACTATCGTGCCGACGGCAGCTTATTCACCACTTTTTGATGATTTGCTAATAAACATCCTGAATAAAAATGCCATCATAACGATCATAAAAACAATTATGCCAACCGTTAGCAAGCCGGTAAAATCATTAAATAAGTCACCGAATATTTTCATCGTAGTTACCTTTTTAAAAACATATAGTATATCCATCTACTACATAACGGCATTGATACAGGTCAACCAGGCTATTAAAACAAAAATGAGTGCGCGCACTTTTCTCATCTCAAAAATTTAACGCGGTTGTTTTTGAAAACAGGCTATTCGAATAAGTTTAGTATTACAGCCACAATGCTCATCAGCATCTATAAAATCTATCTTTACCGGCTAAATCACAACTATATGATTGATTTATAAAAAACTCAGCTTATCATGTGCTCTAAACTTCCTATTCTTAACAGGCATTTAAGGAATCATATTACAGCTATACATTCAGGAGAACATTTGTGACAAAAATAAAACGAATAACACTCCTTATCAACGGTGACAATGTTAGTCATAATTCAGTAAAAGGCGCACTTAAAGAACTTACAAAATATGTACCTAAATCACTTTACAATCATCGCACCCAACACGGGTGTTAGTTAAAAGGAGATGACGATCTTGAAGAACCCTATAATCGCAGATAATAAACCGGCTAAAGTGACTCTTAGTAAAGGCCAGGAATATCATTTTTGCACCTGTGGTAAATCAAAAAGCCAGCCATTTTGCGATGGGTCACATGCAGGCACAACGTTTACACCAAGAGTGATCGTTGCCGACAGCGATGGAGAAGCTTTTTTATGTGCATGCAAACACACGGGTAACACGCCCTTCTGCGATGGCACTCACCAACAATTTTCGGATGCTCAAATAGGTAAAGAAGGCCCTGGCATTGAAACTAAAGTAAGTGCCAGTCCAACAGCTCGCGCAACCGCTGAAGAGCCTACCCTGGAATTCATCCATCAACTTGCGGCTGAAGGCCTCACTAGTTTCGGTCACCACGGTCCGATGGGGGCTATGGGCGTGCCGCGAAACCAGTTGCCTGATTGGGATGATATCCAGATCATGGTTGCACAGCTTCATAGAAAACCATTAATGGAAGATACCGATGTTAATACGAACCTGATAATAGGCCCTGAGAGCAATAAACCTCTGGAATTAAAGATTCCACTATTTGTTTCAGACATGAGTTTTGGTGCTTTATCTGAAGAGGCGAAAATAGCATTAGCAAAAGGCGCTGAATTGGCCGGAACCGGTATCTGCTCTGGTGAAGGTGGCATGCTGCCGGAAGAACAAGAATCTAACAGTCGTTATTTTTATGAGCTTGCAAGTGCAAAGTTTGGCTATCATGAGGATTTGCTGAAAAAAGTACAATCATTCCATTTTAAAGGCGGGCAAGGCGCTAAAACAGGTACTGGAGGCCACCTCCCTGCTTCAAAAAATATTGGAAAAATTTCCACAGTGCGTAACATACCTGAAGGTGAACCGGCAATCTCACCACCAACTTTTACCGATCTAGAAACACCCGCTGACTTTAAACGCTTTGCTGATAGAGTCCGCGAAATAACGGGTGGCATTCCTGTTGGTTTTAAACTCAGTGCAAATCATATTGAACGCGATATTGAGTTTGCACTGCAATCTGATGCCGATTACATCATCCTGGATGGCAGGGGCGGCGGTACTGGCGCAGCCCCTCTACTGTTCAGGGATCACATCAGCGTACCGACCATCCCGGCACTGGCACGCGCCAGACACTATCTCGATAAACAGGGCAAAAAAGGTAAAGTCAGCTTAATCATTACCGGTGGCTTGCGCGTTCCTAGCGACTTTGTAAAAGCACTCGCTTTAGGAGCAGATGGCATTGCTATTTCCAATAGTGCCATGCAAGCGATAGGCTGCGTTGCTGCAAGGATCTGTAATACAAACAATTGCCCGGCCGGAATAGCAACGCAGAATCCCGAATTACGACAACGATTAGATATCGATCAATCAGCGCAAAGGCTGACTACATTTTTTGATTCATCGGTTGAACTTATGAAAGTGATGGCAAGAGCATGTGGCCATACGCACCTTAATCAGTTTAATAAAGATGATCTTGCTACGTTCAACTCTGTATTATCACAATTGTCCGGCATCGAATTCTCTGGCTTTGACCCGGGGAGGTAGCAAAGTCTAACAACCGTATTTGCTAAACAAACTTTTAATTACATAGGTCACCTGATGATAACTAAATATTCTTATATATTGTTCATAACACTTTTTTTGATTAGCGGCTGCTCCAGTAGCAGTGACGAAACGTCTACAGAAACGACCCAGAAAGAGCACTTTGCCTCTGACCAGAAACGTGCACTCGACAAGGCAAAAGGGGTTGAGCAGCTACTTCAAGACAACGCTGATCAACGCCAACGTGAAATAGATGAGCAAACCAAGAGGCAGTAGCCATATCGACATGGCCAAGCCAGGATTAAACGCCGATGAAAGCAACTATTAAGCGTCAAAACCTCAGCGATGAATATCTCACCCCTGAAAAATGCTACATTACGGAACTATCTAACTCTTCTGATGATGCTGACGCCTCTATTGCTCGAGCGAAGCTAAAGCCCGGAGTAACGACATGCTGGCACCGGCTAATCGACACAAGTGAACGCTATTGTATAATCAGCGGCAAAGGATGTGTCGAGATTGGGGAACTGCCGCCACATGATATAACTGCTAGTGATGTCGTACTTATCCCGGCGATGTGTCGCCAACGTATAACCAATACCGGCACCAACGATTTACTCTTTCTCGCTATTTGCACGCCCAGATTTTCTCTCTCTGCTTATGAAGATCTTGAAACCGTACAAGCCTGAACGTTACATGATCTCGACAGACAAGACCCTGGCACCTACTCTTTAACAATATGATGAAATTACCCTTATCTTTACAAGCATGGAAAACCGAGGCATTTAATGACGTGTTACAAAAGGAGATCTGTTGCTTAGATGCTGGTGTATTACCTTTACAACAGGGGCTGCGATACAGCAGCATGGCTAATGGTGAAAATTTATCGACTATTATTTTAAAAACGGTTGATGATGCTGACAACCTTCTGGTAACTGCAGGGTTATTTTATACCGGAGTAATTGCTGGCTGTAACTGCGCTGATGACCCGACACCTGTTGATGAAAACAATGAATACTGTGAAGTGTTATTCCGCATCAATAAAATGACAGCGGTAACGACTGTTTCACTTATTGATTAACTCAGGCTGGCCAGATGCACTATTCTTCAATAAGTTTATTGATGATCTTTATTACTTCAGGATGATTAAATTCGCGGCCACCGACAGCGCGGTATCGGATGTTCCCCTGCTTATCAATTAGATAGGTGGTAGGCAATCCACGCACTGCATACGCCTGAGATACTTCACTGGTCGTATCAAATAAAACCTCAAATGTTAGATCAAGATCTAACTGCCCGGTAAAAGAAAATACCTGATCAACATCCTCCATTTGATTAACCGCAATTACTTTAAAGTCTTCTGCGCTGACCTGTTGATGTAATTTTTCCATCGAAGGCAACTCACGAATACATGGCGGACACCAGGTTGCCCAGAAATTTAATAATACAACTTTACCGCGATATTTAGAAAACTTTACTTTCTCATCATCCATATTCAGCAATTCAAAATCACTGGCAGGGATCACATTTTTAACCGGCGTTAAATTAAAACTAAGTTCAGGTTGCTGCCGATCTGCACTGACAGTAAGCGAAACCAATACTAGAAATATGAACAAAAATTTATTTATCATGCGATCATCAAATCTCAAATTAATTATTAGTGACTAACCCGGTGCTTTTTATTTTTCATTTGAAAGTGATTCAGGCGCGCATTCCAAATTTTCTAAAATTCCCGTATGTTCAACACCATCAAGCGACCATTTATATATCAGATCAAATTTATTTTCACGCGGCAATTTAATCGTAGTAAATCCCTGCTGCCAATCGCCTACTGAAAATTCACCTGTGTCAGGCAATAATGTCCAGGAAAATATAATGCCCGCTTTTCTCCATTGCTCTAACCATTGTGTTTTAGTTTTTACCGGCTGCTCTTTTCCATAATTACCCTTTCCATCATTTGTTCTGTAACGCCAGTTTGCTACACGATAACTTAAATGTTGATTCGACGTGTTTTTTATAATAGTGCCAAACATACAGTAGGAAGCTGCCCGCTCAATTTCCTGTTTTGGAAAGTCATGTTTTGCATATATCGCGCGTATGAAATCCGGTAATAACTGAATCAGTTCTATACTAAAACCATCATCCTCGGCAGTCCATGTAAGTAGCCCACTGGTTTCATCTTTATAGATTGATACCTTTGCGGCAAACGCAGCAGTACTTATTAATAATAAAGCTGTAATTAAAGTTTTTTTATATAACATTATTTTATACTGCTATTTTAGTACCTATAAACATATGCTTATAGTAGAACGAACAAAACTTATACACAAGTTAATCTCCCGGCAGAAAAAACAACCTTGCTTGGAAATATTTTATATAATCACACTATTCTCTTTAATGGGTTAACGACGATGAAAATGCAATCTCCATTAGCTCTGAACAAAATCCTTTTGGTTTTTTTCATCCTGCTACTAGCATCAAACGCCCAATCAAGAAGCGAATTTCCACGCAAAGAGCTACCTTTTTGTCCAGGCGGGGGACCACCAGGCTGGATGAACTATTTTGATTACAAACGCGACCAAAATATATTACGTCGATACCCGCAGCATCCATCTTTTTATCCCGATCCTTATTACTATCGACCAATCCCAAATAACTCGGCCGATTATAGACGTAACCCCTATCGTCCATATTATTACTCACCGCGCAGTTATACGGATAATCCTGCGTACCGACGGCAGCCTACACCCTCTGTACGAAACTACTAAGGCATCTCCCGCTTAAACTTCTTTTTTACTAACTTACCTCTACTCTTTTATTTTGATAATTTTCATCACGGGTTCATTTAATGACTCGTCATCATTAAAACCAGAGACAAGTAATACACGGTTTCCTGTTTTTGTTAATTTACATCGCCTACCAATTTCCTGACTCAGCTGTTGCCAGTCATGCGTCTCCTCTTCTTTAATCTGAAACGGGATAATACCCCAGTGTAACGATAACTTCTGGCAGGTGGCATGGCTACTCGACACACCCAATAATGGCGAAGAAGGGCGACTTGCAGATAATACTGCGGCAGTATGTCCACTGTGAGTAGGCACTATAATTCCCTGTAACTTCAGATCGCGAGCTAAATTGTTTGCTGCGTGTGCTATTGCTCTTCTCGATGAAGGCACTTTTCGATAAATGCCTAAATCATCACCGAAATTACCTGTGGCCCATTGATGACTTTCTATTTCGCGTAATATCTTATCCATCATTTTTACAGTTTTGATCGGATATTTACCAGCTGCCGTTTCCGCTGACAGCATGACGGCGTCTGCACTCGACATTGCTGCATTCGCAACATCACCAACTTCAGCTCTCGTTGGTCTTGCATTGGTAATCATTGATTCCATCATCTGGGTTGCAACTATAACCGGACAATTATTAGCTCTCGCTTTATTAATAACTTCTTTTTGAATCAATGGTACTTGTTCGGCTGGCATTTCTATTCCTAAATCGCCACGTGCAATCATAATCCCGTAAGTTGATTTAATAATTTCGTCTATATTAGCTACCGCTTCTGGTTTTTCAATCTTTGCTACTATCGGTACTTCCTTGTTTGTGCGTTGCATATATCGCTTCAATCCATCAACGTCTTTAGCTGAGCGCACAAAACTTAATGCAACAAAATCACTGCCTAAATCCATGGCCAACTGAACATCCCTTTTATCCTTGGCAGTAAAGCTTGATACAGACACTACTGAGTCAGGTAGATTCAACCCCTTATTATCTTTGAGCTCGCCACCATAAATCACTTTACAGAGTACCTTTTTAGCCTTGATACTTTCGACCCTACATTCCATATTGCCATCATCAAGCAAGATTCTTTCGCCTTTTTTTACATCTTTATAAAGCTGCTTGTACTGGGAAATAATTAGGCCTTCCTGTCCAATACCACCGGCACAACTAATCATTACTTTTGCATTTCTCTTTAACGTTATGCTGCCATTTTCAAACTTACCGACACGTATCTTCGGACCGCACAAGTCCATTAAGATAGCGGTATATGAGTCCATTTGTCTCGTACAGTTACGAATCCGTTTAAATATCTTCGTATGATATTCATGGTCGCCGTGTGACATATTCAGACGAAACACATTCACCCCCGACTTTATTAATTCCTTAATGCTTTTTTGTGTGTCGGTAGCCGGACCTACAGTGGCAATAATTTTCGTTCTACGCCAATGTAAAGACACTTTTTTATTATTTTTATTTATCACCGCCGTCTTTCACCTCATTTTGACCATTCAATTTTATCTGATTGCAACACAACACTTCAGCTCACTATTCTAAGTAATATTGACTTGACAAACTGCTACGTAATTATCTCTAAATTTACCTTTTGTTACTAACTTTATATTTTCCCTGCCTTGATTTAGCAAGATTAACAATTCATTTAATATAAACGTGTTTTTTCTTACACATCTAAATAATCTCTTTTTATCCTCATAATAACAATAACTTATCTAACTATCGCGTTTTTTAATCCAGCAATATAAATCAAACATCATATTATTATTATCGCTGGTTTCTTGACATTTATATTTATCGGCGCCCTAATCGGCATATGTAATTTTCTAATCTTAACCGTGGGGGAAACAGGCCGTGCTAATAAATGCTTTTATATCTTGCTGGCAGCGTATAGCTACTAATGTTGATATTAAAACACTTTTATTGGGTCCCTTATTTGATCCATATTCACTATACCTGTTAAAAACGACCAACACGATGCAAGGTTTCCGGACGCTAAGAAATCTAACCGATCAAACATTTAGTGTCTGCCAGAAAAACATGTTCCGGGAACTGGGTAGATTAAACGTGAACTAATAAGATGATGAGCTTAAACAGCACATCTTTCAAGCGTAATTTTATAACCTGCCCCTTTAACTAAACTTAGTGGAGAACAGAGATGAAAAGACATTACTTTATTAGTGATAACCTTGATGACCTTGATCGTATCGAAGCTGAATTAGAGGAAAGAGGTATTCATAGACCACAAATTCATGTCTTAAGCAAAGACGATACCGGTGTAGATATGCATAAACATCTGCATAATATTGAATCCGTGTTCAAACAAAACATAGTAAACGGTACCATAGTCGGCGCCACGTTAGGCCTGTTAGCAGCAGCCCTGGTAATGGCTATTGGTTATCTCACAACACTTCCTGAAACATATACCTGGGTACCATTTTATTTTCTTGCCATTATATTGTTTGGCTTTATTACATGGAGTGGCGGCTTCTATGGCATTCAGACACCACACAAAGAATTTCGTCGATTTCAGTCAGACCTGAAAAACGGCAAACATGTCTTTTTCGTAGATGTCGATTCCTCACAGGAAGATATCATCGAACAAGTTGAAATAAATCATCCTCTTCTCGTCGATGCCGGGACAGGGACAGCCACACCTCGTTGGATTGTTATGGGGCAGCAAGGTTTCAAAGACTTTACAACAACCACTTTTCCCTAACCAATAGCGGTTACATTTTCGATAATAGACTATAAGGAGAAATTAATGAACGTTTCACTAGAATCTTTCCCTAATGCGCCACAGGATTGGGATATCAAAACAGCAGAAGATACAGCAAAAATTGATGGCTTGAATCTAAGCAACGACCATTGGGACTTAATTCGCGCTTTACAGGAATATTATTGTAAAGTTGATTTTCCCAAATTACGACAGATAAAAGATGCGCTTGAGGAGAAATTTCATTCCCGTGGTGGTATGAAATATCTTTATCAAATCATCCCCGGAGGTCCAGTTGCAGAAGGCTGCCGCCTGGCTGGGCTGAATGTTCCCGCAGGCGCTGTGGATAAATCTTTTGGCAGCACTGCCTAACAGCTCAAAAATTAAAGCTTTCTGCAAAAACGCAGTTACAAAGCCTGACGGCTTACACCAAAAACCTTATTCGATATCACCTTGTGGCGGCATCGAATAAGGTTTGATTTTCTATTTCAACAGCTTGCTCATTTAAGACGGTATGCTACATAATGAATACTGTTAATAGCATCTCATGCCTCAATAGTTTTTAACTAACTTAGGCGCTTTTATGTATCCAGTCTGCACCTATCGTGCCCTGTAATCGTTGCAGATAGCTATCGCTATTAACCCACTCCAACATCTGTTCTGCATTTTCCATTTGACCTTGTAGGCTTGCCCATACGTCAGTGACAGATTCATTGGTTTCATCCATTTTTTGCTCGATGTAATCGCGGTTCATTTGCCATAATGCTGCATCACGCTGTTGTTTAATTATTAAGCGCTGCCTGTACCAATCACTCTGTAACAGATAATCAAGAGTAAACATTTCTCGAATGCATGGGTCGTCAATAGTTTTACCTTCATGGCTACCATTTGCCATTATGTTTAATACGGCCTGTAGGGGTGGGCATGCATCATTAATTGATCCATCTTTAATATATGCTTTAGCCACTTTTTGCTGTGCTTCTACAATGTTATTTATACCATCGACATATGCACCCATGCCTTGCGTTTCTGGCCGTAACATTTTTTCATCAAAAACAATAGTTGGGCTGTCAAAAACTTTACCAAAAAATGCATGTACAAATTTCTCTGTAATTCTGTATCCCAGGCGACTGGCATTAATAGTCTTACCTTCATACTCAAAGTCTTCTATTTTTTCCAGGTGACCATTTTCAATTAAATATTTAGGATCGCGTTGTTTTATTGGTAAACGACACCAGATTTCTGGAATCAGCATACTGATGTCGTGATCAACACGACGTCCCGACCCAATGTAACCGGCAGCTGATGAGTAACCGGCATAATCACATAAAATAAATGATACCAGGGCGTTGTTTAAATCCGCTGTTGTTGAAAGCGCATTAAATGGCCCTTTTGTTAGAGCACCTTCAGAACCCGCGCCTGTTGTTGATGGTGATTTACCGGTAAGACTACAGATTGAATCCATAAACAATTCGGGCAGTTCCTGATAGTGAATGGGATTATAAACCGCAAGCGGTCGAATGCCTGCGGCTTTATCTTCTGGGTTATTGCGCCGACCCTGCAATACTGCATTGACTGGAAAATGCACCGGTTTATCCAGCGATAAACCGCGCGATAGTCTTGTCCCTGTCTGAGCGAGATACAAATATCTAGGATTTGCTAGATCAGGTCGCTTTTGTAAATATCGAACATTTTTACTAGGCTCGCCATCAACAATACGTGGATGTGCTGATGAGACAAAATATTCACCCTCTGTACTTGCTGCTTTGAGGATCAAGTCCTGCATTGGTTGCGAGTATTCTTGAAAACTTATGGCATCTTCTACCTGCTCACGCGCATCATCACTCGTAAGCGGTTCAAAGTTTGAAATAAAGTTACCCTGTTCCGCAAGGTCTGACTCTGTTTGTCTGTCAAAACCTCGATTAATCGCATCATCAGGCCGCTGAAACAAGCGACTTTCACAATTTTTTACCAGTTTCACGCTTGGGTTTTTATATCGGGGATTCAATTCACCTTCAACATACGCTACCGGCACTACCGTTGACGCAGTAATATCATCCTCAGTTTGTACTTTTGTTGCAGCGACAAAATCCTGTCGCAATTTATAAATTCTCCAGGTGCCATCACTACGCACACCGACACGCAGGTAACTGGTAATCAGTTTACGCCCGTCAAATTTTAATTCATGTCCTGGATTACCATTTACTTCATCCACAGAAAAATGCACGCGCCAGTTAGTTCCCCACTCTGTTTTATAAAAACGTTTGATCATATAAACCAGAGCCAAAATGTATTGTGGAATACTTTCTAACCAAAGGTTGTATTCATCAGTATAAATTTCTGTTGATGGTGTTAATAAACGTATCACTGATCCCAGACTACGCTGATTACTTAAAACACCACGATTATCATTTGTCGAACTGTCTCGTCGACGCGTTGAATAATCATAATTAAATATGGCTTCTACCTGATTCAGATTGTCTTCAAAGTCGCCTATAAAAACTGGCCCTGAAATCATTGAATCCTGAATCGATTTAGAGATTTCGGATTTTCCACCGCCTGAAACCGTGCTCGGTTTGTGGCAGAAGGTTCCTTCACCCAGCGTACCGATTAACCGCCAGCTAGGCGCCTGCGGATGTTTTTGCATATGGACTTTAAAACCACTGGGATAAATATATGTGTGTTTTGTCCGTAATTTAAGCTGCTGTTTGTTAGCATTTTGACCCCAGCTAATATTCTGTTGCTGCATATCAATATGCGCATCTTCAGGAATATAAATAATATCAGGATAAACATTATCAATCGCATAACCATCAGCCTTAACGGTAATGCCGCCATCAAGCTGTTTACATAAACGAGTGAAAGTGTGACCTGACATCTCATCTTCAACTTTTGGCAGGTAGTAATTACCTAAATTGAATCGAGGAAATGCTATCGCACCACCAGAATGTTCTTCTTCAGCTCCACCAAACAGATTGGCTGAATAACTGATTTGAGATTTAATTTCTTTTTTGCTGTAACCGAAATAATTGTCTGCAATGATGGTAACAATGACACCATCCATATCACGGCAAACTACTTTAAATGCACCACCATCATTATAAAGCTCGTCATCATTTTTCCAGCACATACCTTCTTCACGCTGGCGCTCAGTGGCATCATCACAGTGCGGCAAACCAAGTGCTTTTTTACTTAATTTAGTCAGGTGTGGCGCTAAAATCACGCAGCCGCTATGCCCGGTCCAATGATCAATATCCAGCGCAGAATCATTTTCAGATAAAAACGGGTCTCCGGCGTTACCAAAAATAGACTCTACAAAATCCAGGTTTGATACCAGGGAGCCTGGTGCAAAAAATCGTGTTTCAAGACTCTTCTCTGGTAAAGCACCTTCAACCTCTGGGCGTACCACAGGCCTTAGTAATAAAGAAACCCACATATCTACCGGGTTAGCGTGTTCACTGGCAATAGGTAGACTAAGTAATTCTGTAGGCGGGTCCAGGGCGACCTGTAACAAGTTGGCATAAACATCAACAGGAACCGCTTTTTTGTCTGCAGGTATCGGCAATCCGCCTTCAACTATATGAAAAACGCCTGATGTTGTACGCCGGTCGTTTTTAGGATTATGTAACACCCCTTGAATCAAGCGATACGATTCAACTAAATCTGATTTGTAGGTGTTATTGTCATACGGCAGTGACAACTCACGCGCAATTCCTTTCTCATTCAAATTAAAGGTTTCACCTGGTAATTTAATTTCTACATCAACGCCGTTGCGCTTTAAATAGTTGTTTAAAAAATCCTGAATGCGTTGGTCTGCTGGGCAGCGGTACTCTGCTAATAGCTGACGTTGCGCCGAATAATTTTTCAACAGGCTATCGGCTACCGATAAATAGCCATGATCGGCACTGAGGTCACAGCGATGACCCAATGAGGCCAATTGCAGACATATATGCTGTAAAGTTACCTGACGTCCATCTACGGCGCGTCTATCGCGGAGAGTAATGTTTTCTTCTGATTTCATAACGGTTGCCAAAGCTAAAAACCTCAACTACGAGTTTCGATGCGGGAGGCTAATTTTAGAGAGATGTGGTTGATTTTACCAATCGGATTGCATTCATATTAACATAGCGATATATACTTAAATACTGTAAAAACAGCGCCTTAAAATCTTCAAGGTTCTCTCTGCACAATCATGGTGCAAAAATATTTTTGTTGTTGCAGCTATTTTGCATATTCTTTGAATACACTGATCATTTTATGTGAATAAATTTTCTCACTATAATAAAAAACCCTGCATATTTAGGCAGGGTTTTATCTGTGAAAAGATTTTTGCTAAGTGGAAATATCAGATTTCACCGTCTGCGTCACCGCCTTGTATCTCGTTAATTAGTGCTTGTTCTTCAGCTAACTGCTTCATAATAGCGTCATACCTTTTTCTCTTTTTTGACCTTTTGTCAACTTTAGCAGGTTTCGCGACAACAGCTACAGCAGCTACCTTCTTCGCCTGGGTAGCAGATTTTTCTGTTACTTGTTTTTCCGCTGCTGCCGGTCTCGCGGCTGACTCGGTTACCGCTGCTGCTTTAGTCGCACTATCAACTGCAGGCGATTTCTTTGCTGCCTGTTTCGCTTTTGCTGCTTGTTCTGCTTGTTTCGCTTTCGCTGCCTGTTGTGCTTTCTTTGCCTCTTTTTTAGCCAAAGCAGCATCAGATTTTTTCTTTTTAAGTTGATTAGCTGTGATTTCAGCTTCTATTTTCGCCGTTTCAGCATCGGCGGCGATGACGCCTTCCATACTTAGTTCGTACATGATCTCAAGTGATTTTTTTAAGTCTTTTTTAACGCCCAGGCCTTCACGATATAACTGCCCCAGTAAAAAAAGTGCTTCCAGCGACTCCACACTTCTACCGGAAGACTGACTTTTTACAGATTTCAACCAGTCAGCATCTTTACCTTTATTATAGCCTTTTGCTTTTACATCCATATAGGTCAAGCGGAGTTTTGCCGGCTCGTAATCCTTGGCTACAGCACCTTGATAACATTTCTTCGCCTCAGCTAAATCCGCATCTACACCTTCGCCCATCTCATACATATAGCCGAGTTTATATAAAGCTTTTACATTACCCTTGGCGGCAAGCTTTTCCTGAAAAACAAAAACGTTATTGGTCTGTCCAGATATAGTAACGGCAGCAGCGCTACCTGAGAATAATATACTGATTGAAATTAGAATTGTTGTTATATAAGAGAATCTAACAATGCTCATAATAAGTACCTGTTAATTTATAAGTGCCATTTTTCGCATTTGTTGATTACTTATATAGCATACAAATTAATAAATCGCTTAAATACTATGATTTTGTCTTTTCCGGGCGCTGCCAACCTTTGATTTGTTTTTGTGGACTGCGGCTCAATACCAGCGTGTTGTCATCTGTGTTTTTAGTTATTGTAGAGCCTGCACCAATAGTAGCATTCTCGCCAATTGTTACCGGGGCAACAAGTTGTGTATCTGAACCGATAAAAGCACCATCTCTTATTATGGTTTTATATTTATTAACACCATCATAATTGCAGGTAATAGTACCTGCACCGATATTTACATTTTTACCAATTTCACTATCACCAAGGTAACTTAAATGACTCGCCTTGCTGTTTTCACCCAGCTGCGTATTTTTGATTTCAACAAAATTACCTACACGGCTATTCTGTTTTAGGTGTGTACCAGGGCGGATCCGTGCAAAAGGGCCTACTTCTGTATTTTTATCAATAACCGCACCTTCAATGACTGAATAGGGTTTTATAATACAATCACTGGCAATCGAACTATTTTTTATTATACAACCTGCGCCAATGTGTACACCGCTGCCTAAACTGACGACGCCTTCAAACACACAGTTCACATCGATAAAACTATCATTACCGGCACTCAACTCACCACGGACATCTATACGACCCGGATCAGCCAGGCCGATGCCATCAGTTAATAATCTATCCGCTATGCCTCGCTGATAGATTCTCTCTAAGCGTGCCAGCTGTTTTCTGTCATTCACACCTTCAACTTCGTAACTATTTTTAGCCTGGGTGGTGAACACTTCATTACCATCATTTACTGCAAGAGCAATAATGTCCGTTAAGTAATATTCACCCTGCACATTCTTATTATCGATTTTCTCTAAACATTCATTTAAGTAAGCTGCACGAACAGCAAGTATGCCGGTATTAACTTCATTAATTTTTTTTGTTTCCGCTGACGCATCCTTATGTTCAATAATTTCAGTGACTTTCCCCTTTTCACGGACAATTCGACCATAACCCGTCGGGTCATCAAGATCTACGGTTAACAGTGCAATATTATTTGCACTGACCTTCTTAACCAACTCGTCTAATGTTTCTGAATTTAGTAACGGCACATCACCATATAAAATCAGCGCGATATCATCATCGTCTACATTAGGGCTTGCTTGTTGCACAGCATGAGCTGTTCCTAACTGCTCATCCTGCAAAACCCACTCAACGTTAAAATGCTGGCATTGCTGCTTTAATAACTCTCCACCGTGTCCATAAACTACCTGGACCTGTTTCGCACCTAAAACCTTGCTGGTATTGTATACATGCTCCACCATCGGAATACCTGCAAGTTCATGTAACACTTTCGGTTTTGACGAACGCATACGCGTACCGGCACCTGCAGCTAAAATAATGACAGATAAGTTCATTTGTTCGTCTCTAAAAATTATTAACTATATTATACAAATAAAAAGGCCGAACTCTTTCGAATTCGGCCTTTTTATTTAATCCATCGGCAAAAAGTTATTTTTTCTTGCGTAGTTTTCTTAGTGCTTCGATCTGAGCAACTGCTTCAATTAATTCTGTTTTAGCTTTTGCATAATCCATATCAGAGGCTTTATCCTTCATTGCAGCTTCTGCACGAGTTTTTGCTTCTAGAGCAGCAGACTCATCAATATCCGCAGCACGTAAAGCTGTATCCGAGAGTATCGTCACTACATGCGGCTGTATTTCTAAGATGCCGCCACTGACATAAAAGGCTTGCTCATCACCATCCTGCAAGAGGACGCGGACGACACCCGGCTTCAATGTAGATAACATCGGAGCGTGACGAGGCATAACACCGACTTCACCCATTTCTGCAGGAGCGAAAACCTGTATCACAGTGCCAGAATATATTTCTTTTTCGGCGCTTACTATATTTACATGCATGGTCATTGCCATTGTTAATTACCCTTACAACCTACAAAGCCGCTATTATAAAGTCTTCGCCTTTTCAATGGCTTCTTCGATGCCACCAACCATATAAAACGCCTGCTCTGGTAGTGCATCGTGATCGCCATCAAGAATTGCTTTAAACGCAGCCAGACTATCTTTTAGTGAAACATATTTACCAGGCGCGCCAGTAAAAATTTCAGCCACGAAGAATGGCTGTGATAAGAAACGCTGAATCTTACGTGCACGGGCGACGGCCTGCTTATCATCATCCGATAATTCATCCATGCCCAGGATTGCGATAATGTCTTTCAATTCTTTATAGCGTTGTAGTAACCCCTGAACGCCACGAGCGATTTCATAATGCTCTACGCCGATCACAAGTGGATCAAGAATACGTGAACTTGAGTCCAGAGGATCCACCGCAGGGTAAATACCCAGTTCTGCAACCTGACGAGACAGTACTAATGTCGCATCAAGATGCGCGAATGTTGTTGCTGGAGACGGGTCAGTCAGATCGTCCGCAGGTACGTATACCGCCTGGAATGAAGTAATTGAACCGGTCTTTGTAGAAGTAATACGCTCTTGAAGCACACCCATTTCTTCAGCAAGTGTAGGCTGGTAACCTACTGCTGATGGCATACGGCCAAGCAATGCGGATACTTCTGTTCCCGCCAAGGTGTAACGGTAGATATTATCAACGAACATCAAAACGTCACTGCCTTGATCACGGAAATATTCAGCCATAGTCAAACCGGTTAACGCTACACGAAGACGGTTACCAGGAGGCTCATTCATCTGACCGTAAACCAGTGCTACTTTATCAAGTACACCACCTTCCTGCATTTCGTAGTAGAAATCGTTGCCTTCACGTGTACGCTCACCAACACCCGCGAATACAGAGAAACCACTGTGTTCAACCGCGATGTTACGGATCAATTCCATCAGTGTTACGGTCTTACCTACACCCGCACCACCGAACAAACCAATTTTACCGCCTTTCGAGATAGGCATAACCAGGTCGATTACTTTAATACCAGTCTCTAAAATCTCAGTTGCTGAAGACTGTTCTTCAAACTTGGGTGGCTTACGGTGAATAGGCATCGTATCTTCATTACCGATGTCACCCTGGTTATCAATAGGATTGCCAAGTACATCCATGATGCGGCCTAATGTTTTAGGGCCAACAGGTACGCGGATCGCATCACCGGTATTCTTAACTTCCATTCCACGACGCAGGCCTTCGGTCGCGCCCATTGCAATCGCACGCACGACACCATCGCCTAATTGCGCTTGCACTTCCATCGTTAAACCTGTTTCATCAAGCTTTAGCGCATCGTAAACTTTAGGAATGGAGTCCCGTGGAAATTCGACGTCTATAACCGCGCCGATAATCTCTACTACGTTTCCGGTACTCATGATTGTTATCCTCGTAAATACTTATGTATTAAAATGTTAAATTCTTGCTCGATGATTTATATTTATGCAGCGTCGCTAAGAGACTGCCGCTGCGCCTGCAACAATCTCAGAAATTTCCTGTGTAATTGCTGCTTGTCGCGCTTTGTTATAAATCGTTTGTAATTCTTTAATAATGTCAGATGCGTTATCCGTTGCGCTTTTCATCGCGATCATACGTGCTGACATTTCACAGGCGATGTTTTCAACCACGCCCTTATAAACTTGAGACTCAATAAAACGCATCATCAATGCATCTATGATTGGCTTTGTGTCAGGCTCGTACATGTAGTCCCAATGATGCTCCAACTTGGCATCAACCTCACCTGTCGCTGGTATCAGCTGTTGCACAGTTGGTGTTTGCGTCATGGTATTTTCAAAATCATTACTTATTAAAAATAAGCGATCAATTTTGCCTTCATCATAAGCATCAAGCATCACTTTAACTGTACCGATTAACTCTTCATGTGAAGGCTGGTCGCCCAGGTTAGCCGCTTGTGAAATAATGTTACCCTGAAAGCGCGAAAAAAACGACGCCGCTTTTTTTCCAATGGTACAAATGTCTATTTCAACATTCTTATCATGCCAGTCAGACATTTGAATAACAGCGGCTTTAAATAAGTTGGTATTTAAACCGCCACATAAACCGCGATCAGTTGAAACAACAATGTAACCAACACGTTTTACATCTGTACGATCTTGTAGATAAGGGTGTTTATATTCACAATGCGCTTGCGCCAGATGACTTAAAACACTACGCATTTTTTCTGCGTAAGGGCGTGAAGCACGCATGCGCTCTTGCGCTTTACGCATTTTACTTGCCGCAACCATTTCCATCGCTTTAGTGATCTTTTGTGTATTTTGTACACTTTTGATCTTGCTGCGTATTTCTTTAGCGCCTGCCATATCTCTTCTCTAATATCCGAAAGTATCGTCTTTATTCTAAGTTCGATTTAACGACGCTTAGTAAACGCCTTTTTCATTAAATGCTTTTAAAGCAGCTCTCATCGAAGCCGCGATGTCATCATTAAAATCGCCAGACTCGTTAATCTGTGCGATCACATCAGCATGATTACTCTTCATGTAGGCAAGCATCGCTGCTTCATAATCAACTACTTTCTTAACTGGTACTTCGTTAAGGAAACCTTCATTCGCGGCGTACAATGAAAATGCCATGTCAGCAACTGATAGTGGTGAGTATTGTGCTTGTTTCATTAACTCTGTTACACGCTCACCTAACTCTAACTGTGCACGTGTTGCATCATCAAGATCTGACGCGAACTGAGCAAATGCTGCAAGCTCACGATATTGCGCAAGCACTAAACGAATACCGCCACCTAATTTCTTAATAATGGTTGTTTGTGCCGCACCACCAACACGAGACACTGAAAGACCCGCGTTGATCGCTGGACGAATACCTGAGTTAAACAAGTCTGACTCTAAGAAAATCTGACCATCAGTAATCGAAATCACATTGGTTGGCACGAACGCAGATACGTCACCGTCCTGAGTTTCAATAATAGGTAATGCTGTTAAAGAACCGGTTTTACCTTTTACTTCACCGTTAGTGAACGCTTCAACATATTCAGCATTAACACGTGATGCACGTTCTAATAGACGTGAATGTAAATAGAACACATCACCAGGGTACGCTTCACGGCCCGGCGGACGACGTAACAACAATGACACCTGACGGTAAGCCCATGCCTGTTTTGTTAAATCATCATAAACGATCAACGCATCCTGGCCACGATCACGGAAATACTCGCCCATGGTGCAACCAGCATACGGTGCAATAAATTGCATCGCTGCTGACTCTGCTGCAGTGGCCGCAACGATGATGGTATGTTCCATCGCACCGTGCTCTTCTAATTTACGAACAATGTTTGCCACGGTTGATGCTTTTTGACCGATCGCTACATAAATACATTTAACGCCTGTAGTCGTCTGGTTGATAATGGCATCGATCGCAACCGCTGTTTTACCGGTTTGGCGATCACCAATAATCAACTCACGTTGACCACGACCAACTGGTACCATAGCGTCAATCGCTTTTAGACCTGTTTGCACAGGCTGATCGACTGATTTACGTTCGATTACACCCGGTGCAATTTTTTCTATTGGTGCAGTAAGTTTTGCATCGATAGGACCTTTACCGTCGATAGGTCTTCCAAGTGCATCGACTACACGACCTAGCAGCTCTTCACCGATAGGTACTTCTAAAATACGGCCGGTACATTTAGCGGTATCGCCTTCAGTCAGATGACCGTAGCCACCTAAAACCACAGCGCCGACAGAGTCACGCTCAAGGTTCAACGCCATAGCGAAAGTATCGCCAGGAAGTTCGATCATCTCGCCTTGCATTGCATCGGCAAGGCCATGAATACGAATAATACCGTCAGTCAGGCTAACGATTGTACCTTCGGTACGGGCTTCAACTTTTTCGTCGAAGTTATCTATTCGTGATTTAATCAGTTCACTAATTTCTGATGGATTGAGTTGCATTGTGTTGCCTCTTATCGTCCTAATGAAAGCGCGAGTGAATCTAGCTGCGATTTCATTGACGCGTCAATAATTGTGTCACCGGCTTTGATCACTACACCACCAATCAACGATGCATCTATCGATGTGGTTACAGTAACGTCACTGCCAAGTTTGTTCTTTAAGGTGTTAACTAATTCGCTGATTTGTTCGGCCGTTAATTCGAAGGCGGAAATAACTTCTGCTTCAATTTTATTTTCTGCTTTAGCGCGCGCGACTTCAAATTGTTCGAGTACATCAGGCAGTAACTTCAAACGACTATTCTCCGCCATCAACTTGACGAGGTTTTGTTGTTTGTCCGTTAATTTATCGCCTAATACCTTAATTATCAGCTCGCCTTTTTCGGCTTTGCCTAAATCCGGGCTTTCCAGCAATTTACTCAATTGCGCATCGCTAACGACACCTGCAAGATTTGTTAATGCATCGCCCCATGAATCTAATGAATCAGATTCTGCGGCGGTATCATAAACAGCATGTGCATAAGGCCTTGCTGCAGTAGTGAAATCAGTCATAACTATTTCTGCCTAATCGTTCGCAATTATAATTGCGCTGCAAGGTCGTCTAAAGTAGCTGCGTGATTGCCTTTATCGACTTCACGTTTTAATACTTTTTCAGCACCTGCAATAGCTAAACCAACAACTTCTTTACGAAGGTGTTCGCGTGCACGATTGATTTCCTGCTCGATTTCAGCATTAGCACCGGTAACAATCCGGTCTGCTTCAGTTTTAGCATCGCCTTTAGCTTCTTCGACAATTTCACTGGCACGCTTCTGTGCTTGTGTAACGATCTCTGACGCCTGGCCTTTGGCTTCCTTGATATGTTCAGCAGCACGTTTCTCTGCCAATTCCTGTTCGTGTTGACCGCGTTCAGCAGCGGCCAGACCATCAGCAATTTGTTTACGACGAGCTTCTAGCGCACCCATAACAGGTGGCCATATAAATCTCATGCAGAACCAGACGAACAATGCGAACGTAATCGATTGACCGATTAGGGTTAGGTTAATGTTCATTAATGAACTCCGCTTTCTCTCTTACTACGGTTATAAATAACGTGAATAAACGCTGTCTTAAAAAACGACAGGTTTAAACAACCGCGAACAGGATGTAGAAAGCGATACCCACGCCGATCATCGGAACCGCGTCAACAAGACCCATTACAATGAAGAACTGGGTACGCAACATTGGCAGCAATTCTGGCTGACGTGCGATACCTTCAAGAAAACGAGCACCTAAAATGCCGATGCCTACAGCAGCACCTAAAGCACCTAAACCTAAAAGCATTGCGCCTGCGATATATAACAATGAAGCTTCCATTGTAATCTCCTAAATATTAAAAAATGTTAAAAGTTAAAAATCTGTTTCTGTTTTAATTAGTGAGAGTGATGCGCCATTTCCATATAAACGACTGCTAAAGTCATAAATATGAATGCCTGCAACATAACAATCAGAATATGGAACACGGCCCATGCCCATTGCAACACACCGGCAAAAATGCCCAGCCCGATGCCACTACTAAATAATAAAGCGATCAAAATAAAGATCATTTCACCTGCGTATAAATTACCAAACAAACGCAGTGATAAAGAAATTGGTTTAGAGATAAGCCCAACAAACTCGAGGAAGAAGTTGATTGGGATAAATAATATTTTAATCGGTAAACTTTTTGCTTCAAATGGCTGCATGGTTAATTCCGCCATGAACCCGCCGATACCTTTAATTTTAATGCTATAAAAAATCGTCATGGCAAAAATAGCCAGAGACATACCGAAGGTCGCATTTGGATCGGTGGTTGGTACTACACGGAAATACACATGATGCGGATCCATACCAAAAACAGATGCCCCTACTACCCCTGCGACCTGTGGCAACCAGTCGACCGGCACCAGATCCATCAGGTTCATCAATAGAATCCAGACAAAAAGTGTTAATGCCATGGGGGCAACGATAGGATTTTTTCCAGTGAATGAACCACGCACACTGGCATCAATAAACTCAACAACCCATTCGACAAAATTTTGTAAGCCGCCAGGAACGCCTTCTGTTGCGTATTTGGCTGCTTTACGGAAGATGAACAGAAAAATTACACCTAAAGTAATCGACCAGAACATGGTATCAACATGGATTGCCATGAAGCCCATGTCTTTAGCTTCTGCAGGCGAATGCGCAAATCCCCAGGAACCTGCGTGATCATAACCTTCAGGAATCTTGCCATAGGTAAGATTCTGCAGGTGATGCTTGATGTATCCGCTTGCTGTTAAGGCTGCCTCAGCCATAGTTAACTCTCTTTGTCTCTTAAGTTATCAAATGTTTTATTACTTAAAACATTCACCACCGCAGGTGTCATATGTATTAAAAAATATGTAACTAATAAAGCAATCACACTGATCGGCTTTATCAAAACAAACGCAACAACAAACATCGCGCCGGTAAATATAAATTTGTATATCTCGCCAACATAAAAAGTAGTTAACAAGGTTTCAGCTGCAACTGTCGACTTTACGCGAAAAACTTTTATTGCAAACCAGACATTTGCCAGTGTAGCAATCAGTCCCCCAGCGAGCGACGAGTAAGCCACTACACGACCAAAGATTAGCAATATTGCGGACAATACTAAGGTTGTAAGCAGCTGGGCCTTAATAAATCGAAACACCTGTTGGCGTGAAGCCTGGTTTAGGTCGTCCAATCTCTGTGTGTCTGGCTGCTCGCCCGGGTTTTCATGGTCCGGTTCTTGCTGATCTTGTTGCATAGTTTTTTTGCATTTCAAAGCCATTTTACACACCATTTTTCAGGTCAAATGCAAAAAGACCGGCGTGAGAATGCGCGCGAATTATATAAGAGAGTGTTGTTTAAGGTCAAGGAATCAATCTAGACATAAGTATATTCTATACAATAAAAACCTAATACTGACCTCACATTAACGTCCTTTTATACCATGAATCTATTTATTACGGGTAAAAGTCATTGTAGCCACTACTTGATCTGCAGGGCTCCTACCTAATACAAAGTCTGTATCGGTGTTTACACTAGTTAACAACATGATAATTTCTGGTGGCTGAGTATCTGCATTGCCAGAGATAAATACAGCACCGCTATCGCTTCCTGCATCATAAACGGCTAACTGAACAGTAACGGTTTGATGCCAATCGCCTGCATTATTATCAAATAACGATAAATCGCGCACACCGACGAACCAATCAGGGCTTGGCGCCACCATCGATACCAAGGTCACCAATGGGTATGCCTGGTTAATATCAAATTCAAGCTCAACACTATCAACCGCTGTTGCGCCTGCGCCACTTAATACAAACTGCGCCTTACCGTCAGTTTTAGCCGCTTCGACTTCACTCGCTAATGTAGACTGAGCGCCTGTTTCCGCCATCGACTCGATGCCATCGCTAGCAATCTGGCCTACTTCCCAAAACTTAACTTGATCGTTATGGGTTCCACCAATTAGCCCTGAAAAGTGCGCGCCGCCTGGAAAATTTGTTGGAAAATCAGTGTCATTCCAGTTTGTATTGAACGTTACTTTATAGCTGGCTTCTGAATTAGCGTCTCTGTCAGTCGAGGGGGAACTGTCTTCGCTGCAAGCGCTTAAAATAAAAATACTGGCAACAAAGATACTTAGCGGACGTAATAAAAGATTATTGAGACTCATCATTCCCTCAACACACGTTAATTAATGTGCAGTTGTGACCATGATGCTTTAGCGATAGTTCACTACAAAACAGCAGATTTAAGACTCTATCTTACTAAGGATGCCATCTAACACGTCAAGACTGGTGTATGAGATTTCTAAACACCCTTTACCCTTGCCTTTCTCTTTAATATGCACTGGTGCACCCAGTCGTTCTGTTAGGCGCTGCTCTAACTTAACAATATCAGGGTCTTTTTTAGTGCTAGTGGTTTTTTTCGTAGGGTTAGATAACTTTCGAATCAAAGCCTCGGTTTCACGTACCGACAAGCCTTTTCGGGCGACATCTTTTGCAACACTGCTTTGTTCCAGACCATCAATGGCTAACAAGGCACGCGCGTGGCCCATTTCTATGTCGCGCATTGCAAGCAATGCTTTAACGTCTGGGTTCAGGTCCTGCAAGCGTAATAAATTACTCACCGTTGCTCGCGAACGCGCCACCGTGTCAGCAACCTGCTGGTGCGTCATCTGAAATTCATCAACTAATCGTTTTAGCGCTGTGGACTCTTCCAGCGGGTTTAGATTCTCACGCTGAATATTTTCAATTAATGACACTGCCGCTGCGGTCTGGTCATCAAAGATTTTTACCACTGCCGGCACTTTCGACAAACCGGCTTTCTGTGCTGCACGCCAACGCCGTTCACCAGCAACAATCTCAAATCTGTTATTGGCTTTTTGCCGAACCACAATAGGTTGAACCACGCCCTGTTTTGCAATCGAGTTCGCTAATTCCTGCAGCGCCTCTTCATCAAAGTATTCACGCGGCTGCCAGGGGCCGCGCTCGATTAAATCAACATCAATATTGCGCAATTCATTATCATTTTGTGGCTCAATCATAGCCTCGACATCACTGTTTCCCAGCAATGCCGTTAATCCACGGCCCAAGCCTTTTTTCTTTACAGCCATTCTATAAACCTTTTAATCTATTAAACCGTCGCCGCTGCAGCACTTCTACGCGTTTCACGTCGCAACATTTCACCTGCCAGGGCTAAATAGGCTAGTGCCCCACGGGACGTTTTTTCATATAACAGTGCGGGCAGACCATAACTGGGCGCTTCAGCCAGTCGGACATTACGCGGCACTATGGTGCGGTAAACACGATCACCAAAATGCTCAATTAATTGCGCCGATACATCGTTTGCCAGGGTATTACGCGGGTCAAACATGGTACGAAGCAAACCTTCAATTTTCAGATCGGGGTTCACTGATGAGCGAACCTGATTGATTGTATCCATCAGCGCTGTTAATCCTTCCAGCGCATAATACTCACACTGCATAGGAATAATGACACCATCAGATGCCACTAACGCATTAAGTGTCAGCATATTTAATGCTGGCGGACAATCAATTAACACATAGTCATATTCATCTACGATCGATGCAATGCTATTTTTTAGTCGCTGCTCGGCATTGTCTGCGCGCATTAGATTCACTTCAGCTGCCGTCATATCAGCATTAGAAGGCAGCAGGTCGATGCCGACATTTTCAATATGACGCACTACTTCATGCGCATCCACACCATCAAGCAGGCAATCACAAAAGGTCAGATCCAATGCGTTTTTGTCCACACCAACGCCCATGGTGGCATTGCCCTGTGGATCCAGGTCAATCAACAAAACTTTACGTTTTGTTGCAGCGAGTGATGCCGCAAGATTAACGCTGGTAGTCGTTTTACCGACGCCACCTTTCTGATTTGCTAATGCGAGTACTTTTGACATGTATAAGTATAGTAAGTGTGCTTTATGAAAGTTATAACTTTTTTATTTCCAGTAGATGCCGCTCAGCATCCAGACCATAAACATCGAGTGTATGTGATTCTATGAGCTGATACTGATGACTCTGTATCTGTTCGTCCAGCTTGCCCTGCATCACCAATATGCGAGTGTTGGCATCCTGCAAATGCTCTGTGCTGCTTAAGATGTCATCAGTAGTCGCATAAGCACGCGCTGTAATCACATCGAAGTATATCCTATGTCCATCAACTATTGGTTGATAATCTTCTACGCGTTGATGGATCACTTCCACATTATCCAGTTTTAAATCTATTTTCGCCTGCGTTAAAAACCGCGTTTTTTTCCCATTGCAGTCTAAAAGCACAAAATGTTTTTCCGGCGAAGTTATGGCAAAGGGAATGCCCGGCAAACCAGCGCCGCTACCTACATCCAGGACATTATTACCTTCGACATAAGGCTGCACCGCAAGGCTATCGAGCAGGTGCTTACTCACCATCTCCTCAACGTCACGTATTGCGGTGAGGTTAAATGCTTTGTTCCAGCGCGCAATCAGCTGTATATAGTGGACCAGTTTTTGTTGCACCGGCACAGAAAAGTGCAGCCCCATCTGGCTGAGGCCAAATTCAAGCTGTTGGCGTAATGGCTCTTTCACTCTATGCTAAAGCTTTGGTTTTTTTCAGATGAACCATCAATAATGAAATTGCCGCAGGTGTAATACCCGGTATGCGCCCGGCCTGACCTATCGTTTCAGGCCGATGGTCGGCAAGTTTCTGCAGCGCCTCTGCAGATAAACCGCGGACCAGGGCATAATCAATCACGTTTGGAATAGCGGTTGTTTGGTGACGTTTGGCTTTATCTATTTCATCCTGCTGACGATCTAGATAGCCCGAATATTTAGCCTGTATTTCTACCTGCTCGGCCACACTTGGTGTAACGCGCTCACCTTCACCGATGATTTCGGCTAACCCTGCATAATCAATTTCTGGACGGCGCAATAGATCGGCCGCTTTATAATTGCGCGTTAACGGTTTCACTTTTCCATCAACCGCAAGTTTTTCTGCAAAGGCTTTGCTCATTATTGAATCTGGTTGTACATTCATCTCGGACAGGCGTTGCTGTTCTTTTTCGATGGCTTCGCGTTTTTCTGAGAAGGCTCGCCAATGTTCGTCGCTTAACAACCCCAGATCACGCGCAGTTTCGGTTAAGCGCAAATCCGCATTATCTTCACGTAATATCAGGCGGTATTCTGCACGCGAAGTAAACATACGATACGGTTCTTGTGTACCAAGCGTGACCAGGTCATCAGCCAAAACACCGATATACGCCTGGTCGCGACCAGGTGTCCACGCTTCTTTTTCCTGCACCAGGCGCGCGGCATTGATCGCTGCCAGTAAACCTTGAGCGCCCGCCTCCTCGTAACCTGTGGTGCCGTTAATCTGGCCAGCAAAAAATAAACCGTTAATAAATTTAGTTTCAAACGACGTCTTTAAATCACGCGGATCAAAAAAATCGTATTCAATGGCGTAACCCGGACGTGTGATGTGCGCGTTTTCAAACCCTTTCATCGAGCGCACGAATTCAAACTGCATATCAAACGGCAGGCTAGTTGATATACCATTTGGATACACTTCCGTCGTGGTTAAACCTTCCGGCTCAATAAAGATCTGGTGTGACGTTTTATCAGCAAAACGCACTACTTTATCCTCTATCGACGGACAATAGCGTGGCCCAATGCCTTCGATAACACCACTATACATAGGTGAACGGTGCAGCCCCTGACGAATAATATCGTGCGTTTTTTCGTTGGTGTGCGTTATATGGCAACTAACCTGCTCGGGATGTTCACTAACATTGCCTGTGTACGAAAAAACCGGCAATGGTGTATCGCCAGGTTGCTCGGCTAAATCTGTGTAATCAATGGTACGGCTATCAATACGTGGTGGCGTGCCTGTTTTTAAACGCTCAACACGAAACGGCAAATCACGTAATCGATTCGCTAAAGCGATAGATGGCGGATCGCCCGCGCGACCACCAGAAAAATTCTTTTCGCCGATGTGGATTAACCCACCAAGAAATGTACCCGCCGTTAACACGACGGCTTTTGCTTTGAACTTAAGCCCCATCTGAGTAACAACACCCGTCACTTGTTGCTCACCATTGATGGTTTCTACAATTAAATCGTCTACCGCTTGTTGAAACAAAGAAAGATT
>CAJXZZ010000020.1 GCA_913065105.1 uncultured Gammaproteobacteria bacterium | reverse complement strand
ATGGCGGACCGGACGGGATTCGAACCCGCGACCTCCGGCGTGACAGGCCGGCATTCTAACCAGCTGAACTACCGGTCCGTAGAATGATTTATAAATGGTGGGTGCTGAGGGAGTCGAACCCCCGACATTCGCCTTGTAAGGGCGACGCTCTACCAGCTGAGCTAAGCACCCGTTGAGCGGCGGGCATTCTATATCAAGGTTCGTTAATAAACAATTAGAAAAAGGAAAAAATGTATCGACTACCCAATAAATTTGTCCTTAGCGCTGATTTTTAGCCTCCCGATGGAGAAAATGAGAAACCGATGATTTTGTTGTACGGGATAACTGCTGCATGACATTAAATGGAACATGCCTAAAAGAAAAACTGGTTTTAATCTCGTTGATCATTGCTAGCCATAAATGCGCTGTCATTTGTGAATCCGCTAGCGCTCTATGAAATGTTCCATCATTTGGTAAACGTTTATAGCGTACCAAAGTGCCTAGTTTGTGATTGGGCGCATCAGGGTAGACCCGTCTAGCTATCAGCATCGAACAGGCGAATTCACCCTGCTGATTGCGTTGTATACGGCGTAGTTCTGCATCAAGAAAGCGACTATCAAAAGAAGCGTTATGTGCGACCAGATTAAAGCCATCGATGAAGTCAGAAAACTCGCGCATCACTTCTTCACAGGGCGGTGCATTTTTAAGCATGTTATTGCTAATGCCGGTGTAGTCTTCAATAAAAGAATTTATCCGCTTACCTGGATACATCAGTTGCTGAAAAGTATCGACAACTTCACCGTCAACTAATTTAACCGCACCTATCTCGATCGCCCTTTCACCCTGGTCTGGCGATAAACCGGAGGTTTCAAAATCCAGCACAATCGTTGTCTCTGCATTAAGATCGGTAGCGCTCATGTGCCTTTCACTGCTTTCACACAAAACATGATAAAAAATGCATTCCAGTTATCATAACCCTCAACATCGTCAATATTCGATAACTCTTGTTGGTTTTTTAAATAAGTAAGAGACTTTGCTATCTGTTCGTCGTTTATACCATTTAACTTAATCAACGCAATCGCTGGTTCTGAGGGTGACCACTCGCTTAATAATTTACACATTTGACATCAACGATTACTGACTGAACATGTTTTTTAACTTGTCTTTTGCTTTTTGTTTTTCTTCTTCCTGTTTAGCATCAGCCTGTGCTTTAAGTTTGGCTTTTTCTTCGTCGACCATCACCTGCGCTTTATCTTTAAGTTTATTCAGCTCTGCATCGATAATATCTTTTTTAATGATTTCGCTGGCTCGGTCGGTTAAACGTTTTAATATCTCGCTGGCAAGTTCAGTCGCGGTAGCCCCTTTGTTACCGCCAAGGTTGCTCATGTCCATGCCCGGTAATTTGAGTGTATATTCTTTATCTTTCAGTGCCGCAACTCTGGCCTGAATGGTGCCATCGGCAAAAATAACACGGCGGATAATCAAACGTGGTTCATCTGTACTGCCCTTTGCAGCTGGCTGAGATTTTTTATCCTGAGTTGTGGCTGCCGATCCTGCTGTGAGGTTTTTCTTCAACTCATTTAAGTTGGTCTTATTGGCTTCATTAATCTCTACGAACACCTGTGGGGCAAGTACGGCGATCTCATCAATGATATACGGTTCTTCCTGTAAGGATTGCAGGTCGATACCAGTACGTATTTCTCCGAGTGAAAACGCATACGGCATTGTAAAACCTTCAGGGTTGGCAACAGTCAGGCCACTGATAGCACCAGCGCCACTGGTGAGATCAATATTTACACCATCAACTAGCACCGAAGTCTGTGTGGCTTCGCTGCCGTATTTTTCTATAGCCGCTTCTACCAGAGAGTTAAGGTTGGTGAATACATAATAAGTACCACCAGCAATAGCGAAAAGGATAACCAGCACTATACCGTAAACGATTTTTTTCATGTTACACCCCTAAATATTTTGGTTCGATTATTTGTTAGCAGGAAATTATACGTGAGATTATCAGATTGACTCATAATTAGCATAGATGCAGCATCAAGATCCATCAGTCACCAAGTTTACTCATTTATTCATTGCATGGCTTCATACAATAACATCAGACCACTGATCATTAAGATAACGCTGATTGCATGAGTAAATCGTTTTTGATCGATCCGGATAGGCAAATGGCCCCACATACCACTGGTTCTCATCGAAAAAAACCGCGTCAGATTCAGCGACTCCGTCAGTCGCCACATCAGCAAAATTCGTTAAATTTGAAATAAGGTGTAGTGGATGGTCGAATGTAGGTGTATATTGTTCTACACCTTCTTCTCTGCGTGGTACTCTTTCTTTAAAGACGAAACCTTGACGTGGTTCGTAGTCTAGCAGCCATCCGCAAAAACCGGCAAGGAATACAGCGCCTTGCTGGAATAAATGACTATCTATTAGACCAGTCACATTAGTCCGTCACAGAAAGGCTGTTGCAGATAAACACCCGCGCATACAACAAATAAACCCGTCGTAGCGCACGACGAAGATAAATAAAGAGGCAATTAAATCATGCACGATATCTCAAATGAAAATATATACCAGATAGTAACGGTTGAAAAAACCACCGCTCCAGTAGGTATGCTGGGTGATAACTGGTTTCGCTATGTTATACAAAAAGGCAATTTAACCAATTCGATAATGGAAGGAAAAATAACCGGTTCACTTAAAACTGCTACAGAACACGCAGCAGACGTGGTCGAAACCATTAACGCACGCAATGTTAAAGGTAAACGAAAATAACCTGAAGCTCCTCTACTAAAGAACCTTTAAACTATTATTACTATCTCGGCTTTTACGAATCAGTTTATTGTTGTCAGAAGCGTCTTGAAAATTCTGAAAAGATTTAGCTAATCGATCATAAAGCACAACATTCACCGCTGCGGCCAGGTTCATACAACCGACGGTAGGTATATAAATAACCGCATCTGCCCTGTCGATAACGTGCTGA
Organism: uncultured Gammaproteobacteria bacterium; assembly: GCA_913065105.1. Taxonomy (GTDB): domain Bacteria; phylum Pseudomonadota; class Gammaproteobacteria; order SZUA-229; family SZUA-229. Next base: position 37,097 of record CAJXZZ010000020.1, on the reverse strand, counting down.
CTGATCGTACCGTCTTCGGGGCCGAAGATATAAAAAGCATTTTGTGGGTGTTGATACTCAGGCAAGGCAATAGCGTTCTCGGCAAATTCAACACACACGATGTCCAATTTCTCAGGGGCATCAGTTATAAGGTCTGTTACTGCAGAGAGAGGAATATCTTGACTCACCTTACGGCTCATATCGACAGTACAGGTTTTAAGTTTTACTGCCCGTGGATAACGTGTACCGGTATAAAAAACACTATCGACGCGAAAATTTCCAGCAGAGCGCATTACAGAACTTACATTTTCCGGGCTTTTTGGATTGGTTAAACCAATGCTGACTTTTGATTGTTTCATGATTTTTTAGCTATGGTCAGCCCCGGTTACTTAAATATTTCTTGCATGTAAATTTCTTTTACTCAGTCGAGTTAGCGGGTCTTGCCGATAATATTGTCGTAATTGCTGATAAACCTTTGGGTAATGCTGCAAGATGATATCAGGCCGCTCAAAGAACACTTCACTCAACACTGCAAAATATTCTGCCGGTGAAGCTGCGGCATAACAATTAATGCCAATGTGTTTGCCTCGGCTGCATCTATGTTCAAAATCTTTAAAGCCTTTACTAAAAGCCTCAAACCACGCTGATGAGCTCATGCCGGTGTGTAACGGTGGGAAACCATTGGCATCGCCCGTTTGCATATCGAGTTTGTGGGCAAATTCATGGATCACTAAATTATGGCCATCGATAATGCCGGCATGTTCAGTATCATTCCAGGCTAATACCACAGGTCCTCGTTGCCAGGCCTCCCCCGACAAATTTGATTGCACACTATGTTGCACACCAAATTCATCCACGATAACACGTTTGGGTGCAAAGCCGGCCGGATAGACGATCACCGAAACCCAGCCTTGATAACCTTCTAGTCCAAGTTTTAATATCGGAATGCTGGCCTGTAAAGCAATAATCAACGTCATCGCCTGGGTAACAACAAAGCCATTCGCACCTTCAAATATCTTATGATGCAAAAACAGAATAGCCAGCTCACGCAGTGATTGTTTCTCATCTTCACTATACCCAGCCAGCAACGGTAGTAGCGCAAATGCGCTGTCCCATTGTGCCTGTGTGATAGCAGAGCGTTTTATAATGCGGCGGTCTAACCAGTTGCGGATTATTTGAACTATTTTGATGAAGTACTCCAGGAATGAACGCTATCTTTTATCGTTTACTGCTAGCAATCAACAACCAGTGATGCAGTTACCAGCCTTATCAAATTCCATGGTGTGTCCACTTAGTGGCAGATGTACAGGCACCTGCGATGCTTTGCTAAATATGTCAGCATTGGTCTCAGCTATCAGCTTGCCATTTTTAGTTGAAGCCTGGTTTGCGTGCGAAGGAATTACAGACGCAGGTTTGATCAGTTCGTTGATAACATACGCGGCTTCCTTCGGCCCTGTGGTGAAAGTATTACCGATATTGATGACAGCCAGTTTCGCATCGTAGTGTCCACGCACTACCGTATCTTGTTCGGCAGTAATACCGGTATCACCAGACAGGTAAACCACCAGGCCATTAGAAAAAGTGAGTATGTAACCTGTTGGCGGGCCGGCGTAAGCTGTCAATCCAGCGGTATCGAGCATGTGACCTAGCTCGCCACCGATCATCGCGCCGGCAATACCATTTGAATGCACGGCCGGTACCGAAGCAATGGTCACGCCATTAATACGGGTGGAGCCACCAAAACGCACCAGTTGTGATTTACTGGCATCACCTCCCAGAGTCTCAAGTTTGTTAGCGAAAAATTTCGGCATCTCACTGCCGGTAATGATGCGTGCTTTTTTAGCCAACGCAATATTAACGCTGTTAGTGTTTGGTAAAGCCGAAACGACTATATCCGGTTTATCACAACTACCCGCATTAACCGTTTTAAGATGACGGTCACCCACATGATCACCGTGCATATGGCTTACCAGAATAACATCGACCTTTCCCAGACGGACATCGTTAGCACCTGCGACCGTTCTGCCGGCATCATATAGAATTCGGGTGCCATCAGGGTCCTGTAGGAGCATCGCACGATCAAACTTACAGAATTCACCATCATGGCTGCCCAGTGGGGTAATTTTTACATTAGCGGCAAATGCAGATTCTACTGTGAGTAGAAAACAAGCTGTAATTATGCTGTGTCGTAAGAATTGTATTGCTGTCATTCGTCATCTCCACGTTATTTTTGTAACAGATCAACACGTATCGGCATCATGAAGTGCGCACCGTCATCACCAAGGTGTTGTTCAAACCGTTGCTTGACCTGCTGGTATAAATTATCATCGAGCTTGTGGTCAGAGTGCGTGGCTTTGATTATCTTGTTTTCGAACGCAGAAAAATTTTCAAACTGCATCGGTGAATTAAAAAACGTTTCTTCAACCAGACTGAATAAATTATCATCCACCGCTTTTATTATCGTGTCGAATGCAGCTTCACGTACTTTTTTCTCGTCATGAAACAGGCGTAGAACCTCGTTAAATTCACCGGCAAATATGGGCTCTGAAATATAGACCAGACCCCCAGGCTTCAATACCCGCCGAATTTCATGCATCGATGCATCCATGAGCTCAAGTGGTACATGGTGCAGAGATTTGAACATAAATACCACATCGGCGGTTTCATCTTGTAATGGTATGTTCTGAGCGCCAGAAAGTGCAAACGTGACATTGGGTAAATCCGTTATCTGCACGTTTTTCTCATGTGCGATGTCATCAACTTCTAAGGCGGTAATCTTACGATTGGCACCAGCGGTTGCAATATTACGGGTTATCTCTGCACTGCCGCAGCCTAATTCCAGGATATGCTTGTTGTCCAGTGATAACAGACGATTGTATATGTCGGATTCAGGGCAGTTAACATCGATCTGTTCGCTAGCTATTTTCATTGATTAACCTCTGGTTTTAGTCACTTTTGCCTGTAGTATTATAAATAACTAGAATAGTAGCAACACGTACCAGGTTTTTGCAGCCTTATCATTTTGACACAAACAAATTATGAAATACGCCTCCAAAACTAACTATCTGACACTAATTTTCACTGTTTTACAGATAAGCAATGTAATTGCATCGGAGAAATTTGCCGATAGCCATATCCATTTTAACTGGGACCATCGTGAAGAAACCTCTGTGCAAGAGGTGGTCGATATACTCAAACAACATAATGTTGGTCTGACCATCGTCGCCGGTACACCATCTGAGCTGGCGTTAGAGTTAAGAGAAAATGGCGGTGACTGGATAATTCCTTTTTTTAGTCCTTATATCCACCCGTTAGGAAAACGCGACTGGTATATGGACGAAGAAGTCATCAAGCGTGCAGAGTCAGGTTTGAGCAGTGGCCAATATTTTGGCATCGGTGAAGTCCACTTTATGAGCGGATTTAAACCAGAGACCGACAATAAGATATTTCTTCAACTGCTCGCACTGGCAGAAAAATACAAGGTACCAATGCTTATTCACATAGACTCATCTAACGAACAGCGCTTTCAAAGGTTATGTTTAGCTAATCCAAATATCAAGATGATCTTTGCCCATGCCGGCGGCAATCTCAGGCCAAGTCATATAGAAAAAATTCTGAGCCGCTGTGATAATGCCTGGATAGATTTTGCCGCGCGCGATCCATGGCGATATGACGGTATAAGTAAAGAGGACTACACCCTGCTCCCGCAATGGAAACAACTGGTGTTACGTTATCCGGAGCGTTTTATTACCGGTACCGATCCAGTTTGGAAAGTAACTCGAGGGTCGACCTGGGATACAGACGACGAAGGCTGGCAGCATTATGAAAAATTATACAACTACCATTGGACCTGGTTAAACGATCTGCCCGAAGAGGTTAGAAAAAAAATAGCCTGGGAAAATACGCAGGTCATACTGAAAAAATGAGCGCAGGTTTAAGTCGGTTATGAGGCTAAATGAATTGCTGTTATTTCTCTTCATCTCGCTGATCCATCAACAGCAGATTTCTGATAAATATCCAGTGCCATGCAAGCCCCGCTAATACTGCAATGTGAAATAACTCGTGTGGGCCAATAATGCCAGAGATGACGACTGGTAGTCGCAGAAATTCCAGGCTGGCACCGGCAGTATAGGCCAGAGCACCATAGAGCAGAGGTTTGATGATGGAAAAACCGTGAAGTCGATGCGTTAGATAAGCCGATAAAATACCACACCAACCTAGCCCCAGGTAAGCTACCAGCCCTACCCATTCAGCCAGTTCATTAAAGTATATTGATTTCAGGATAATGCCGGCAATAGCCAACGACCAGATACCAATTAAAAAGCCCCAGCGCCAGAAGCCGGTAAATAAAATGGTATGTACAGGTGTAAAAGTACCAGCGATCAACGCAAAGATACCAGCATGATCCAGGCGTTGTAAAACATCGCGGTTAACACCCTGAATATCTAATAGATGGAACACGCCGCTCATGGACAATAAAAAAACGCCCGAGAGCACAAACACGCCGACTGAGATAGCCCAGCCAAGATGGCTACGAGCCATGTATATCAATTTTACGCCATAAACAACAAAAACCAGCGCACCCAGTAAATGGCTTATCGAGCTAAATGGTTCACTAAAACCGGGTATCGAAATTGTATTCATCGTGACCCTGTCGATATAGCGTTGCGAGTAAAGAGGTTAACGTCTTTAGTCCCGTTAAAATTTAATTGCATCGTTCTTCTTCTCATAAAAAGTGCCTTTTTTACTAACCTCGATGCGTGGCATAAATACACCGACATCCAGTTTGGCATTAAATTCATAGTCGATATGTTCTTTATTTTCAGTCATAAGGCCAGCCAATAACTGAAAACCGCCAAGTAAATCAGCGGTAGCATTGAGTTTTACATCCGCTTCACCATAAGCCTCAATCGTCGGTAGATCATTGGCAACCCCCGACATAACCTTAATACCTTCTAATTGAATGGTGTAAGACATACCTTCCAGTTGCAGTGGTTCACGATTTGGGTTGGTCACATGTAAAACAATCTCAAATTGAGGCGAAATATTTGTTGAGATTTTTGGCTTGAACGAAGTAACCGACACTGAAGGTTCTTCAAAGTCAGTCGGGGTTGTAACACAGGCGGTGATAAATACAATACAGACTGCCACTATTAAAAATAATCGGATTGAATACAGCATTACCTTCTCTTCGGTGAAATTGTTTTGATGAAAGTGGTTTTGGACAATGGGTGCGGCCAGATTTACTCTGTTTAATTCTTATTTCCTATGAATCCTTACGATTCTAAATTCCGTCGAACCAAATAACCAGCTAGAAATTATGGTGACCAGCACCAGGGCAGCAACACTCGCGATAGTCGCTATGAAAAAAATCACAATAAACCCAATTGACAATGTTACCGCAACACCAATTATAGGCAGCAGAATAAATATAACGACCGCCGTAACCAGTGTCGCAATAATAATCGTACCAAGAATCAATAAAATCTTTGTAAGTGGATTATTTACTTCGTTACCGTTAATGATTATTCGAGTGTTCATGAGGTATTCCTTTCTGTATGTTACAGATCAAAGTCAGACTGTTCGCTATTTACGGTTTTATAACGCGGTTAAACTAAGGACTCGGGTTAGCGTGTGCATTATGAATTTCTTCGATGGCGGTCAACACCTCATCCGACAAATGCAAATCGATACTGGCAACATTACTGCGTAACTGTTGCATCGAGGTGGCACCGATAATCGTACTGGTCAAAAACGCACGGTTGTTGACGTAAGCCAGTGCCATCTGCGCCGGGTCAAGACCATGATTTCGCGCTAGTGCTGCATATTTTTCAGTAGCAGCCACCGCAGCGGGACTACTGTATCGGGTATAGTCCGGGAACAGTGACAAACGAGCGTCATCCGGCTGTGCACCACCGAGGTATTTACCCGAGAGCACACCAAAACCCAGTGGCGAATACGCCAGCAGTCCTACCTGCTCACGCCAGGAAATCTCTGCCAGTCCAACTTCATAGCTACGGTTGAGCAAACAATAAGGGTTTTGCACGCTTACAATACGCGGTAACCCAGCTTGCTCGGCATAATGCAGAAATTGCATCACGCCCCAGGGGGTTTCATTCGACAGGCCAATATGGCGGATCTTCCCTGCTTTTACCTGCTCAGCCAGTGCTTCCAGGGTTTCCAAAATGGGGGTGATGTGCTCATCTGTGGGTACCTCGAAGCCAAGCTGACCAAAAAAATTAGCTTCACGTTGCGGCCAGTGTAATTGATACAGATCGAGGTAATCCGTCTGCAAACGTCTCAGGCTGGCATCCAGTGCCAGGGGAATATCAATATGATCAAAACGGGTTTTACCCTCACGGATATGCGGTATCCAGTCTTCTCCGGGTCCGGCAATCTTGCTGGCCAGTACAATCTGTTCACGTGCTTTCCGTAGTTGCAGCCATTCGCCGATAATTGCCTCGGTGCGACCGTATGTCTCAGCCCGGGGCGGAATGGCATAAAGCTCTGCGGTATCAAAGAAATTTACGTCTTGAGAAAGGGCATAATCCATCTGCTCAAATGCCTGCTCACGGGAGTTCTGTTGACCCCAGGTCATGCTGCCAAGGCAGATGACACTTACATCCATTTCAGTATTGCCAAGTTTTCGGTATAACATGTTGTCGTCTTTAACTCAGTGTGGTTTTATTGCGAAAGTTTAACCTTAAACACACCTACTTCAACCGAACTAACCGATACCCGTTGTCCAGCTGCGATAGTATCGATGCCGGCATCCCGGTCAATCTCAACTTTCCAGCTGATGCCTGAATAATTGGTAGAGCCGGGTTGATTCATCGTAATATCATTATCAACAACAAACTCATGGCCAATCATATCGCTGCTGTTATCCTTTTCAGCAGGACCACGATTCTGTAAATTTTTTAATGGTTTCCACAGCAGTGTAGTAATAATGCCCGAACTGATCCCGGTGCAGGCAACTCCCGCAATCCATGTCTCTGGCAGTACACCAAAACTCATTAATAGTCCGGTTGTCAGTGCTCCCAGACCACCAAATAAAAATACACCGGTGGTAAAACCGGTAACAACTTCGATAGCCAGCATGGCAAAACCAAATACCAGCCAGAACTCTGCCTGGTGACTGACAACATAATCAGTAATCATCTCGATCTCCTGTTAGTAGACGATGGTTATTAACCAGCAACCTTATCGCTATTTAATGTATTGATTATGGTCATGGCTTCAGCCACCACATTGGCCGCACTGCTGCTGCTCTCTGGTAGTAACACCACGGTTGATTCTTTGGCGATGACGCGTTTTGCTTCGATCGCTTTATCCGCAAGGTCCAGTTGGATCGCTTTTTGACCTTCCACCGTATTGGCCACCTGTCCGACGGTATCAAGCGCTTTCGCCTGTGCATCGGCAACGGCGATGATCGCCTGCGCCTCACCTTCAGCGCGTAATATCTGTTCGGCCTTATCTGCTTCGGCCGCTAACACCTGCGCCCGCTTGGCACCTTCGGCGACATTGATAGCCGACTGGCGATTACCTTCAGATTCCAGGATAGTGGCTCGTTTTTCACGTTCGGCTTTCATCTGGCGTTCCATCGCATCTAAAATAGTACGCGGTGGTTCGATGTCTTTAATCTCATAGCGCATCACCTGCACGCCCCAGGGTTCTGATGCCAGGTTGATCGCATTAACGATATTGATATTCAGGCTTTCACGTTCTTCAAAGGTTTTATCCAGATCAATCTTACCGATCTCACTACGCATGGTGGTCTGCGCCAGCTGGCTGACGGCATACACGTAGTGGTCAACACCGTAGGATGCCTTGTAAGGATCAAGTAATTTAAGATACAGAACACCATCGACTACCAGTGAGATATTATCTTTAGTGATCGCCCCCTGACTGGGCACATCAAAAGCATGTTCTTTTAATGACTGGTCATAAGCCACTTTATCGATAAAAGGAAAAAGCATATTCAGACCAGCGATCATGGTTTTGTTGTACTTACCAAAACGCTCGACCACATAGGCCCTATTTTGTGGTACAAACTTGATTGAGGATTTGACCAGGATAATGATTAATATGGCCAGACCTGTCCAAAAGTTAAAAATCACACCCAATAATTCATCAATACCCATGGTTCGTCTCCTTTAGTTAATATCTAGTCAGTGAGGATAGCAGATTGGCTTTTAAAATACGGAAAAACCGGCGATAGATCAGCTGTTAAATCAGAGCAATCAATAAAACAGCGCACAGAGATTATTAGTTAACCACATCTGTAACTGAGCATTGTTAATCCCTGCATCGCCGTTTTCCATCATTCATCCAGTTCCGTATATTTTCTGGCATTTCCCCTGGCTTTATCGACCGGATATTTCTGCTCGTTGACGGCAATTTTTCTAACCGTGGCGTCAATAAGATCGATATCTAGTTTATCGGCCAGACGGATTAAATAGATGAAAGTGTCGGCCAGCTCAGCTTCAACCTCATCTAATTTTTTCTGTGGTAGATTATCGCTCTGCTCTTCGGTTAACCACTGGAAATGTTCGACTATCTCAGCAACTTCGACACTCAGTGCCATCGTGAGGTTTTTGGGCGAATGAAATTGGTTCCAGTCACGGGCGTCGGCGAATTCACGCAGGCGTTGTTTTAAGGTAATAAGATCGATATTGCTCATTTTATTTTTTGCCTGTTATGGGATTTATTGTTTTTACTGAAAGACTCGTGCGGTAGCTTATCAGTGATAAGTCATTCACCCACAAGCACATCACATTTAAAATATGCGTCCTTATCATCTGCAAGTCTCGCAACTAATTTTGGCAATAACTGATTCATCTTCTTCATAAGCGTCCATGGTGGATTGATCACAATCATGCCTGAAGACGTCATACCGCTGGCATGCGAGTCTGGCGCTATCGCTAATTCAAAACGCTGAATATTTTTAATACCGCTGTCGATAAAATTTTTTTCTAACTGATCTATCCGAGACCGATCAACGACCGGGTACCAGATGGCATAGGTACCGGTTGAAAACTTTTTATGCGCCAGAACAACCGTGTTAACAACCTGCTGGTAATCGGTTTTAACTTCATAAGGTGGATCAATCAGCACTAGTCCCCTGCGTGATAACGGCGGCAACAACGAAAGTAAACCCTTATAACCGTCTTCTTGTTTTACCCGTATCTGCCTATCACTGCCGATATTGCTTTTTAGTAAGTCGAAATCGGTCGGATGTAATTCATACAGCCAGGCTCTGTCCTGGCTACGTAAAAAATGTCTGGCGATCAGCGGTGAACCGGGATAGTAAACGAATGAACCAGTTTCATTGAAGCTATTAATAATCTCAAAATAGAGTGCAAGCTCTGGCCAATCCTGTGCATTCAGTTTGCCAATGCCATTGGTATATTCATGCAATTTTTCTGCATGATCAGATTGCAGGCTAAATAACCCTGCGCCAGCATGGCTATCAATATACTCAAAAGCTTTATCTTTTTTGCTTAGATACTCAAGGATCTCGACGATGACAACATGTTTGATGACATCAGCAAAGTTTCCAGCGTGAAATGAATGGCGATAGCTTAACAATGAATTTATCCGGTATCTGTAACGGTGTTTATACAGACCCCTTAGATGTCTGTATCAAATAATTGGCAGTATCTGTGTCGATTTATTACTGTATGTAGAGATTAAGTAATAAGAATCTAATTATCAATATTTTGTTATCAGGAAAGTATTGCGGAAACCTCTACTGTTCAGGCAGTATCATTATGAATGACTGAGACTCGCTCACCTTCCCAACCGAGTTCTACAGTAAAACCCGCCGCATTTTTATGTCCGCCACCACCATATTTTTTTGCCACATCAGCCACGTTAATCCCCTTCTCGCCACCATCATTACGTGAACGCAGGCTGAAAGAGCGACCATCTGGGTGATCCCAGTAACAGGCAGCAAAGGCTTCACCTGTTGACATGATATTACCGGCATCTGATACGTAAGCAGACGATGCGTTGAGCACCGGTACGTCGTAACCACCGATGATCATGCGTCTTACACCAGAGGCAATTAATTGTTTTATATCCTTTTGCAGTTTACGTTCTATCGCCTCGCCATCTCGTCTAAGTAATGTGAGTTCGTCTTTGTTATTGGCCATGAGGTTATCCCACACCCTAAAATCATAAGGGTAAGAAGAAAGTGCCGCATTAATCTCTCGGCTACCCTCGAGCTTAAACGACCACAAGTCGCGGTCTTGAATGTGCGCGATCAGTTCAGGCGGTGGCTCCTTTGGATTAAACCAGTGCCATGCCAGCATGGCACCAGACTGGTTCATATCAAACAGGCCTTTTATTGCACCGCATTTTAATAAGACAGATAGATCTTCTTCGGCGGATATATGGTGATCAAGAATAGTAATACTGGCGGCTGTTTGCAGCATGGTTTCCAGTACCTGCTTTTTATACGAGAAATCGACCAGAAAAACATCACGGCCAGTGACATCCGGTGGCGACTGATGATGGATGCCTTTGTAGAATTCAACCTTTTCGCCCAGTGCATGGCGAACCGCCCAGGCCGCAGCAAAACCATCGAGGCAATTGCCGTGGTAGATACATAGTGGTTTTGGTTTACTCTGATTTAAAACGTGCACAGTCCTCTTTTGATCTTAGACAGTAAACTAAGGCGTCATCACCGATGGCTGCACGTCAGGTGTTAAGTCATTCATAGTTAGCTCTTCAGAGCTTTTCTCTAATGGCTGCACATTGCGTGTTAAGTCTTTCATGGTCAATTCATTAGATCGTATACGCTGCTGATAGATCATCGCATATACCAGCACTGAGGTTACATAGTTGCGGGTTTCACGGTACGGAATAGTTTCGATCCATATGTCTGCGGGTATTGACTCATCGGGCAGCCATTTTTTTACTCTATTAGGACCGGCATTATAGGCTGCCAGGGCAAGCGCATAATGCCCATCAAATTGATTCAGCAGTTTTTGATAATAATATGAACCGTACTTTAAGTTTTTCACCGGGTTGTATAGATCGCTTTTACCCGGCCAGCGTTCATTAAGATCTTTGGCTATCTGCCGTCCTGTTCTGGGCATTATCTGCATTAGTCCGCGTGCACCGACTGATGAATGCGCATCTTTATTAAACGCGCTCTCGCGACGAACCAGACCAAATAGTATGACAGGATTAAGATTTTGCTCTATCGCATTTTCATAAATCTTATCGGAATAACTGAGTGGGAAACGCATTTCAATGTCATCCCACTGTTTCACTTTAGCGATGGTAAATATTGCAATTTCATCCCATCGCCATTGTTGTGCCAGTTTTGCTGCTGCCGTAAATTCACTTTTATCTAACTGTCGTAGTGCGTGCCACCATTGCAGTTTGGCATCGTTGACTCTATCCAGAGTCAAAAATTCGAAAGCAACACGAAATGCTTTACGGTGTCTAATGTCTGCTATTTCTTGTTCAGTTACCGCTATCGGGTTATCGTCTAGTTGATACAGGCGGTTTAATCGGTCGGCGGCGAGATAACCATAAAAGTCACGTTTGTTGGCAAGCTCGCTCAACAGTTCATCAGACTGTATGGGTCTACCTGTTTCCTGGTAGGCACGTGCTAGCCAGTACTGCCATTTCTCAAGTTTTTGATCAGCACTGCTCAGGTCTTCTATTGCGGTGATGACACGCGGCCAGTTCTGTTCATATAAGGCAACTCTTATACGTTTTGTTTTACTGCTACTGTCAGATTCATTCAATTGACCCAGCCGCTCGTAGGCGCCCGACTGGTTCTTGTGAGCCAGTTTGAAGGCCAGTCGTTTTTCTATCTTGTCGGCAGTTTTTTTATTAATTGCAAAATGTTGTTTGTTGTTATCCCATAAAGTTATAGCCAGAAAAATGTCTTTGTTGGTTATGCGATTAATGGCGTGGGTGTACATTAGAGCTGATTGTGCAGTTTTGGCACTACTTAACAACTTAGGTATGTGGCGTTCAGGATCACGGTGAAGATTCAGCCATAATTCAGCTATTTTTTGATCAGCCGGCGACATTGGTCTTTTTATATATTTAGCAAGGCTAGTCTTGTTGTTTCGCAGTGCGGCATCAAAACGCTGCCAGAATAGATCCTGGTTAAATAAGCTGGATTTTTTTAACTGTGCAAATAATGGATCACACGCGTCTGGTTGCGACTTACCGACAGCCCAGAGTTTTGCCGCACCGTTAAGTGCAGCCTGTGTGTCGCCTGTTTTAAATTGTGCCTGGCGGTAATAACAGTTTAAGCTGGTATCGCTGGTCGTACTGTAAAATTCTAAAAAGGTTTGCCACTGCTTTTTCTTTGCCAGGCGATATAACCATTTATGTTTCAATGGTCTGGCATAACGTGAAGACTCATACTGCTCAAGAAAATGTTTTACCTGACGTTCATGCCGCAGATTCTTCTTTAACCATTGATATTGCAGGTATGGATACAGCGGGTATTCTTTTAACTGATCGGCAAGCAGAAAGTAGCTTGCGTCATCACGTTTCTTGAGCGAGTTTTCAGCCTGTAAAAAAAGCTGCCTCTGGGCTGCTATCTCCTCATCGGAAAAATATTGCTCTGATGTCGCCTCTGATGGTGTGCTTGATGTTGTATCGCTAACAGATTGACTACCGTTTTCACCCGTGTGATGAACAGGCTCTTCGATTTTTTTAGCGGGTGTAATCTTTTCTATGCGTAGGTCATTCTGTGACTCTGTCAGCATTGATACTTGAATTGGTGCAGAATAACTGGCGATTGCCACATTATAAGTAGCAGAGTCATTTTTACTGAATATAGCAGTAGACCAAAGCATACATGCTGATAAAGATAACAGTAGAAAAGGACGGTTTTTTATCATTAGTTTGACAGCTCTTCGTGGACACAAACCACTTCCTGGCGTGACCAGCAGGCTAAGCAGCGTCTATTTATTCTCAATTATAATCTGAACGCTAAATACGTAGAAATTGTTATTAGCAGACACATTAAAGAGTACTAGATACTCAACGAAAATCAATGATATTGGCACGATTAACTCGTATTAATAGTCAGAAATTAAATCAATTTACGGTTTGGATTTGAACGCTTAATGAGCAAAGGAAGGTAACTGTTTGATATAGTTGGGTAAGGACCGATTACAGTGATTTATAACGCGGTCCATACCCTATTGTGTAACCGTGGTAATTATTTTTTATGCCACGAACCGCCCTGTTTGATATAACTGCCGGCTTTGGATTTTTCTATGGCTTTTTTACCGGCAAGCTGTTCTACCGTCTGTAGTGAAGTGCTGTTGCGCGTCGCAATCTCCTGGTATTTATCCTTTCGTTTGGCGTTGACACTCTGTATTAATGCAGAGGTTTCAGATGACGCTGTGGTGACTGCAGCAAGGTAACCGCCGGGGGTTTCACCCACCAGTCCTTGATTCTTAGCTGTTTGCAAATCAATGGAATATACAGGTTGCGCTATCAGCAGCAGACAGGTTGTGAGTAATATCAGAATTTTTTTCATTTCTTGTCGTCTCCGTTAAAAAAGGTCACTGCTATCGCTGAACACACTGTCGAGTTCTTTATCGACTTTGACGTGTATTTCATGTTCGATCTTGACGTTGAGATTAATCGTGATGGGTTTATCGGGTGCCTCTACCTTAACGGTAGGCGCGCAACTGGTCAGAAAAAAACCCATGGTCAACCCTATGATTATGATTGCTGGCAGTTGTCTTTGCATGATGTTTAACTGGCCTATTGATTATTTTTAGAGTTACTTTCGCTGATTAATGATTCAGCTTATTTTTGTTTTTCAAACTGATGACGCACTTTCTTATCGATGCTTTCACTTATACCTTGCGCATAACGTAAACTTTTGAGCAGTGAAAGCAGATTTTGTTCAGTATTTATATTTAAATGCACCGGACGATCAGTGTCGAGTTCGGGGCTTGTACCTTTTAACTGAAGATTGATAGTGAGCTTGCCATCTGGGGTGAAGTTTACACCAGCCGATAAATAACTGTAACGGAAATCCCTGAGGGCATCAAGTGCCATGCCAGTGAGTGGATTCTGTTTCAATTGATCAACCCCGGTTGCAGGGTTGTAACGGATGGTTCCACTGCGGATATCGTTAATAAAAGCACCGTCTTCGATGAAGATGCCCTCTTGATTTATTTCTACCGGGATAAATCCATCGATCCTTCCTGTTGCGGTGATATCATCTAGTTGCTGGGTTTTAACAATTTCAGCCAGGTCTATATTCGTCACTTTAATTGTGAATTTATTTTTTGTTTTATTAAAGTCATAGAGTAAATCGTTGGCGGAAAAACTACCGCCAAGTATTTCACCGCGCAGGTCTCGTATAACGATCTGTGGCATAACACCAATGTTTGCCGTCCTAACGGCAAGAGTGGTGCTGATATTACTGACGATAACACCACTATCAACGTAACTGAGGTTAATATTACTGGTGCGAAGTGACTGCAATTTCGGCAATATTTCAATTTCATGTGCAAAACTAAGACCAGAAAATACCAGTTCGCCCACATTGCCGCCGGCATCATTAATATTTATATCTGTTTTTAAACTGAACGTATTTTTTTGCGACCACTTAGCCTCTGCGTTTAGTTCTATCTTTCCACTCAACAGATCGAATGGATAAGGCCACGGCGTGAAAAGCTGACTCAGTTTGTTATTCTCAGCATTGAGATCTAGCGGGTTTAACGGATTGACAGAAAGTTTGCCGTGATTTTTTGCGAGGTTATGATCAAGTGCGAATGAAAATTTCCCAGGCACGCTTTCTGGAGAGAAAGTGCCGCTAACGTTCAGATTAGCTGAATCACAGCTGATGTGAGCAGCAATATCTTTTATTTTAAGTGACTGAGCATCGTATCTGGCCGCAATTATTTCCGAAGTGAGATCACCTTTGTATAACCAGTTCTCACCGGTGGTGGTCAGCTTACCCACCATGTTAATTCGGCTGTCTTCAAGTGAGACATTATCGTACTTGAAATTAGCCGCTTTAATATAAGAACCGTTGAGTAATTGTAATTCTTGTGAAGGATTGATAGTTGTGGTTTTGAGTATTAATTTAATAACAACATTATCTGCATTAACAGCGTTGAAATTTACTTTATCGGAGACGACGGTCAGTGTTGAAATGATCTGCGAAGCCGATGAAAAATTAACTGCTAATGTTCCATAAACGGCCTCTGTTTGATTAATACCTTTTATATTAATAAAAGCTTGTGACCATGCCTGAAATCTCTGCGGGTTAATATGGTAACTACCCGCTAACGCTGCATCACGAATAATCAGATCAAATTTCGCGGCTATGTCATCGGCTGTAACGCTCACTTTTTCGCTGTCCGTTTCTATAAGCCTTAACTCTATGTTCAGCGCATCTCCTGTCAGTCTGCTGATTACCAACTGGGGTAACTGCTTTGGTTGCACAGTTGCAGACACATCCAGCAGAGTGATCTCTGTATATAGCGACTTATTTTCAGCTGTGCTTTTCAACTGCAAAGTTTTACCCTTCAATACACTAAAAGGCTCGCCGCTTAGCGTTA
Organism: uncultured Gammaproteobacteria bacterium; assembly: GCA_913065105.1. Lineage (GTDB taxonomy): Bacteria > Pseudomonadota > Gammaproteobacteria > SZUA-229 > SZUA-229. The sequence continues at coordinate 21,546 of CAJXZZ010000020.1, read as the reverse complement.
AATGTTGAACAAATACGGTGTTAAAGAATATGTATTCACGTAAAGCACGTCTTAGATCTGCAATTATTTTCAGAGGTTTGAGTACTTTATTTACAGCGGGAAAGTCTTCTTGTGTTTTAATGCTTTTCTCAGCGTCTACCACAAGCTTGCCGATAACAAGATTATCAATCTGACCGTTTATTAGTTTTTCAGGCCTGTAACTGATGTTTATATCATACGCCTCAATATGCAATGACCCGGTTTCAGTTAATAACGAAAATGAGAGGCGGGATATTTTGCTTTGATCAATATCAATCTGATGAATATTCGTTGTGACGTTAGTAAGGCCAGCATCATACACTGCTGATGAAATAACTAATTCGGCAAGCTGCGTCCGCGCCGACCAGATACCCAGTACCAATAGAATGATCAATACAGGAAGTAAAAAGAACCAACGCTTAAAAATAGACATTGTAAATTCCCATTACATTATTTCATCTATCTTATTTGTTTTATCAATCATGGTTTATTAGTAATAGTTAATATGTGTCAAAGAGTATTGTTCTTTAACATTCAAAACTATTGCTCTGACCCTGGTGTTTTATATGTTTATAATCTGATATAAATTATGCCATATAATAGTGATTTCAGAGAATACGTGAATCCTGCTCTCTTTTACACTATACAATCAATCGACCAGTATTTGTCGAGACTGACAGTTTTTCTTTACCATGGATTTACAACCACTACTAAGCCTTTTTCAAAATATGAAATCACTACTGACGGTAAAAATACTCATTACCACACCTGCTCTCTTCACACTGACGACTTTATTATTCACGCCGGTCAGTTATGCCGAACCTGCTAAAGCGGAAGTGGTCAGCGTCGATGGCCGCGAAGTTATACTCAATAATGACGGTAGCTGGAAATATCTATCAACTGATCGTTACGTCAATACAAAAGATGGGACCCGCGTACGTCTGAAAGATGACGGCAGTTGGCAATCCATGGGTAACGCGTCTTTAATTACAAAACAACAGGTTCGAACTACCGATCTGGATATAAAACTCAAAAAAGTAGTCATCGAAACCTATAAAAAGAAAGTTCAAAAGAATACCAGTGTGAGAACACAAACGGTATTTTATCTACAGCTTAACTATTCACCACAAACAAAAAGAGATATAAGTATTAAAAAGAGTGATGTTTCACTGATTGAAGTAAAAGATAACAATGGAAAGAACTACGCGGTATTGTCGATTGAAGCTGATACCAAACAATTACAGCCAAACACAGAAACCGTAATAGTGGTACGTGCAGAGAAATCACCAGCAATGTGGGATAACGCTAAATCGATGGAAATCGTACTTAAGGCTGGTTTATTAGGAATTGAAACACCGATTACGTTAAGTCAGAGAGCGATTGATTTTGATGAAGAAGATGTGGCGGGTTTTGCTAGAAGTGAATAATAAAACCTGAGTCTGAGAGCACTCGTACTTCGACAAAATTGCTCACTGACTCAGTTTTTTTGGAGGCACTAAATAAATCGGTCTCCATTTTCAAGCTGAGATGGTTGCTGCAACATCATAACCCTATCTGTCTAACATCCACGCCATAGGTATTATTCTCAAGACTTTTTGTGATATGAATTGGCATCTCATCCTGCTTGGTAAGATCAAAAACACTACGCTTTTTATATGGCTGTTTGTTTTCATCGAGTAACAGCAGGACTCTAGGTTTTAGTTTCTGTTGTGCATTCTGCGATAAAATCGCTGCGACTGCGCCAGATGATAGCTCGACAAGCGATCCGGTAGGATAGACCCCCATACACTGCATAAACTGCTCAACTAACTCCTGTTGAAAAGCTTTGCCACCTAAGTTATATATACTCTGCAGCGCCTTGTGCTCTGCTATCGCCGGTCTATAAGGCCTGGTTGTTATCATCGCATCATAACAATCGATAATTGCAGCCATTCTTCCATAGGCAGGTGTCTGTATACCGATCAGGCCATTTGGATAACCACTACCGTCGTATCTCTCATGATGAGTCAATGCGATGTTTATGATGTTTTCATTTATATCTTTAGCGCTCCTTAGTATCTCCACAGAATAATCAACATGCTTTCGCACTACTTCCGTCTCTGCAGGTGTGTATGGTGTACTTTTCTCTAGTAGCTCTTTAGATAATCGAGTCTTACCGATATCCATCATTAACAAACCAATGGCCAAAGTATTAAGTGCCCGCTTGTTCAACCCCATGTGACGACCGAACGCGATTCCCAGAGCGCAATTCTGCACTGAACGTTCATAGCTGTTTGAATCGTGCTGACGCATTTTTGATAACCACATGAATGCATCTGAATTTCTGATCATACTGTCCAGTATGGGCTCTACAGCATTCTTAACAGTGGTGACATTTAATTGGCCCTTGCGTAGATCGTGTTCAACGATGCGCGCCACACATTCCGAGGCTTTTTCTAATGCTAGTTTTGCCTCAGGCAGCTCTTCAATCGTTGTTTTTTTATCAACATAATCAACGGTTTTTTTGCCTGTATCTAGAATACCGTCTACCTGTGAATCAGGAATAAGCGTTTGTTTTGTGTGTATGGTCTGCGCCATGTCACAGTACTTATTAGCTCTGACACCAAGATCGGTATCAATGAAAACAAAATCGCAATATTTAACTAATGAGCAAATTTCAATCTCGTCCTTAATAAAGAAACCCTGAATCAAAAAGGGTGTTTGCACCCAAGGGCGATCAAGTCTTGACACGTACATGCCAATTTTTAAATATGCGGTACTAACCTTGCGATCCATAACAGATGACCTGGTGAAAGATGGAGAAAGAAATTTAGTGATTTAACATTTTGAGAATTACTGCACCTGATATCTGAAGCTATTCAGAATCGCAGCAATTATGTACATTTAAAGGAGTGTAGTCCTGGAATTACATAAATGGACAGTTTCAGTGTATAAAGTGTCATTTATTCAACAAATTCGACAAACGGTACAGTGTCATACTGCAGGCGTGTCAGGAAGATATTCTAATATTGTTTAAGTATAAACAATAACCCTATGATTTAATTAATTATAGTTTATTTATATGTCCTTTTTAACAAAACCTCCTCTATTGTTGTGCTTTCAACACTCATAGCCCCAAATCCTTCTTTAAAGCCAGAGTTTTTATAGGTTAATCTTCATCAGAGATGATGTGTCTTAACCTTGTAATACTATAAGTCAATAGCAGCACAAAACCTGCTCGGCTTAGCCAAAGAAAACTCTCCCAGAAAACATAGCTATCGACCCAGGCTTTTGAAGGGTCAATCGACAACCACCCCAATAACAACAGCATTGACCTTTCAAACAATAACCATGTGAAAATTATAAACAACGTATAGGCCGCTATCGTTTGTATAGAACCGAAAAAACCTCGATGAATAATAGTCCAGGTCGTGCTCATCCCAGGGTCGTTAGTAATATCCCGTGGAAATTCTTTACCGGTGACGTAAATGTTGTAATGCCTGGTTAAGCTGATACCAAGAGTAAGAACAAAAAAGGCAACGCCAAGTAAAGCTACTGGCAATAACTGGATCACCTGTTCGATGTTCACGAGTCCCCGTAGCCAGTTAGGCAATATTTTCTGTAATTCGTCATCGAGTACCTGCAACTTATCAGCTTCCGTTACAATCTCCGCATTCAGTATTTTCAATTCCTTGTCGACTGTGGATTTAGCTTGTTTGGTGGCAGCAAGTTCGGCCTTTACAACTCTCGAAAAGTCATCGAGTCGCTGGTTCAAGTTCTCGGTCAACTCGCGCATAGTCCTGTCTTTACCCTGAATTGTGCGGTACCAGTCCTTATTGATGGTTTCTCCTTTCCAATCGACGATAAATTGATCTAGAGACGCCACTTCTCTAATCAGCCGTTCAGGTATATTTTGCACAGCATCCGTCCCGACGATACTATGCTGAAGAGGATTTAAAATGTTTTCGGTTAACAGATCAGCAATTTTGTTAATTGTGCCATCAGCCTCCTGCTGATAACGTTCACGCGTATAACCCTCCGGTGGTGGAGAGATACGCATACTTTTATAACGGTTTATAAGATCTTTTTTCTCTTGTTGCCATGGTTGTTGGGAGATGAAACCATCAACACTTTTAAGAACCTTTGTCGTTTTATTGATAATCGCTATTTCTTTATTGGCAGCTTCTTGCTTTATTTTGAGGGACTCAATAGTTTGGATAACCGGCTTTTTATCTTCAGAAAAATCAACAAACGGTATCAATACTTTAATGACCAGTGCTAGAGAAAGTACCACCGTTAAAAAAACAACCCTGTTTATCAGCTTATTATTGTCTTCCCATAATTTAAAATGGCGCTGTATATAAAATTCATTCATTATTATCCCTCACGAATTTAACTTTTTATATTCATTCATAGTTACCTGCATGAACGTAGCTAGTACGATACCACGGAAGGATCGGTACGACTATATGGATGGAGTCGGTGGTAGAGTCGAGCCAGGAAACGATGCCAGGATCAGCGCACGGTGCCATCAGCAATTAATTCAGCTTCTTTTATCACATTTAAAGGGTTTTGACCCTTTATTACACTTACTCAATGAGTAATACTATGTGATTGTTTCGCTGACACCTTACGCAGTAAACTTTGATAAGTAATAATGGAAGATTCAAGACTTAAACTAGCAGAATTGCACCTCTGTCGATCAGATGTGATCATGCGACGTATGATCAGCACTACTGAGCCAGTATCTTTTAAAAAAACCACACCCTCATATTTTCATACCCTGGTTCACACCATTATCAATCAACAGCTTTCGGTTAAAGCGGCAGAAACAATCGTAAAACGTGTTCTAGAGAAACAAGGTGGGCGGGTTTTTAATGCTGAGAAACTATATAATCTAGAAGAAGAGCCACTGAGAGAATGTGGCCTGTCACGTAATAAAATACGTTATATAAAAACACTTGCTGAAGCTGTTGTTACTAAAAAACTTAACTTCAAAAAACTGATAACGCAGGATGATGAATCAATACGTAACCATCTGATCAGCTATCCGGGCATCGGCCAATGGAGTGCAGACATCTTTATAATGAATGGTTTAGGTAGAGAGGACGTTTTTCCTATAGGTGACCTGATCATTCGAAAATCGATACAGCATCATTATTCGATACCAGCCGACTCGCATTATGATGAATATATTGCTATTGCCGAAAACTGGCGGCCTTACCGAACGATCGCCAGCTATTATTTGTGGAAAGCTTTCCATCAGAAAAATAAACGATTATGAACATAAAACATCACGTAACTAAAAAATATAACATTTCATTAATTGCAGTGTTTTGCTTAAGTGCATCGACGGCTTGCCTCGCAGAAACACAACCACACCCAAGCGCAATACAAGGCAATAAATTTGCCAATGCACTGGTTAAATTAAGTGACCATCTAATAAAGACTCAGGCCGTTACATCAAAAGAATCTTTGGGTGGTTATGGTGGTATAACCAATGACCTGGAATTTTACAAAGAAATAAAACATATTAACAAAACCAATAATCAGATTGTTAGTATTATCCAGTGGGAGAACAAAAGCCCAGACAATCTACATGACATTATTGTTAACATCTATGACGATCAGGGTCGACTGATACGCGACTATTCAGCTTCGTATTTACCCGTTCATCGTAAAGCGCCGTACCAGACGCTGATCAACCTCCATTACTACGAAGAAAATTTACATAGTTTTAGACAATTCGACGCAATGGATGACATGCTCTACGAGCAATGCGTAGGCACATACAATAACAAACCAGTTTCCATAGGGTTCGAATATTATGATATGCCTGACTCACCAGACGATATAAAAGATAAAGATATTAGACAGGCTTATCTCGCCTGTTTCAAAAACGCAGCAACGACGGCAGTACCTTATACTGATCCGCTGACTGAAATAAAATGAATAAGCAATGAAGGGAATACCAGTTAACCACAGTAGTGGTATATCCTTCTGAGATACCTCTTGATTTTTTCTATGTCACAGATAATCCGGTCTCTTTTATACCCACCTTATTATGCCTGCACATAAATACCTGACAAACTACCCGCCAACCATTATCGCCAGAGTAGAGTCACTTATAAAAACTGATCGCCTTGCAAGCTATTTACTGGAACGATATCCACGGCCACATGATGTAGCCAACGATAGTGATCTGCGCGACTATGTCACGACATTAAAAAATCAGCACATGAAAAAGTCGCAGCCGTTGAGTAAGATCTTATACGACACAAAACTGCATGTCGTACATAATGCGCTTGGCCTGCACAGTTATGTTACCCGTGTGCAAGGTGGCAAGCTAAAGAGTAAAAATGAACTACGAGTGAGTGCCGTTTTCAAAAAGACGCCAGAAGATTTTTTGAATATGATCGTCGTGCATGAGTTAGCGCACCTGAAAGAAAGAGAACACAATAAAGCATTTTACCGCCTATGCCTGCACATGCTGAACGACTATCATCAGTTAGAGTTAGATATGCGTCTGTATCTTATCCAGTTAGAGTTAGGTGGTTCGATATACGACTAGAAGAGTCAAATGGGGTAATTTCCTATAGCTGTCAAACATAAGCAGAAAATATAAAAGGAGCATCTAATGAAACCCGTCATCAAAACTAATATTCTATTGCAGTAGAAATAATCGCTAATAAAAAAGCGGTATGGCCATTTCAATTTATTATCCGTTATCATATCCACATGCCGCAACAGATTACTATACGCTTTTACGAAGAACTTAATGATTTCTTGGCGCAGGACCAATGCGAGACAGATTTTAACGTCGAGCTAAAAAAAGCAAGATCTGTCAAAGACCTTATCGAATCAATCGGCATACCGCACACAGAGATCGACCTTATTATTGTCAATGGCGAATCCGTAGATTTTAACTACCAGGTTCAGCCCGACGACCACATAAGCGTATACCCGGTATCTAATTCGCTGCCAGAAGGCATGGTAATAATGCCCTCACTACTTCAGCATTGCCAGCCGCAACCATTATATAAACCCCGATTTGTACTTGATGTTCACCTGGGCAGGCTCGCCGCATACCTGCGTATGCTGGGTTTTGACACGCTCTATAAAAATGACTGTGATGATCCAGCCCTTGCAGAGATATCAGCCGGTGAACATCGTATACTGCTCACCTGCGACCGCCTACTGTTAATGCGTAAACAGGTCACTCATGGTTACTTTGTACGTAACAGGCAACCACAACAGCAGTTGCTGGAAATATTGTCACGCTTTCACTTGTACGATAATTTAAAACCGTTCACACGTTGTATGCACTGCAATGGTAAAACACAGCCAGTGGAAAAGCAGGCAATAGAAACGCAGTTATTACCCAAAACAAAAAAATACTACAATGAATTTTTTCAATGCGATTCGTGTAAGAAAATCTACTGGAAAGGAAGTCATTATCTGAAGATGCAAGAGATGATCAGCAGCGTTAATAAAGGGCCCTGAAACTTCCCGTCTCTCATAGGCGCATGGTTAGGTAACGGGCCCGCCCACTATTGCTGCTTTACGGTAAGAAGAATGTAACCTCGCCCGCTGCCATCAATTCAGTTTTCGCGGCCAGTTTTCCTTACATACACCCAGGTCAGCAGCATCGCAACAATCGCACCGATAAAAGCGAGGAATGAATCTTTCTGCGCATCCCATTCATCTCCCTGCGTTCCCAGGTAGGCGCTGCCAAGCTCAGGGCTAACCAGCATCGCGACGATACCTTCCATCACCTCATAAAAGGCACTGAAAGCCATGATCACCGCCACCGCAAGAAAATAGGACCACGCCCGCTTTACCTCTACCTGCCGCAGCAAGATTTCACGCATCGGGTAAGCGATGAGCAGGCCGAAACAGAAATGGACTATGCGGTCGTAATGATTACGTTCGAAATCAAATATTGGCTGCAGCCAGAACCCGAGAGGAGTTTCTGAATAGGTGTAGTGCGCGCCGATCAGATGGAGACTAAGAAACAGACTAAACAACGCATAAGAAAAATTAGAAAACTTAAACCGGGGATAAGTGAAAACCAGCAGAGCAACGTAGATAAAAACCAGCATATTTTCAATCAGCCAGTCACGAGGATAGAACGGATTGATGGCAGTGATGACCCACAGCGCAACCAGCCACAGCACAAGGCTTTGCAACATACGATTATGTCTAAATGGTTTAATTGTCACCCTCGCATCTTCTAATGCGGTGTGAATAAACCGCCTGTTAAAACATCTGAATTAGTGTAACCCATAGTGTCAATCGATTCTGTTATTATTCCAGGCAGTCATAGCCTGCGTCCAACATAATAATCAGGGGCAATCATCGTGCCCTGCCCTGTAGTTGTTAAACCAAAGCAGAAAAAATAAAAGGAGAATCTAATGAAAACTTTCGTCAAAACTAATATCGTATTATTACTAACCGCCCTGTCTCTATCACTACCTATAGTCGGCTGCTCCAGCACTCCCCAACCACAGGTAGATCAGGGAAATTCGGCAGATTCACAACGATCAAATGCAAAACAGGCACAGGATGAACTGTCCAGAGAAACATCGAAGTAGAAATGATTCTATTCGACCTAAAAGAAGTTAAGAATATATAGGGGGGTACTATAAACCCCCTTTTACGTTTAATTGATGAAGGTCAATTTATGGTTTAAAGGTCTGATATACCATCAATAAAGGTTTTATTTTCATTCACGATTGGAGAACACTCATGGCAATCGCAGAAACGGTAAAAAACTTTCTTGAACAAAAATCAGTTGAATACGATCTGGTGTCTCATCCACACACGGGTTCTAGTCATGAGACTGCTGAAGCGACCCACGTTAGTGAGGACCATATCGCAAAGGCGGTAATCGTTAAAGACGAAACCGGGTATGCGATGTTACTGGTTCCCGCCATCAACTATGTCGAGATGAAACATGTGCGCAAAGAACTCGACCGGGAGCTAGAACTCGTTGAAGAGGACGAATTTGCCAAACTGTTTCCCGACTGCGAGCCTGGTGCTGTGCCGCCTCTCGGCCCAGCGTACCAGATTGAGACTTTTCTCGATGAAGCGCTAACCACTCTAGCCAATATTTATTTCGAAGCTGGCGACCATGAACATCTGGTGCATATCAGCGGCGATGGTTTTAAGACTCTGTTGAGCGGTGTACGGCACGGCCACTACAGCCATGATGATTGAGGCTAAGAAAAAAAGTTTTGAAGATAGTAATCCTAAGGTTAGATTGCAGACGAGGTCGAACCTTAACAACCACATGAGGAACAAGACAATGCCAAATGAACTAGATCCACGAATTGACCAATGGTATGCCCATCTTGATAAAGGACAGCGTTTTTACGTTGTAGCCATTAACGAAGAACAAAACACAGTTGAAGTACAACATTTTGACGGTGATATTGAAGAGCTCAGCCTTGATGAATGGCGTGATCTCCGTATTGTGTTGAGTGAGGAGCCAGAAAACTGGTCAGGCGCCCTCGATATTGCAGAGAAAGATGATCTGGGTACCGGAGTAACGGATACCAAGGCTGATGACTGGACTGAACCAGGCGAAGATTTCAGAAAACCCAACAAATAAACGCGGGTGTAAACATGGCGCTCATCCTTTAGCATCAGTAGGCTAAGCAGAGACCAACGTCCCCTATTGTTTTATCAACCGAGGGTATGCGTATATTTTATAGTGATTATTTTCAACCCAGTTACGTTTGGTTAAAGGATTACTGGTACAGAACCGGGCAAAGTCATAATCAATAAAACGATACTGTAAATGCTCATCTCTGCCTGCAGGAATACCAAGCCGTGTGGCTTGAATAATCTTGCCTGGCAGATTTTTTATGTCATCAATATAAAATTTTTTCGCATCAAATTGTTGCTGATCCCATTCATTAACTTTTAGATTAAGTGAATGGCACAATAGCGTTTGTCCCTTGCAGAGTTTATCTATCGAACGTGTGCTACCGGATATTGTCGGGTTCAATTGCTGCATAATCTGCAACGCGTTAGCGTCGGAAAATTTATCGAAAAATGGGTAGGCGGATTTTATTAACACGGCATTGCCTTTGCCTTTACAACTTACGTTTAATGAGTCTTTACCCCTGGCGTAGTACATGTAGATGGTACCTGCCGGCATAAACATGGCTTTGCGTTTTTCTGTGTAACCGATCGAAGAATGGCTGCCTTTTTCTTCCATGTAGTAGGCTTCAGTTTCTATAATACGTGCGGCTAACCAGTGTCCCTGGTGTTTTCTACGAATGATTTTTCCTAGTAATTGTTGTGCTACCAGGCAGGCGTCACGATTGAAGAAAGAAGCTTTAAGCATGTTTATTAGTTTTACTTTTGGTGAGGAGATAAAGTCAATTACGTCTGCTTAAAAGTTATATGAAACGGATCAATAATAGCACCTGCCAGTTTTGGCCCTAATCATTACAGTACTCGTTTAACTCATTAACGGTTAAGGTTTTCCTGGATAAAATATTGAGCATTTTCTGGCCAGGCACACCGATGCCTAAAGGAATGTTGTGGGTATACATCGTAACATGCGGTGGTGGCAAGGGAATTTCAGTGTCAATCAAGCCAAGTGACATAAAGCGCTCATAAAATTCTGCTACACCAGGCATTTCGATTAGCATGATGATACTCTTCTGAAAAATTTTACCTTTATTACGAGACAGGATATGCACAGGACCAGTCTGTTCGAATGACCAGTCAATATCTTCAAAAGCCTTTCCGAGCAAGCCATCGATTGATTTATCCTGCTTTATTTTTTCCAGAATTATCGATCCGAGTTTGGTTCCGATCAAGGTGACATGAAGTTCATCTTTTGGCGTGAAGACAGCACCGTCAACTTCGATGTCTCTTTCTGACAGGCAAAAAGCATCTGGATCAAGATTGATAAGGACGTTTCCGTTATCATTAAAGTCGGGCCATTTTAATCTCATTCTTAAGCTCTACTTATCATCGATAAAGGGTTCTGGCCCTTTTCATGTATCTGTTCTGTATTTACGAAAATTTATAAACCAACACCTACACCAATACCAAAGTGGACATTAGTCCGGCTACGATCACTGGCCAGCGGCCACAGATGCAGCTGACGGTCACTGATAACGGGGTAATCGTAGCTGGTCTCGCCTACTTTAGCACTTTGCTTACCGCTGATACTGCCTAACACGGTTAAATCCCTGCCCTGTGCATAACTGGTCGGCTCAAGGTAACCCGTATGTTTAATGATAAAACGCCCCAGCGGTTTGCTTTCCAGCATTGGCTGATTACTGCTATTAAGTGGATAAGCCAAAACTTCGATCTGCGTGGTATCTTTCAGGTTACGGGTATCCAGGATCGTTCCACCCCAGAGTGCGACCTTACCGCGGCTGGCCTCAGCTTCGGCGATGACGCTCTTAGGCGTCAACGACCGGTCGACCTGCGAAGTATCAAACTTCGGTGTGCTGGCGCAGCCAGACAGCAGAGTAAAAAGAACCAGTAAATAAAATCTGTAAAACACTATAGCACTGCTTTATCGCATTAACGGATGCGATGATGAGGGTAATGATAATAAGGATACGGATACCATGGGTCATACCACCAGTAAGGCGGATAATCATCATACACCGGATCTTCTTTGACTGGCCATATATAGTAATGTTCCACCTCAATCATCGGGTAATCGTAGGCGAATTCACCGACATCAAGTGTCTGCGTTTCTAGCAGTTTGCCAATCACGGTAATTTCACGCTCGCGGCTAAATACCAGCGGCTCGAGAAATTCATCGACTATCGCAATAAACCGCCCGCTGCTATGGTCTGAAACCTGGGGCTCTCCATCGTCATTTAAAGGAAAAGCAACAATAGTCAGCGAACTGTTATCCGGTTTATTTTCGGTATCCAGGATAACCCCGCCCCAGCGTACTCTTTGTGCGATATAAACATCCGCTTTGTCGCGTACCTCGCCTATAGCAGGCGCACCTTCAATCGGCTGCTGGATGACAGCGGGGATGTGCGAGCTGCACGCTGACATCGTCACAATTAAGAGCAGCCAGGCAGAATAAATTGCAGGATGGGTAAACTTCATAATCTCAGGAAATAATGGTCTCCACATAGTTCTATGACTGTCATTATGAACAATAATTTCATCAGCTTTAGCTGTAAATACACGCGCCCACAGCATTTCAGCTTGATTTTACTTGCCGATACCGTCATCCTAACTATATGCCAATCAAACATATAAAAACCCGGGTAATCGCACTACTGGTTTTCTTATCTAGTGGTCTAGTTATGGCTGATGATTACGCACGACAGCGTCAGCAGATGCTCAGCGAAATAGAAGATGGTGTGCTCACGACTTCTAAATACATCGATAAAAAGTCATTTGATATGCAGGTAATGCAGGCCATGAATACCGTCCCCCGGCATGAGTTTGTACCAGAGCTCATGCGCTTCAAGGCTTATGAGAACCAGCCGTTACCCATCGGCTATGGCCAGACCATCTCACAGCCGTACATCGTCGCTCTGATGACTGATCTATTACAACCACAGCCAGGTCAGCGTGTGCTGGAAATTGGTACTGGTTCTGGTTACCAGGCAGCCGTGCTTTCGCAACTGGTAGCACAGGTTTACAGCATCGAGATTATCGAAGAATTAGGTAAAGCCACGACGCAACTGCTGGCGCGGCTTGATTATGACAACATCGAAACGCGTTTTGCTGATGGTTATGACGGCTGGTCAGAGCACGCACCCTTTGACAGCATTATCGTCACTGCCGCCATCAGTCATATTCCACCGCCGCTGGTTCAGCAACTGAAAAAAGGCGGCCGTATGGTAATACCCGTGGGCACAGGCTTCCAGACGCAATACCTGACACTTGTCGAAAAAGACATGTCTGGCACGATCACGACCCGACAGATATTGCCGGTTAGTTTTGTGCCGTTTACTGGCGGTCACTAACATGCAGCTGAAAATATTTTAGTAACATGCTGAATAATTCGATGACAGACAAACAGACACCCTCGCCACCGCTGCTGTCTGTTTTTATCCTGTCTGCTTCCGCCCTGGCATACGAAGTTCTGCTGATAAGACTGTTTTCGATTATTCACTGGCACCATTTCGCCTTTATGGTGATCAGCATCGCTTTACTTGGTTACGGCGCCAGCGGCAGTTTCATTACTGTGTTTCGGCGTCGCTTGCTTGCCCACTATGACAGCGTGTTTATATCCAATATCGTGTTATTTGGACTTTCATCGATTAGCTGTTTCATCGTTGTACAGCAGTTACCTTTTAATACGCTGGAAATACTCTGGGATAGTTCACAGTGGCAACGGCTGTTGCTCAGCTATCTATTACTGACGCTGCCCTTTTTCTTTGTTGCCAATGCACTGGCGCTAACCATCATGCGTTTTCATCAACATATTCCACAGGTGTATGGTTTTGATCTTATCGGTGCTGGTATAGGCGCGGTGCTGGTCATGGTGCTGTTGCAGATTTCTTCACCAGACACCGTGTTACGGGTGTTAGCTATCTGCGGTATTGCCGCATCTCTTTTTGCGCTTTCTAATCTCAGTATCAGGCACAGACAGATCACAGTTGTTACCATTGTGCTGAGCATGTTTGCTGTTGTCGTGCTGCCACAGCAATGGCTCGACCTGCGTCTATCAGAATACAAGGGACTGGCACAAACACTGTTGATCAAAGATACCGCTTTACTGTTGCGACACAGCTCGCCGGTTTCTCAGACGGATGTGGTGCAGAGTCCGCTGGTGCCCTTTCGCCATGCCCCCGGTATGAGTTTACAGAGTCCTTCCGGACCGCCAGAGCAGCTCGCTGTGTTTAGAGACGGCGACGAGATGACTGCAATCGATCATGTCAGCGATATAAGTTCACTGGAATATCATGACTACATGAGTTCGGCGCTGCCTTATCACGTACACAGCGGACCTCAGAACGCACTGATTCTTGCCTCCTCCACCGGCGCGCAGATACTGCAGGCACGTCTGCATGAAATACCATGGATCGATGCCGTAGAGCCGGACAAACAACTCAGCCTGTTGATCACAGATGTATTTGCTGATTACTACGACTGGCCCAGCCTTAAAGACAGAGTGAGAATACACACCATCTCACCGCGTGGCTTTGCCGCAGCAGAAAACAAGTATGATCTTGTCATCATGGGTCCATCTGGCGGTTCAGCCGGTGGCTCGGCAGGCGTACATGCACTGTCCAGCTCTTATGACTATACCGTTGAAGCCTTGCAGTCCTACCTGAAGCTGCTCGCCCCTGAGGGCCTGCTAAGCATCACGCTATGGACCAGTACACCGGCACGTGGAAATTTAAAACTATTCGCAACCGCAGTGAGTGCAATGAAAAAAGCCGGGCTTAACCATCCTGAAAACAACATTGCATGGATTCGAAGCTGGAACACAGCAACACTGTTATTGAAGAATACATCATTGACGCCAGAAGAGATAAACAAGGTGCGCGAATTTAGTTTATCACGCAGCTTTGACCTTGCCTGGCTGCCTGGCATCCAGCCACATGAAGCCAACAGGTTCCAGCTTTTACAGGAACCCGTTTTTTATCTTGCCGCTCAATCGATATTAGAAGACCCGGATAACAGTTTCAGCGGACAATACAAATACGACATACAGGCAAGTACCGACAACATCCCTTATTTTAATAATTATTTCAGATGGTCAAGCTTGAAAGAGTTATTATCACTGCCTGCACAGGCAGGTATATCGATGATAGGCGTCGGTTATCCGACCTTGCTGGTAACCCTGGCACAGGCGTCCGTTGCTGCCTTCGTTTTGATCTTGCTGCCGTTGCTGTTTGTGCAGTCAGATAAAAACAATGCAGTTACAAAAGCTTCAGGCAGGCGGCGTAATATCATTATTTACTACCTGGCCATCGGACTGGCATTTCTTTTTATTGAACTTGCATTTATCCAGAAATTTACCCTGATACTCAGCCAGCCGCTATATGCCATTGCCGTTGCCTTATGTGCCTTCCTGATTTTTTCAGGCCTCGGCAGCCTTTATGCCGAGCGGCGATTGAGGACTGAAACAGAATCCATCATACCCGTTTTATTGCGCCGCGCAGTTAGCCTGATCGGGTTGATCACCGTAATATATATTGCAGTGTTACCGCTAATCAGCGGCACGATTATGGCATTACCTGAAATAGCACGAATTATTTCAGCTTTCATTCTCGCCGCACCCCTTGCCTTCGTTATGGGCATGCCATTCCCGCTCGGCCTGGCCACGCTGCAACAAACCAGCCCGCATCTCATCCCATGGGCCTGGGGCATCAACGGTTGCGCCTCTGTATTGAGCGCAATACTGGCGGTGTTACTTGCAATAGAGATCGGTTTTAATGGTGTCATGTTATGCGCAGTTGTTCTCTACCTGATAGCCTGGCTGAGCCATAGAGCGTATGAAAACCAATAGATCATTCTCATGGTTCTGAGCAAAACCAGAATCCTCGCGGCTCTGCAGTGCGAAAAACGCCTGTATCTCATGCTCAACCATCCTGAGCTGGCTATCTCAAAAAAATCACCGTTAGCAGAATCTGGCATCGCTGTCGGCGAGCAGGCACGTAAGGAATTTTCTGACGGGGTACTGGTTAATCGTTTTCAGGAAAATGTCGATCCATTTACAGAAACCAGTAACTATCTCAAGGACGAAAACACTGTCGCAATCTTCGAAGCTGGATTTCGTTATCAGGACACAGAAGTTTTTGTCGATATCCTGCAACGTGATGATTCTATGTGGAACCTGATCGAAGTTAAATCTGCAAGCTCGGTTAAAGATAATTATATCGATGATGTCACTGTACAATACATGGTGTTAACCAACGCCGGCATAAAAATCAATCGTATCGAGCTGATGTACCTCAATAAAAACTTCGTCTACCAGGGAGACGGTAACTACGATGGCTTGTTCATCCGTGAAGACATCGCAGAAAGAGTCATCGCCCACCGCCACACTATCTCAGATGCAGTGGCGCATATCAGACAGAACATAACAGAAGAAGAACCGGTCCATCATGTCGATGGTCATTGCAAGACCCCTTACAACTGTGAATTTAAATCTTATTGCGAGAAGCAGGATGGCGACTACCCGGTCAGCTGGCTGCCAAATGCTGCAGTCGCCATACGCAAGCTTCACGATGATGCGATTTACGATATTCGAGATATACCGATCGACATGCTGAGCAGTGAAACACATCTGAAAGTTCGCAGGGTAACCATCGATGGCCACGCCGAATTAGAATCGAATGCGGCTCATATCCTTAAACGATTAGATTACCCGCGTTATTATCTTGATTTTGAGACGATCAATTTCGCCGTGCCCATCTGGTCAGGCACCAGGCCGAGTCAGCAGCTGCCCTTTCAGTGGTCATGCCATATTCAACAGCGAGACGGTACCACCACACATAAAGATTTTCTCGATGTCAGCGGTAAAGATCCACGACGAAAATTCGCCGAGTCACTGATTGCTGCCTGCGGAACAGCAGGACCGGTAATCGTATACAACAAGTCTTTTGAAAAAGGCATCATAAAAAGCCTTGCTGGCGAATATGAAGATTTAAAAGAGCAATTACTGGTGATAAATACACGGGTTTTTGATCTGCTACCCGTCATGAAGAAATATTATTATCACCCGGCCATGAAAGGTTCCTGGAGCATCAAGAATGTTCTCACCTGCCTGCTGCCAGAATTACGCTATTCAGACCTGGGAGATGTACAGGATGGCCTGATGGCACAGAGTGCTTATCTTGAAATAATTAGCGGAAAACTATCTAAACAAGAAAAGGATTCACTGTATGCGGATATGCTGGCCTATTGCGAACTTGATACCTACGCCATGTTAGCGATTATTGATAAAGTGTGTTCATAATGAAATCCAATAGACCTGAGTCATTTTCAGATAAAGGTTAAGAGTTAGCAAAGATGCTGAACAGACGAATAACTAAAAAATACAGCACCCATATTTTTTGGTTACTGTTATCTGTACCACTGATCAGTGCGGCCGCTTCACAGACTGACACCGTCGAACAAGTCTCAAAACACACTACGGAACAGACCGGGTGGACGAACACTACACTGCCTGAGCTTATCTATGATTCGAGCGAACATTTTTCCGACATCGATTCAGCAGATCTGGATGGCCTGCTTGATCGCATCGGTGATTCCCGGTTGGTATTACTGGGAGAATCCACACATGGCACGGCTGATTTTTATGACATGCGCGCACGCATTACCAGGGAGCTGATTGAGAAGAAAGGTTTTAATATCGTCGCGGTTGAAGCTGACTGGCCAGATGCAACAAGCATCGATTATTTTATCCGTGGGTCTGGTAAGAAACCCAACTTTAAAATTAAACTGTTTACAGGGTTTCCGTCATGGATGTGGGCGAATCATTCAGTATTAACGTTTACCCACTGGTTGAAAGACTATAACCAGCGTTTTAACTCAGCCGAACATGCAGTTGGATTTTATGGACTGGATATCTACAACCTGTTCAACTCAATTGAAGCTGTACTCGGTTATTTAGAGGATGTTGACCCAAAAGCAGCAGAAGCTGCACGTTGGTCTTATGGATGCCTGAAGCCATGGGCTAATGACCCATCATTATATAGCCGTGATATGCAGTCACGCAGATATCGCGGTTGTGGATACGAGGTATATACAGTATTGCAGGATTTGCTCAAACATCGAAAGTTTTATAGACAGACCGATACTAAGGAAGATCAACAACGATATTTTAATGCAGTACAGAATGCGCGATTGGTAAGAAATGGCGAACGTTTTTATCGCACTATGTACCAAGACGATAATGATTCATGGAATCAACGCGATCAAAATATGTTCGACACCTTGCTGGCGATTCTGAATCACCGTGGTCTTAACTCGAAAGCAGTTGTCTGGGCACATAATTCACATATTGGTGACGCCCGCGCAACAGATATGAGTGCGCGTGGTGAGTTTAATCTTGGCCAACGGGTTCGCGAAGTTTTTGCAGATGACGCCTACCTGATCGGCTTCGGTACCGACCATGGTACGGTGTCAGCAGCCTCTGAATGGGGAGCGCCGATGAAAGTCATGCAGATACCGCCTTCTCATAAAGACAGTTATGAAAGTTTGTTTCACGATGTAAAAGCGGATAATTTTATGTTGCCACTGCGTACATCTACAATGCGTAAACCAATACAGAATATAACGCGCAAAAAACTGCTCAAAAAAAGACTGCAGCGCGCAATAGGCACAACATACGATCCCGAAGACGAATTAAAAAAACATTATTCTTACGCCTCATTACCACGACAATTTGATGAATACATCTGGTTTGATGAAACACGCTCAGTTAAACCGTTAACCAGAAAAACCGTGCAAGCAGCACCTGATTAGATTAAATATCAATCCCTCCGTCACCTTTAATCACCTGAAGGCTGGCAGGATTTTGTAACTGAACAGATATATGGAGACAGACTATTCTCTTTAATTTATTCAGATCTATTTATTAAGTTATTCCAGATGTTAAATGCATCATCCTGAAACAGATAAAAATAAATTTGGATGTCATTATATTTGTTTTGTTTACATACGTCGATTGAGATTTTCGCCGCTTCATCGATCGGGTAGCCATACACCCCACATGATATTGCAGGAAACGCGATAGATTTACATCTATGTTGCAGCGCAAGATCTAATGAGTTTTTATAGGCAGAGTTAAGTAAAAATTCAGGCTCTGGGTCGATCGCATATCTTGGCCCAACGGTATGGATTACATATTTAGCATTGAGATTGCCGGCTTGCGTTATTCTGGCTTCACCGATCGGGCAACGAACGCCCTCTTTAACTTCTACCGCTTCACAGGCTTCAAATAGCTGTCTACCCGCCGCTCTATGTATTGTGCCATCAACGCCGCCGCCACCTAACATCATCGGGTTTGCCGCGTTAACAATGGCATCCACCTTTGCCGTTGTAATGTCGCCTTTTATTGCTGAGAGATTTGCCTTCATGATGAATCTGTTTCAAGTTACGGCAATAAATATATATGTGACCGTAACTCATCCCACATCGACGTATAACACCGTGCAGCCCTGCTCCGGGCGGCAAATACAGTCACAGGCGCACGATGAGTCCCCATGCGTTCAACTTCACTGGCATACGGTATATGACTCTTTAGAACGGATGACATAAATGAAGGTGGACGCTGCACGATTAAACGGTGCATATTTTTACGCCTGTCGACCATAGTGAAAAATGGCAACACTTTAGTCTGCTCTATACCCTGCTGCTCAAAGAACTGCATGATCTGCTGATAAGTTCGCAATGAAAGTGTGGTGGGTATCGTTGGTACCAGCAGTATATCTGCGGCAGCAAAAACACTTTCTGATAATGATGAGATGCTCGGTGGACAATCCAGGAAAACATAATCATATTCTTCTGCAAACGGTTTGAGCAGTTTGTTAAAACGGTTTACTGGATCTTTTGTCTGATCCAGAAAAGTGTCCATATGGCGATAGGTGAAATCTGCTGGTAATAGATCCAGGTTTTCATAATCAGTGCCTTTGACAGACTCCTGCATACTGCTCTTACCATCGATCAGTTTTTTGCCACCGCCTTTGATCTCAGGTTTTATCCTGCAGTAATAACTGGCAGCACCCTGAGGATCAAGATCCCATAACAGCGTATTAGCGCCATCGAGTGAAGCCAGAAAAGAAAGGTTTACCGCTGTCGCCGTCTTACCGACACCGCCTTTAATATTATAAATCGCAATAGTTTTCACAGCCTAATTTTTACTCCCGTAATAATCGACGAACATCTCCTTGAATGTACCCTGGTTGGCAGATGAAGCATAAGCGGCATAACTATCCTTAAACCTGTTGCCTGCTTCGTGTTGTTGCTGTTGAAGAATTTTTATTATCTGTTCAGAGGCTTTTATTGCCTCTTCATTATTGCTCTGATCGATAAACGCTTTCACCATGCCAATCTGAATATACCGATCATTGAATTCCCCGAGGTCATCCTGTACAGCGATTAATAGTTGAATTAATTCACGCAGCTTTTTTCCTGCCGGGTAAAGACCGCGAAAAAACTCCATCAGATAGCGCAGCTTCTTAAAGGTTTTGCGCAACTCATGCATTGTATCGGCATCACTGTTCCTGGTAATAGCCTTGCCTTGTGCTAGCGTTTTCTGGTTATAACGCAGAAGAAGTTCATCGGACAGTTTATAGACTTCTTTGCCGGGTTCATCAGGTGCGATATTTTCTTTATCAGAGTGCTCGAGATAATCACGCCACTGCTTAATAGTCTCGCGGTAACGGGAAGATTTAAGTTCTTCAACAAATTTCTTTTGCGCCTCTGCTCTCGAAAGTAAAAGATAGTCGCGTAAGACTTGCAGCTGTAACCAGCTTGATGCGTCGAAATCTGGCTGATAATTCTCAAGTTGGTACAGGAAGATATCAAGGTCTCTGACAGGATTCGTTAATTTACCCAGCGCTGAAAAGAAATTCCTATCTGCAGTACTGGCTGCTTGCGGCTGTAGATGATTGATCTGTTTTAAAGCGATGCGTATTTTTCTTATAGCAACACGATAATCATGCAGAAATTCCGTATCTCTTCCTTTGATACAGCCGGCGGTATTCTGCCGCATGATCTCAAACAAACGAAACAGGATTTCCTTTAACACCTGTTCAGCCGGTAATTCAGGATCAAGCCGGAGGTTCAGTCTGGTGGTATATTCGTCGGTACTCACACCCATTGTAATCAGCGCGAGTTTCATCACATTATCCTGGGCGGTTTGGAGTGGTATGGGTAGCGGCATGCTCAGAAAGAAGTCTTCAACCCGCTGGTACTCTTTCGCATAACCTTTTACTGCCTTTATTGTCAGACGCCTGGTCAGCACCCTGGCGGCATGCAATTTTGATGGACTATACCAGTACACATCAAAATTTAGACGGACGACTATTTTTTTGTTTTTATCCAGCACAGCAAGTGACTGGCGTTTAATTCTTAGCTTGATGCGGGGGTAAAGTTCACGAACATAGATGACTGACTGCAGTTTCTGGCGAAACGCGCCAGCAGGAAGATCAACGGCCAGGCGCGGTATTTTCTTAACTCCCAGCTGTATTTTTAACTGGCCATCCTTATCTTTCCGCCAGTAAATCCTGTTTGTCTGGCCATCGTCATGCACTTCGAGTGCTGAGCCATTCTTATCAAGTCGCCAGTCAAAGGTGTCATAAAACACGCGGTGATAAACCGTTTCTGCCTGCATCTGAACAGAGAAAGTCTCCTGTAATAGTGATACCAGGGCCGAAATACTTTGATTGTCAGGAATTACAAAACTGTGCTGATTATCTGGCATTAACAATGATTAATAGATATTTGATAAGCCCGCATGTTATTAGCAATATAGAGAATACGCAATGTGTTAAATCCTTTACCGTACTGCCTATGGCGTCGCTGCTACACACTGCCCCGGGGTTTATTTGTGATATGAGTTATGCCCTGCCACTCGGAATC
>CAJXZZ010000019.1 GCA_913065105.1 uncultured Gammaproteobacteria bacterium | reverse complement strand
ATAGTAGCAAAGGTGATTAGTATTTGTGTTATAAAGGTTGATTGTGTTAATATAGTATGTATATGAGGAATAGTGAGAAGCAATGAGTATATAAAAAGTCTAGGTATGTGGGTGTACAGGTGGTGTATGTATGGTCTGTGTTGCGTCTCATTATGGCTGAGAAGGCAAGTAGTTACATGTATTTATGTTTTTATTATTATTATTTTTTTTTTTTTTTTGTTTGTGTTTTTTTTTTTTCAAGCAGAAGACGGCATACGAGATAAGGCCACGTGACTGGAGTTCAGACGTGTGCTCTTCCGATCTGTTAGACCTTCAAACTGCGCACGATGCTGATACAATGTTGCCGCAATTCTGGTTCCTACCCCTGGACTTCCTTCAATGTCTAAAGATCCTTTGAAACTCTGCAACAGACTTTCACGATGGGAACGTGTGCCATCAAGCCTCTTCATCAACGTACGGTAAACAGACATATAACTATTATCAAGCATAAACTGCATGGCACGACCACCTGCACCACTAACATCTAAATGGACATTACCTTGACCTGGTGTGCGTTGAGTTCCTCGCCAAAAACCATTTTTAGTAATAAATCCATTTCCACCGGTACCATCATTGTCAAATTCCAAAATATTACCGCCAAAAGCAGTAGCATACGAATTCTGCGAATTTGCTTCAATACCGTCAGGACCGGCCATATTTGTCAGGTTACCCGATAACTCAGATGGGCCGCCGTACAAAAATATATTTATCACCTGCGGCATAACGTCAGGAGCAACAACAGTTGCTGCAGAATAGTCAACGGCTGCACTAGCCGTTTTATACATTGCTAGCGGGTTTAATGAAGATGGTAAAAGTGCAGAGCCACCTAGTGCTGCGACACTTTTAAGAAAGTTTCTTTTATTCATAGTTAGTTCCTTTAATTTATTGCCTTGAAGTAATAAAATTCAGGCAATCTGGAAATGTAGTCAAAGGTAATTGCAGCGATGTCATCATGACGACTAGATCTAATAACTTGCTCTCCGCTAATTGCATCAAAGATGAGATGCCCATTGCCATCAAAGATGGCAATCAAAGCATCAACTTCTACAGTATTTGCTTTTCTTTGTAAGGTATTTAAAAACAGGAAATTTACATAATCAGTTAAGCTCAACTGCGCCACCACATTACGTAGACTTTCATCTCCAGTTCCACCGTCACCGTTATAAATCAAACCAGGAATATCTAACACACTGCCACGATAACTTCCTACGTTCATTAACAGTTGCTCACGCACACCTTTATGATAATTGGCAAAACTTAATGCATCTAGAGGTACATCAGGTAATCGACCAATCTTTAAAGCCATGGTATGCCAGCCTTTATTGCCCAGATATAGAACATTTCCACGATTAGTCGGGTTCTCTGAACCGGATGCCATAAATTCAAAAATTCGTTCATCAACCGAACTATTTGTCGCTGCGGGATCCCATTTTAATGAATCCAGTAAAGGCATCAGGCTTTCTTCAAACGACCTGGGTCGTTCAGTATTCAATAAATACTCTTTCGAAAAGATCATCGCTGTAAATATATCTTCAAATGTCTCTGCACCACTACTCACTATAGAATTAATAATATTAACCCTGTCTTCTCGTGAGCGACCAGAAAATAAATAATTAACCAGCACTTCAGTTGCTCGAGGCATTACCAACGGATGACCTGCAACAACATCATACAGATCTTCACAGGTTGTTATAAAATATGAATCGAGAATGAGTTGCGGTTCAATATTCGGCGAGCTGGTCGTACTTATCACGTAACCAGAATCTTCATCCGATAGATAAAAATCTTTACAGGCAATACCACCTTTTACTGAATCTTCTTCTGTTTCAAATAAACCCAGATAAAGTTCATAAGCTTCTAGAGCATGATTTTCAGAAGAACGTGAAATCCTCCATCGTGCTAATGATGGTAAATTTGCGCGAATAACATCTCTTACCGTTGCCTCATCCGTAATTTTTGTTATTAAAAACCGGTTCATATTTTGCGCGTCTACTGCATCCGTACTCTCCATTTCAAATCCTGGAGAAAACATGATGGTATTACTTAGAAAGTAAGCCATCCACTGTACATATAGATCACGACTGATTGGATATTCCTTGATGCGAGCCAATGGTAGCTGCATCGGTTTTTCATTTTCATTTGCATCAGGATCAAAATCAAATGAATATTTTGCATCATCCTCAACTGCATTACCTTCACTATCCAGACCTTCTATCAAGGTATTCGCAGCCGATAATTCAGAGACAGATAGACTGGTACTTAATGCTTTTTTTGTATCGGTTATAAAGGTAGTGCTTTTGGGCGATAAAACCCCAACACCGGCATCAAGATTATAAAAATCTTCAGCTGAAATTCCACGGAAAAGTGTTCCGTATAATTTACTCGCAACCTGGTATTGATCTTCTGGGGAAAGAGCGTTGAATTCAGCCTGGCTTAATGGTGCAACAGCCCCTGAGGCAGTAAAACCAGAAATTGCTTCAGGTTGCCCAGGATCACACCCGGTTAAACTGGATATAGTTAGCAAACAAACCAGTGTTACGGTCAGCTTTTTAGCATGTTCAAAAGATTTCATAGTATTTCTCATCTACATACATCCTGCATATAAATAACATCATCACATAATTAATATGCAACATTAGAATTTCGAGTTGGAATTTCTTTTTCAGCCGGAGAACCCAAACTGACATTTATTAACGATAAGCACTAGTAAAATGCTCAAAGTTAAATAAATGATACACTAATAATTAAGAAACTGTCGGGTTTTCAACAAAATGATGGAGATATTTTCAAGCATTTTATAAACAGCGTATTTTAAACTGTGATCTCAACTGATATAAGGGTTAGAACTGAAGTTTCTTCAGTCCCACCACGTATAAAACCCCTATGCAGTGGGCACACACACATGTGTATGCCAGAAAAGATTATCCCCTATCTCCGTGTAAGCGACTATTACTACCCCATCTATATGGTTTTACTCATCGTAACAGTCTGTGGGTATCCAAATTTGCTGCCATTGAACTCATCAGACTCGGAAATAGAAATTAATTAAATATAATCAATTGCTTAATTACTTAATTACTTTTTCCATTAATTTGTCGTTAAAATACACAGAATACTACTTTGTAGCTACATTTTTAATTTTAATAAACGTCTGCTATATGTACACTGGCTTCATGGCTGATTGGCATTGTTGCATCTTGAGAAATAAACTCGGCTGCCATCATAAATCGTTTATCTTTGCCGATATCCTCAGCGAGCGGTTGATAATTGATGCTTGTTATCTTGCCCTGGTATTGCTTACCCATACTTTTTACTGTAACCGGCT
Organism: uncultured Gammaproteobacteria bacterium; assembly: GCA_913065105.1. Classification (GTDB taxonomy): domain Bacteria; phylum Pseudomonadota; class Gammaproteobacteria; order SZUA-229; family SZUA-229. The sequence goes on along the minus strand of CAJXZZ010000019.1, from coordinate 37,204 downwards.
GATCAATCTTGAATTTTTCTAATTCATCGCCCGATACAAGAAACCGAGCCTGGTAATGCCCTTGCCTGGCCAGTAATACCAGTGGTTTGCTTTGCAACGCATTATTAATCGACTGCCCCTGGTTGGCATGCACTGACAGTACTAGCGCATCAAAAGGGGCGACTAATTTACTATAAGAAAAGGCATACTCGGCATCAGCAAGCTGTGCCTGTGCAACATCCAAAGCCGCCCTATCCCGCTTCACCCTGAGTTCAGCATTTTCCAGCTCGACCAGTGCAAGTACCGTACGATCATACAGTTCCTGCTGTTGCTTAAAATCACGCTGTGATTCTGTTAATACTGTCTGCTGAACGGTTATACGTGACTGTGCGTAGGTTATGGCGGATCTGAATGGAGTCGAGTCCAGCGCAAGTATTTCATCGCCTTTAGTAATGCGTTGGCCCGCTGTCACTTTCAACGTTTTTATAACACCTGACACCGGCAAACTGAGTTCATAAGGGGGTGGAAATTCGATGGTCGCATCATAATCAGTCGCATATGCGAAATTGCCGAGACAAGAAGGAATCAGGAGTAAAAGTCGGTATATGTGTTTCATAAGATTAATGTTTCCGGTCTTGATAAAGCTTTTTTCCGCTTAATATTTCAATCTGCGCCCATGTGGTAGCCATATCGAAATCATTTTTTGCTGACAACCATTCCGCTAGCGTATATTTTGCCATGGTATTGCCCAGTGTGGTCTGTATCTCCAGCTCGTAACGTGCCCGACTTTTTTCCATTGTGAGCGCAGTACTGTTAAGGCGTAATTCATCGGTGGTACGTTTATATTTCAATAATTGCAGACGCCTGATTAGGTTAAACAGTTTTTGCCTGAGTGAGTATTTCGCCTGATCATACTTGGCCTGTGAGATCGACAGCTGCGCTGTCGCTCGTGCTGTTTCGGCCAGTGACCGACCACCGTTAGTAATAGGGATACGTAATGTGACGCCAACACTGGCATTACTGCGACCCGGGAGCCTACGCTCATACTCATTCATTTCCAGTCCGGCCGCAAGAGTTGGACCAAATTGCTGTTGCGTGGCTTTTAATGCTGCTTTATCAGCCAATACCGCGTGCTCTAAAGCCGTAAGCATCAGGTTATTATTTATTGCGTCATCAAGTAAAGACTCTGCTTCAGGAATCGGTTGATTAAGCTCTGGCAAATCCGGTCGAATTAGTTCACCAGGAATATCATCAGGACGATTTAAAGCAATAGCAAGACGTTGACGGCCCTCTTGCTGTTCCAGCTCGGCCAGTTTGCGACGGTCTGCAGCTTCGCGGTAGATACTTTCTGCTTCTGCCACTGCTACATCAGAAACCATGTCCAGTGACTTGCGATCACTAAGTTTGTCATATTTCACATAGAGGGTTGTCATCTCTTCATCTATGGCAGAAAAATGTAAGTCTGCGAGCAGAACATCGAAATAAAGTCGCATAATCTTTAGGTAGTTTTTATTTCGCGTATCTGATGCGATAAACTCCTGACTTAAAACTGCTTCGTCGCCAGATACTTCAAGAGAATCGCTGTAACCAAAATCATACAGCGTCTTCGTCACTGAAAATCGAATGTAGCTGTCATTCAAGAAATGATCATTTGTCGTTGGTTTTGAAGTGTAAGGCGCAATTTCAAAATAAACATCAACATCGTTGCTACTTTCAACTTCTAACTTTCTGGAAACAGCGTAAGCCAGTTCAGCATCCGCAAGCAATAAATCCGGGTGGTCTGTATCTGCATACGACAGCGCTTTAGATAAAGACAATGGTGTTGGTAATAACTCACCTCCAGCATGCGACGTATAAAAACAAGCGGTCATTACTAGCAAGTTGAAATATTTTCTCAAAGTAAAAGATATTCGCATGTAACTGACCAGTATCAATTTTTCTGCTTCAGGGAGACTAACTTCTCCTGCTGCTCTCTTTCACGTTTATATTTTGTAAAATTAGTTTTCTGATATTCGCCATTGACAACAAATTCACCCAACCAGATAAACTCTTTGGCATTGCGCACTATGCCGGTTAAACGCATGGTTTTTTTACCTTTGCTATCAAAGAACATAAACACGGGTGTTGCTCGAACGCGATGCTGCTTGAAAGAAAAATCTTTTTCGTAAACTTCATTACCATCAAAGTCCACCATCAGAGTATCACCGCGTATATCGACTGTCAGAATTCGAAAATGCTCACGGTAATATTCCTGTACATCCACACGATTCATAATCGTGGACTTCATTTTCATACACCAGGGGCAATCCTTATCGCTGAACATAATAAAAACACCTGATTTATTTTCCTCAATCACCATCTCCAATTCTTCTTGCAGGTTATTAAAACTCTGATGAAAGAAATATTCCATCGGATCACGCGGGATATTGTCCTCAATATCCGCTATGCTCTGTCCACCCCAGAACATCAGTAAAAAAAACAGCAGAAAACCAATAATGTCATAGGATTCAGCGTTTACTCGTCGCGCATATCGCCTTGCTGATTGCGAATCAGTATGCTTGTTGGTTATTGTTATCATGATGCTTCCAAAGTATGAATTTAACGTATATAGATACTTAGTAGCCTAAAATAGCTATAAAGTTATGACGAAAAGCAAACGATTATCTGGCAAAATAAATGCTTATAATAAACATTAACTTAGAACCCAATTACAATAGTTTTCGCAGGCTAATAAAAGGCTATCAGGCATGAATTTTCAGGTTGCTGACTGGTATGTGGATGTCGATGCAAATCGAATCCATTGCGGCGAACAAAACATCAAGCTGGAAAGTAAAGTCATGACCCTACTGGTATACCTGGCAAAAAACCAGGGCAGTGTCGTGAGCCGCGAGCAACTGGAAGCCGACGTCTGGACCAATCGCGTCATCAGCTATGACGCCCTCACCAGCTGCATCACAAGATTACGTAAAGTCCTGGGTGACGATTCACGCAAGCCTGTTTATATAGAGACCGTGCCAAAAAAAGGCTATCGACTCATCGCCCCGGTCAGCTGGGCTGGAACCACTCAAGTCTCAAACGTTATCAAACCAAATCATGAAACTAGCAGACCAAAATCAGTCCGTTACGTTATTGCATTAGCTCTGCTAATCCTTGTTGCTGTCACAGTGATAATCGTTATTCCACAACCGAAAATTATTGATGATGCCGGTATATTTGCAGATACACCATCAATCGTTGTTCTGCCATTTGATAATCTCAGCAATAAAGCGGCTCAGGATTATTTCAGTGATGGCATTACCGCAGATGTAAGTATTGCACTATCAAAACTTTCAGGGCTACTGGTAATCGCCGCACCATCGGCGCTAGCTGAGAGCAATGAATTTATCGATAATGTTGAAACAAAGTATCAACAACTTGCTCGTTATATCCTAACCGGCAGTGTGCAGCGTGCAGGCAAGAAATTACGCGTCAATGTCATACTTATAGATAACAGCAATCATCACCAGTTATGGGCAGAAAGTTATGACCGCGAAATCACCGCTGTATTTGATGTACAGGACGACATTACCGCCAAGATCGTCTCCACCTTATCCATAAAATTAACCGAAGAAGAGAAAAAACGCGTAGCACATCGTTATACCAACAGCATAGAAGCCTATGATCATTTTCTCAGAGGTCAGGCTTTATATACACAGCACGCAAATAATGAAAACTTACTTGCCAGAGAGCATTTCCAGCAGGCCGTTCGATTGGACCCTAATTTTGCTCGCGCCTACAGTACGCTGGCCTTAACTTATGTCGATGAATATCGTTATCAATGGTTTTCTAGCATTGAAAAACCATTGCTGAAAACCCTGGCGCTGGCAAAAAAAGCAGTAACAATTGACAACAGGTTACCACAGGCCTACTGGTCCCTGGCCTATGCGCAACTGCACTTACATCGTTATGATCAGGCAATAGAATCTATTAACCATTCTCTGTTAGTCCGGCCAAATTATGCCGATGGTTACGCCATAATGGCTTTAATTCAAATATACAAGGGCGATCCTGCACTAGGTATAACAACGATACGGCGAGCCATGCGCCTTAACCCAAACTACCCTGCCCAGTACATTTCTGTCTTGGGTCAGGCATATTATTATCTGGGTGAATACGAAAGCGCCTCAGCAGTATTTCGAGATGCGATTGATAAAAACTTCAACCTACTAACCGCACATATAATGTTAACGGCAACATTAAGCCAGTTAGGTCTGCATGACGAGGCAAACTGGACAGCTGGACAGCTGCACACTATTTCACCAGAATTTAACGTGACAGACGTCGCTAGAATATTCCCAGTTAAAGATAAAAACCGGTTACAGAATATTATTGAACAACTACGTATTGCGGGTCTCAAGTAAAACGTTATTTCTTCAGTACGTTTTTAACTTTTATAGATGACTAGTAGATATATTTTCTTTCACTTTCTAGAGATATTTATCTAAGACGGTAAGAACTCGATAGGATAAGTAACAATTACCTGTTCTACCTTCTGTGCACCAAAGTTGAATAACTTGATGCGACTAACTAATCGAGATTCAAGTTTAGGGTCGTTTAACTCACTCGATACCACTTTTATCTGCGTTACCTTACCAGCTGGTGAAATGGTGATCTCTAATACAATCTTACCTTTCAAGTTCGGGTTGGTGCGACGAGCCCGATTATAAATTGAATATAACTTACTTTTATTTTGATCAAAAACAATCGTAATGTCTTCTTCCGCTCTAACACCACCACTTCGTGATCTGTTACGCTGATTACTCGAGGCTTTAGATTGTGCGTCTGATGATAACAGTGACTGTTTAACCTGTGTTATTTCGCGTTGCGTCAACTGCGTTTGGCCAACAGCAGCAGTGTATTCGACTGCATCGACACCACTACTACCTTTACTCGCATTGGCAGTTAGTAAAGCTTTATTTCGACTTGTCGCAGCTGCGGCTGAAGCAGAACTGGTTTTAACATTTCCGCCGACCATGGAGTCAACATCAGAAGTATCCATCAAATCCGACAACTCATTTCCCAGGGCGAGCAAGCCACTTTTAGCGGCTTTCTCGCGAGCTTGTTTTTGTGTTTTTGTTAGTGGCTTCTGAGCTTTTGCTTTTGGAGGCTTTTTAACTTCAGGTTTTGGTTTTGGCTTGAGCTTAGGTTTTGGTTTAGGCTTAGGTTTTACGATTTTCGGCTCTGGCTTTTTTTTTTCGATTATAAAATTTGCGATACGCTCTGGCACTACATTGCGCGCCAACCTACTTTCATCCGGCACAGTTACTGATGATATTACGATACCAGCCAGCAACATCACAGACACAACCACAGCAGTAATTATATTAAACTGCTTATTATTTTTATTTACCGGGCTCCAGCTTAAGGCCAGTTGCTCATAACAAATAGAAGACACTATAACGTATCTCCCGATTTAGATTGCTGCATGGCTGCAAAAGATATCTGTGTATAGTTAGCTTCACGGCAGGTTGCCAGTATTTTTCGTAACAGCTCATACTGAATATTTTCATCTCCCATAATAGTAACGTCCCTACCCTTCGTCTTCCTTTTTGTAGTAGTCAACACACTGCTTTTTGATGCCTGAAATTTCAGCTCTTTTTCCAGGCCACGAATTAATGGCTCAGCATCGGAGATTACCTGCTGTATAGTAGCGACCTCTTTACCCTGAACCAAAATATTTCGTTGTGACACAGAAATAATAAGCGTTTCTTTTGGTGCCTTTGTTGCCACAGATGTCGGTAAGTGTATGTCTTTTTTCTTCGGTAACTGCTGAACATTCGATGAGCTAATCAACAAAAAAAACACCAGAATAGTAAAAACATCCATTAAAGAAATCAGATTAAGTGCTGGCTGTTTATTCCGCCTATGGTTTCTTTCCATTCGTCTCGCACGACGCGACATTTCCTTCATTTGGATATCGCCTGTTTTGCGCTGGCTGTATTTGAACTGCCCGTGTTTGAACCAGCAGTGTCAGATACAGACACTGCTGGCAGATCTTCGAGGACAGGTGCATCACCGATAGAAATATTTGGAAACAGCTCCACATTTTCAACTTCGGTAAATTGCACAACATCAGCTGAGCGCACACGGTCCATTACTTGAATGAGTGTTTTGTAATTAACTTTAGGCTCAAGCAATAGCGTAATACTTTGCTCATCTGGAAAACGTGTTTTAATTTCAACAAGAATATCAGTAAATATTTTCCAGTTAGGCGCTGCCTCATTACGTTCAATATATTTAATACGACCAAGGTTAGAATCTCTGATTTCAAAACTGCCTTGTCTTATCACCAGTTCAAGTTGCAACTTGATTTTTTCTTCCTGTTTGGCAATTGCATCTTTAGAAGGCAAATTTAGTTCGAGCACTGTTACACGAGAGAATACTGCTGTGATCAACAAAAATGGCACGAGTATTACCATTAAGTTAAGGAAGGCCGTAATATTTAGTTCAACGGTTTCCTGTATATGTCTACGTCTGACCAGCTTCATGCAATGTCTCTCAAAATTTCCTGCTTACTTATTAATTTAATAACTAATCGTTAGCTATCAAGTTCAGGCATTTAACAGCTGCCATTTCGATGTTATCGATCAAACGTGCGGTTTTCGTAACTAGATAAGAGTGAATCAAAATAAGCGGAATTGCAGCAATCAGACCAAAAGCAGTGGTATTCATTGCAACTGAAATACTGGCGGATAATAAATCTGCTTTTTCAGCAGGGTCAGCGCCGGCAACTGCTGTAAATGCCTGAATCAAGCCAATAATGGTGCCCAATAAACCAAGCAAGGTGGCAATATTAGCGAATGTTGCCAGGTAGTGTGTGCGTTGTTCCAGCACTGGCATCACTTCCATCATTCCTTCTTCCATCGCTGATTCGATGCCTTCACGTGCAGCATTTGCATTTTTTCTTGCAAAACCGTAATTCAACATAGTAGCTAATGGTGTCTTCGCTGATTCAGTTAATTTGGTAGCGCGAGAAAAGTCCTGTGCTTTTAACATAGGAACCAATTGTCCCCATATCTTATTTGTGCTTCCTTGAGTTTTTGTAATATAAAGAAAACGTTCAATAGCAATAGCTAAACCTAACGCCAGCACCAGCAAGATAGGGTACATAAATGGCCCACCGGTTTGAAAAAACTTAACTAACTCCATGAAATATCCCCTTTAACTAAAATTTAGCTGATTGTATAGAACTTCGAACCAGCAGCAAACTGTTTATTTTCAATAATTTCTACATTGTAACTTCAAATAGTATTGCGAGTATGCCATAAAAATCAGCCCTCAATATCCGTACCTTTAAAGAATGCAATCGTATCCATAGATAATGATGACTGTTCCAATTCCTCGGCCGGTTCATCATGTAACTTACGACCATTAAACTCTTCGTCAATTTTATCTAGTATGATTTTTCTCTGTATGCGATAGTCTTCAAAACCAATATGGTTTTGATAATATTCTTTTGACAAACTATGTAGCATTGCTGAATAGCTAGTATCACTCATAAGTCTACCCTCAGTTCGCGTAACACTCTGAAACCAGTTGACTTGTCCCCTGCTCCATTATGCTGATTTAGCGTAGTAACGTTACAGTTTTCCATAGACTGTTCATAAGAACCGCCAACCGCCACTAATTCTCGTCCCTGGTCGTAAACCCACTCCTGTACATTGCCCACATAGTTTACTAGACCCCAACTATTTTGCTTGCCTATGTTGGCTTTGACTAATCCCCCGCCTTTTTCTATACCTCGAGTACTAAGTTTACAATTTCTATTAGCATCAAGACTTTGACTACTAGATGTGGCGGCATAAACCCATTCATTTTTAGTCGGTAACCGATATTTCTGGCCAGACATTTTGCTCAGCCATTTTATATAACCTTTAACCAGACTAAAATTCATTTTTGATGCAGGTAATTCATCATCCGTATTTTTTACTGTCTCACAAGCTGAAGAAGTTTTACAAAATTTATTAAGTTCACTTATCGACACTTCATACTTACCAATAGCAAAGGCTTTAATTTGACTGTTCGCTGGTATAACCACCAGTTCAGGACCTGTACCAGCGGTTTTTATATTATCCTTACAAACAGTCCGTTTGCCTCGCGCACCCAATCCTGCCAGTGACCTATCGCAAGGGTCTCTGGACTCAATATTAATACTTAATAGTGTTTTGTTAGACGCAAATATCCGTAACCCGTGTTTTTTAGCTTCTAATGCTCTTTCTGGAAAAACCTTACCTATCTGTACGATACAAGCTGCAAGAGAATTCACTATTTTTGTCTGTAGAGCATCATAACGAGATCGATCGAGTTCTCGTAGTTTATTTATCGCAGTTTCAAAATTCCGCATATTAAGACGTTGTTGACATTCAAGCTGATCATTTACGTTGGAGAGTGCAATATCAAAGAGTTTTACCACTTCCTGTTTTTTTGATGCCTTCTGGTCTTTAGCCTGCTGTTGTGTGCGAACTACTCGAATATTATCCTGTTGTTTGTTTTGTTTGGCTTTTCTTAATTTATCATTTTTTATAGCGGCTACTATATTTTTAGAATAGACATCTAACTCGCTAGTATCATCTGTATAACGTTTAGCATTTTCAATAAACCCATTAGCTGTAGAATATTTGTATTTCTTGATTGAAGATGTTATCTCATTAATATACAGTTTATAAATAATCTGTTTTTTCTCATCTAGCCAGGCGTCACCTCCTTTTGTCAGAATCGTTAAGTCAGATACATCTTTCCATGTGGATTCTTGCCAACGGTTAGTAAAACTAGCCTCTTTAATTAATGACTCAAGATCTTCTTTATAAAAATCAATCTTTATCTTTAATTCTAATTCGTTACGTATATCAAATTCAGAAAATGGGTCAGCCTCTTTTTCCTGAAAAAAAACAAAGTAACTTGTAATAACTACGGACAACAACAGAGCAAATGAAGTTACAATCCAGTTCGATGCTTTTAATTTTGGCGATATAGCTTCAACAAACTCATCAACCGTAGCGATACGGTTTTCACGTCTAAAGGCTATAGCTTTTTCAATAGCTCTCCACTCATTTTTTTTAATATTAGTAATACGTTTAGGTTTTAAACCCTGGCGCTCAGCTTCATCTGCAGGAATCTTATTATAGGGGTGTACACCAGTAAATAATTCATATACCACACATCCCAGCGCATAAATGTCGTCACGAACATCTGGCTCTTTACCTTCTAGCATTTCAAGACTTGCATAGGCAGGTGTTAGCGCACCTAAGTTACCCGCATCAAAAATCGTTCTGTCTTCAGGGTTGTCATCAAGATGTCCAACTTTGGCGACTGCGCGGGCAATACCAAAGTCAAAAACTTTCACTATGCCTTTTTTTGTAACAAAGACATTTCCTGGTTTAAAATCAGAATGAATAATTTTTTCAGCATGCGCATATGATAAAGCAGAAGACATTCCTTTTATGATGCTCCATGCATCATCAGTGGGTAATCCTGTAGACTTATATTGCCGTATCAACTCATCTAGCGGACTACCATCGAGAAACTCCATCGTCATGAATACCGTAGCATCATCACGATCAAAATCGTGTACGTTTACAATATTAGGGTGTGCGATACGTTGCGATTTCCGTGACTCACGTTGCAACGAAATAAAAGCTTCTGGATGCGCCTTAAACTCGTCACTTAATACTTTAATAGCAACATAAGGATCACTATCCTGTGCCTCCACTTTCAGCATGTCTTTTGCTTTATAAACAATACCCATACCACCGACACCCAAAACTTTTTCCAAAACGAAACGGTGTTTTAAGGTGCCATGTTCACCGATCTCAATTGGTAACGGTTGAGTTACTGAACCACCACTATTTTCATTAACCGCGCCAGTCCGAACATTATCAGCCACGGGTATAACATCTGGCCTAAACCTGGTTCGATCAGATACTACATCGTTAGCTTTATGTTGATTCGCGTTACCGCCAATCCTGGTTTTATCATCTAATGGCCGTTGTTGTGGTGAAAGTCCGGCGACACGAGTTTTATCTTCATTAGATAATATAGCTGCAACTTTATCTTTTGCGGGGGCAATACGTGTCGCATCGTCTGATGCAACAGGCTTATTTACAGGGGGGCGTATTTTTGTTTTGTCGTCGTCACTTTCAATCATGTTATATCGCTGGACTTCGTGGTGAGTCAAATTGCGGTTTTGCTGAAGAGTATGCGCCTAATTCACCATTGACCAGTATGACTGAGACATTATCATTCGCACCATAATCTAGTGCTTTTTGGATTAATGCGTCCACCGCTTCAGAAAGCGGCAAACTGGCTATCGTATTGCTTATCTCGTCTTTGGAAACCATGTTGTAAAGACCGTCACTGCACAATAAGAAAGTATCGCCAAGCTGCGCAGTAAATGCACTAATATCAACATAGATATCGTGGCTTGCCCCAACTGCCCGGGTAATAACATTTGAATCTGGATGATTCTCTGCTTCTTCAGGGGTAATGAATCCTTGTGATAGTAAATCTTCTACCTGACTATGGTCACGGGACAGTTGGACGAGCTCACTGTTACGATAACGATATAAGCGTGAATCGCCGACCCACAGACAAGCACCCGCGTGCCCTTGTATAAGAAGCGTGACAACCGTGCTGCCAAGCGTACGACCATCGAGCATGATGTCAGCATATTCAAGAATACGGTGATTAACATCTATCAAGTTATCCTCGACACATTCGACCATTTCATTCAGAGACGGTTTACTTATCATGGACGCCAGAGATTTAACGATCATATCACTGGCTACATTACCTGCCTCGTAACCACCCATACCGTCAGCTACCACCCAAAGTTTTGTTTCAGGCAATGACAGAACCGAATCTTCGTTTATCTTTCTGACCATTCCCACATTAGTATCTTGGGCAGAATTCCAGAATATCGGACGTCTGATTGTTGTATCACTCATGAAACAGTTTCCAAAACTAAACTTGTTGAATGTTATAAGGGATTTTCCAGTTACGCTGTTGCCATTGGCCATCTAACATGGAAGCAATACTACCTATAGGTGGCAAACCCTGACAGGTAAACATAACAGGACTGATTAATTCCGAACCTGCAGTTTGCCACAGGCTAAAGCTGTTTAAACCAGTCGCCAGTGCTGCGCTTAACATATATGGCATCACATTATTAACCTCGCCATCAGTACCGGAGGGTAAACCAATTACCATAGGTCCCATCTCGCCTAGATTATAAGTCGGCTGGTAACTCTGATATGCCGACACTTCGATATCGGTAATAAGAGAAATCAATTCATCGACATCAATATCGCCATTCAGCGTAGTCAAACAATGCATTTCTAGTGCATCAAACCAGTCGTTCTGTTCCAGCATAAAAGTAACTGGGCTCGTGTTTGATGCAAATGGTTTAACAATACTAATCGGAAAATAGCGCCCCACGCGATCAACGCTCGGCATCATCAACCCTGCCCACATATTATTGTCAATAACACCTGGCGATAAAACAAAACGCCAGATCGGACTAGTTAAATATATATCCAGCCATTCATCACCAATTTGTTCTTGTGAACCAGAAATAAAATGTTGCAACCACTCATCCCACGGAGTGATAAAAGCTGAATTTAAATTACGGAAGATAAAATCGCCATAAGCGGGCAGTTTTCCATACAGGCCAACCTGTAGTTCATCACTCATTTATATAGATCTCGGACATTTAAATTGACTGAGCAAGTTCTGACCAAAAGGGTTATTAACACTTTTAGCTTTAATCATATATTTTATTTCGTGATCAACACTATCATTCCCAGGCACGCTATACGTCACCAGATATACATTCGATTTTTTTGTTTTAGATAATTTTGAGCTATCGTGTAATTTAAACCAGGCCCAGGGGCCATCAAAAGATTTATCGTGTCGATTCCCATCTAAATCTTCGAACACGATTCGCACACGTTTGTTCTCATCTTCACCTGACCATGACACGTTCTTCCAGAACTTAGGTCCATGGTTGTAGGTAATACGTTGTTCTCCTATCTCCAACAAAAAACGCGCATCCATCTTATCCATGTTATAAGGTTTCATCTGGAAGGAAATGCTGGGCACTGCAGGATTATTTCTAAAGAATACACTTTTAATAACTTGTGCTCGACGAATTTGCTTCAAAGTCGCCGAGCTCAATCCTAGCGAGCGATTATCAACCACACGATTGCTCCAGCCTTTTTGAGTAGTTACAAATGGTTTAACGAAACTCGTATAAAACACATCCATCTTTCCTGCAGGCTTAAAAAACTCACTGAAATCAAACAGTGCGAGCTCGTCGCTGGATGAGCGTTTTAATGGATACCGTCCTGCCAGTGCTTCTTGATATGTACTATAAACCTGATTGTTCCATTCTGTATTTATATGCCGCCTTGCAGAAGACAATACTGTTTTCCAGGTTTCATCCGAAATAGACACTAACCAACGTTTAACAGGTTCCGGCGTGTTTTTAGAAAACGTACGTAATGACGTAATAGCATTGCCTGAGCCACTCGTATAACGCGCTTTAGCAACTTCAAATGCTTTTTTATCCGGGTCTGGAGACACTGATATCTCACCTAAAAAATCTTGTAATTGCTGTAACTTTTGTATTATAGAAGTCACTGGTGCAGGTTTTTTCTCTGTCTCTCTGAGCAACACATTCAAGTCTCGAAATTGTTGATCAACTTTAGTGCCCTTAAATTTATCTGCAAGTAACCCTGTAACCGCGCCTGCTTTACCCTCGCCGTGATCATCATTTACATTTTGCATAAGCTGAGATGACAACTGTGTGTTTGTAGCACTAACCTGAAGAATAGAAAGCAATGGTGAATATACCGGGTCAGTAAAACTAGCCAGAACCTCGCCTGCATGTTTAATACTTTTAAAATCAGCCACGCTTAAGGCTTTAAATATTTTTTTCCAGTATGCACTGTAATCAGCCATATAAAGATCTTTAACTTTTTCGCTGATCTCGTTCAAGTCATCTTTTATGAAGTCAACTTTAGCATTTTTGTCGTCCGTTAAAACCCAGCGATCATTAACGATATCTGCAACCACAGGTGAACCTTCAGAAAGATCTATGTTTTCATAACCTTCTTTTGTAAACATGTAGGGTATATGTAACGCTTCTTCTATAGCGGGTGTAATGGCGTAAGTCTCACGCACTGTTTCACCAAAAAGATTAAGCACATCAATTTCCTGATTAAACTCTGGTTTAGTTTTGATGCGACTGTATATACGTTGATGTACTGGAACACGAAGTAACAGACGACGCGTCTGATTAACCAGGTTGGCGTTTAACTGATATGGCTCAAACTCAAGCTCCAGCATTGCTTTAAGATGCTGCTCAAGCTCTTTACGTCTTGAGGCTTCTCCCTGCATGTTTAACTTCCAGTCAGTAACGAACCAGTCATTCACCACTTGCTTATCAAAATGATCGAGTTTATTAAACATCAAATATGTTCTAAAACTATTATATAAATCACCGCCTTGATGGCCTTTTTGAACTTGTTTTTCTAAATAGTTAATCAACCTCGGCAAAAACAACTCTCTAAGTTGTGCCTCATACGCATCAGCGGCAGATGCATCAACACCACCGTCATAAAGCCCCAGGCCAGACATCCATGGATGTTCGTCCTGATCATAAACAATACTCGCTTTCGCCAATGCGTTTAACATTGGCAATGTCACCCGTATATCTTTATTCCATGAATTAAATCGCTTATTTTCAGCATTAAACTCAGCAATATAAGATTCAACTTCGGACATAAACATATTATGTCGTGTAACACTGCCTGCCCATGCCGTTAATAAACCAATGCCAGAAATCGCAATCGCTACATAAGCAGAGCGCTGCGCCCATTTAATAAATACTTCATATTTACGATTGGAGCCGACCAGCTCTGATTCAGGAAAGACAACTTCTCTAAATAGATTACCAAGGAAAAAACTCTTACCCTGGCCTTGTTGTAAATGGACGTTCTCTCGAGCAAAACCAAAGTTTGACGATACTGCAGTCATCATGCGATCAATAGGTGTACCATCCTGCGTCCCGCTAGTAAAATAGATACCACGCAGATAAGGCTGATATTGATAGCGGTTTTTTATAAAAGTTTGCTTTACAAAACTATTTACAACCGATTTAAGATTTTCAAATTGCTGTGGAAATCCTTGTATTGCAGCACGACGTACTACATCACGTTCAGTGTGTATGCGGGACACTTCTCTCGAGTAAAGCCTTTCAAGTAATTTTTGGTATTCGACTTCAAGATAATCGAAATCAGGCGTTTGAGTTTGTTTTGGGGCGTCAGGTAAGGATATCCCCCATACTTGTTCACGATCTTCTTTACCTAAATCTTCAAAAAATTCTGTAAAGCCAGAGACCAGATCCACTTTAGTAAACATTAAATATATAGGGAAACGAATTTCCAATTTGTCCATTAACTCATCGATCCGAGTCCTGATGATCTTGGCGTGCTGAATACGCTCTTCCTCAGTTTGCAACAATAGATCATGAATACTAATAGAAATAATTGCGCCATTTATTGGTCGACGACGACGATTCTTTTTAAGTAATCTAAGAAAACCTTCCCAGGCTTTGCTGTCGACAACCTTATGACTGTCTTGCGTCGTATAACGACCCGCGGTATCGATTAGTACCGCCTCATTTGTAAACCACCAGTCACAATTACGAGTACCTCCAACTCCTTGTAATGCTGCTTTACCAAACTGGTCGGCTAGCGGGAAATCAAGACTGGAGTTAATTAACGCAGTTGTCTTACCAGAACCTGGTGGCCCGATGATGATATACCAGGGCAATTCATATAGTGCTTTATCACTCCCCTTACCCTTAAATTTCAACCGTTTTAAAGTCGACATAGCCTCGGTAAATCGCTGACTCATCTGATGCATTTCTTCAGCAGACTTCTCAGAGGCTATGTCTGTAGCCACTACTTCCTGATTACTTTCAAGATCGCCCAGTAGATCGTCGTTGTGTTTCTTACTCATTAATTGGATACGTAAATTATTCAACCCCCATAGTGCAACTAGAATAAGGATAACGACTAAACGCACAATCGCACTTTCTAAAGGCGCAGAATTATCTTCGCCAAATTTTATTACCGGCCCTGCAAACCAGACTAAAAGAGAAAGAGCCATTAGCCCAATAAATGATATAACGATTTTATTTTTGAAAAACTCAATAACTGATTTCATTGACGACCTGAATTAGTAATTATTATTTTAGGAGGGGCTTAAGAATACAATTCAGCATTTACTGATTTGCATTGTCGCTATTTTTATTAACTGGATCTGTACGTGCAATTGTGCGCATGTCTGCAATTTTATCCAGCTGCTCTGTGACTGGTGATGATGAATCATATAGCCATACTCGAAACCCAGAGTAACTAAGGAATAAAACCGCACCTACAACACTGGCGACGACCCACAAAGGTATATATTGCCTCAGTGATTTTCTTGTTCGCCCTAGACCATGCCAGCCTGGAGACAATGAATGTTCATATTCGCCTCGTTGGCGACGAATGATGAGATACAAATCATCACGCATCTGTTCAATCATGTCACGACCGCGATGAATAACTCTGTACTTACCCTCAAAGCCTAAACTTAAATAAATGTACATCAACTCCAGAATGTATAAATTTTCAGCAGGTTGTTCTTTCATTCGATCAAGTATCAGAAAAAACTTTTCACCGCCTGACGTCTCATTATGAAAAATACTTAATAACGTTCTTTGTGGCCATGCACTATCTGAACCCCATGGTGTATTAAGCACGGCTTCATCCAACGCTGCACATAATATGTAACGCGAAGATAAAATAATTTCTGGCTTAATATTTGTTTCTTTAGCTTTTGTTTCAAAGGTTTTAATTTCATTAACCAGGCGTTGGTGCAAACCGCCAACATCTGGGTGAGACAGTGCCTGACGTGTTTTTTCAAACACCGCGATTAATGTGGAGGCGGAATTAACTAATGGGTTTAATCCACTGTTAGTACTGAAATATGCACTAGTTGAACCAGAAACAAGTTGCTCTTGTTGCTGTGGTTGATACTGGGCCGCTACCGGCTGATACCCCTGTGGTGGTGGCTGTGCGGCTGGCGATGATTGTACCGGAGGTTGCTGCACCTGCGATGACTGGGTATTACGTCCACCCGGAGTAGGTCTTAGTACTGTTCGATCGCCATCAACTGACGGTTGCTTAAATACTGTCTTATCAGAATCATCAGATGACATAGTTAACTCCGTGAAAATTACTTCCAGCTATATTTTTATTGACGAATTGCCCAGAACTCAAGTTCAAGACCCGGAAAATCGCCACCTACATGCAAAGCAAATCCACCAGAATTTTTTAGTTCATTCCAAAAATCACTCTGTGGGTCAAGCTGAAAATAAGTATAACCAGAATGATAAGGGATTTGCCGAGGTGCAACAGGTAAAGACTTTAAGCCGATACCCGGCATAGCCGCATTAACTAATTGTCTGATACGCTCAACAGGGCCAATCTTAATTTGTGCTGGTAAGTGGGTACGTAGCGCCTCTTCTGGCACATCAGCACGAACAGATAAAACAAACATGGCACTTCCAATGAGTGATTTGTCTGCAAGTTCTGCAACACGAATGCCATATTTTTTCTCAACCAGCTGAAGCGAAACAGCCGTTTGCTCGTACACCATGCTCAAACAATTTCTAAGTGCGGCAATGACAGGCGTAAAACTTGCCTGTAAGTCATCATGCAGGTAAGGAGGAAACGTCGGCGCACGTTTATCCTTGGCTACAAAGGTCGATAGCTCACCAACCATCTGTACCGATTCAGCGTACAGGTTTACTGGATGCAAACCATTCATAAGCGTAAGATGATTTGATAATGGCTCCAGACGATTAACCAGCTGCAACATCATATAATCCGCAATTTCAGCTGTACCGCCACGATTTGTATCTGCCAACCTGCCAGCAATAGCTTCTCCCCTATGGTGTAACAGACCAGTTAACTCTGTTAAGTATCCAGCAAGTTTTGGTGACTTTTTACAATCAAGACAAGTCGCAATGTAATTCTCATCCAGCAATACATTTTTATCATCACGCGATTCCGCTATCCGTATTAAACCGATGCACGCATAACCGCTTAAATCATCCGTTTGCAACATCAAGCGAAAACGTAATTTACCAACATTCATCGAAACATTGTCACCAGAATCACTGGCAACATCACGTGTTTCCTGCTCGAAACTATAATAGCGAGCAAGGCCCTGTGTATTTTCATCCGCGACAACATCAATGGCACCGGCGCGTTTAACAGGCACACATAGAAAAACAATACTGTTATGCGTATTTGCAGGCACCTCTAATACCGGCGGGGGTTCGTCAACATCGGGAAAACTAAAAGGTGTTCCGTCAGGAAACACGCCTTTACCTTTGATTACAGAAACTTTACCCAGCGTCAATAATTGCTGATCAACTTCAAACTCGTGCATGCCCCAACCGTATGCACCAAAAGCAGAACACTTACCATCGACCAAACGCTCGAAATATCGCTCTTGTTGCTGGAAGTGCTGTGGATTCAGAAACATTCCTTCTGACCAGACAACCTTACTATCTAATGACATATTTTTTTCGCCAGTTATTTTTATTTGCTAATTTTATAATTCAAACTACAGGCAGCATGTTTGCTAACTTTAATCAGGTTAGAAAAGCCCACTTGCTTTATCTGCTGTACCTTTTGCTTTAGTGACATCTTCTTCCAGGCTGCTACCACCTTTATCTACTTCTTCAGCTATCTCTTCGTCAAATATTAGTTCATTTCCCGAGACGCGAATTACAACTGAATCTCTGAATACATTGTTCGCCACAACAGGAATAATCAATTTATATTTCGAATCCTTAAACTCGAGAAACTCAGCATAAAGCGCAACGTAATTTGTTTTTTTATCTAGCACTATATTTTCAGTGCGTCCTTCGCCTGGTATTAAACGTTTCATTTTATGTACTGCAACCATATCTGAGCCCAGCACTTCTTTATCACGTTCATAAATTTCGATGAAGTCTGCTTGTTTCATCATTTTATTTGACGTCAGTTCATACAATCGAATAAATAATGGCGAAGCCTTACCTAGTTCATCAGGGTTTATATCAGCATCAACCATAAGATCAATCTGTATATCAGTATCAAGGTTTAAATAACCACCGACAGAAGAGTTAACAGTTTGACAAGCCGTTAAAATACTTAAAAAAAAGGCGATAATTGCCAGATTATATACTTGGTTCAGTTTCATAAAATATCCTGTTTATTTAACATTTTTAGTGTTTTTTGACTTTCTGGCAATAGCAAGCCGCTGTAATTGATCCTCATATGCACGCACAAAATCATCGCCAAAAAGAAATTGGAATGTATTGTCTATGTCACCGATCAATTCATTATAGTATTCCTGATATAAATCCCAGTTTTTCGCCTTCTGGCTACCGGGAATTAAACTACCTTTATTCTGTTTGGAAAACCGCGCATCCAGAAAAACGGGATCAAAGCGCTCAATAACACCTTTAAATGCTGATCTTATACCCGCCAGTATCGCCACTTGATGCTCAGCAATACCATCAAAACCTTCACACACTGCTTCTAATGGTTTTTTATAGGAATTACCCGTTTTAATAAACATATTTTCCAGAGCATCATCCACATTAGCTGAAAACTTTAATGGGTTATTTTCAACAGGCTGAATGGTGGTGACATTCATGCGGAACTCATTTTTAATAGAACTACGAGAGCCTAACACCTGCATTAGCCCACTGACCATTTCCCTAAGAACTTCACCAGCCAACGCATTAATTTGTGTTATTTGAGCATCAACTAAATGTTGATTTTGAAATCCCATTGCATCTACGATCGAAGTATCTACAGCAATATCAGATTTCACACCACGTTGCTGCATAACTTTTACTTGCTGCTTAAGTACATTAAGTTCTGCCAGCAGAATTGAATTGGCTTTTTGTAACGCCTGGTTCTCAATTGCTAATGTCCCACTTTCAACAGCATTTTGCTTTCCGGTACCATCAATAACTGAATTATCCGTCGTCGCTTGCGGTATCACTTGTGCTGGCTTAGGTATAACAGGTGGTTCTGTTAAGGGCACTGACGGCGGTATTGGCGCAGCAGACGTAACCACAGGTGCTGCAGGTTGCGCTGGAGAGGACAACAAATCATCATCCCAGTCATCGGGTATACCGCTAGCGTTGTTTGCAGATTGCTCTGGTACTGCGCCTGGCCACGAAATCTGTTGATTAAGGGCACCGCTCTGGTCTGAATGTGTCGCAGCAGTAAACGGATCTATATTGTTACCAAAGCCACCTGATACTCCAGCCATAGAATTCAGACTATCAGGCCCACTGCCCTGCGCCTTATCTAATGCAGCGAGTGGATCGGTTTCTTCCGAGCTGCTACTAAATAACGACTCTGAACTAGATACATGCGTACCCGCAAAAGGACTGGCCGCGAATCCATCTTGACTAAAATCACTGTTATTAGCAGGCGGAGTTGAAAATATATCTTCTGGTGCTGTTGGTGAAAAACTCGTACTGCCACCAAAAGGATCGGCGGATGAAACTGAATCTGATACAGTCATTGAAAACACATAATCCCCTAAGGCAAATGTGTCTCCGTCATTGACCGGTAGTCTTGAGCCTTTACCAATAGGATGCGGAGCACCATTGTAAAAAGTACCGTTTGTACTTAAGTCACTAAGGTAGAACTGATTATTTTCACAACTAAACTGACAATGACAAGTAGACAAAAAACGCTCAGGGTCATCAAGAATCCAGGCATTATTGTTACCACGCCCGATCGACCCGCCACTAATGTCGAAAGTTTTGCTCGATTCAACAATATTCGCCGAGTCTGGCGCTTTTATAATGGTAATTAACAACGACATTCAATACATCATCCTGACAATTTTCTAAAATGGGCTTTATCTAATCACTTCTATAAGCAGGCAGACTAAGTCAAACCTGATATGCCAAACTTAATTCTCCAAACCAAGGATAGCCTAAACAAAGAGCTAGATATTAACCATAGATTGTTGTAATTCCAAGCGCATGGCGACAAATCACTACAATTTACTTAATAAAGCTCATAAAACCCTTAGCTTCTTTGACATAAGCGCTTATATATCTTATATATAACGCTAGTTTGTTTAAATCACATTATAGCGATGATGCTTAGAAGTGCCAGCAAAGTCAAAACATTCGACTAAGCTAAGACTAAATTTTTAAATAACATAGAAGGGAAATCATAAATGTCATCAGAAGAGATTATACAGATAAATAGCCTGCTACTGCCGATATCTGAAGATAATACGGTCGGTGACGACATTCGCGAAGATTCATCCCCCTCATCACTTTTCTACACCATTAAAGATGCGCGCAACTCTGCACGTGCGGCAGAACGTAATAATATATTTGATGGTAATAGCAGCGAAGCTGATGATCATTGGCGAAAAATACTTGAGCTTGCGCCCGACATTTTACAGAATCACGCCAAAGATCTTGAAATCGCAAGCTGGTACACGGAAGCCTTAATCCGTCGTTATGGTTTTCAGGGTCTGCGTGATGGCTTTAAATTAATTCATGGTTTAATTGAACAATATTGGGATGGCCTCTACCCACTACCAGATGAAGACGGTATAGAAACTCGCGTAGCATCACTGAGTGGGCTAAATGGTGAAGGTGCCGAAGGCGTATTAATTGCCCCAATTCGCAACGTCGAAATAACACAGGGCAATGAGCCAGGTCCTTTCAGCTACTGGAAATACCAGCAAGCTCTCGAAGTTGAAAAAATCATTGATGAAGAATCCAAAGCCGATAAAACCGCAAAACTAGGCTTCAATAATGAGGATGTTGAGCGCGCCGTCTCAGAATCCAGCGAATCTTTTTTCGTTAACGTCCGAGATGATGTCAGCGAAGCGATTGCTACCTTCCGCGAAATAAGCCGAATGCTTGATGAAAACTGCGGCATCAATGATTCCCCACCCTCCAGTAACATTATCAACATACTGGAAGACTGTTTAGGTACTATTAACTACATCGGCAAACACAAAATGCCTATAGAAGATTTAGAAGAGCACACAGAAGCTGGTGACATTAATGATGCATCCATAGAAAATCCAGCTACTCAGACTACAGGGCCAGTTAAATCACGCGCCGAAGCTTTTAAAAAATTAACAGAAATTTCTGCGTTTTTTCGTAAAACAGAACCGCACTCACCGATTTCATATATACTGGAGCGGGCAGTCAAATGGGGCGATATGTCGCTAAATGACTTAATTAAAGAACTAATCCCAGACTCTTCAGCTCGGGACACCTATGGCTCTTTAACCGGTATAAAAACAGAAGACGATTATTAATTCATTATATTAAAGAGGACTAAGCCATGGCTGAGAGCATTCATGACAAACTAAAGAGAGTAAGGAAACCCCGCGTTCATATTACTTATGATGTAGAAACCAATGGAGCGGTACAAGAAAAAGAAATCCCATTCGTGATGGGTGTGATGGGTGATTACTCAGGCGATAACACTGAAAATAAAAAAGCCCTGAAAGACCGAAAATTCTCACAGATTGATCGCGACAACTTCAACGAAGTGATGGATAACGTTTCCCCTCAGTTAGACTTGAAAGTTGACAACACGCTGGAAAGCGACGGTAGTCAAATGTCGGTTGCTCTTGATTTTAAAAGCATGGAAGACTTTGAGCCACAAAACATTGTTGAAAAAGTTGACCCACTCAAAAAGCTAATGGAAACACGTAATAAATTACGCGACCTACTAACCAAAGCGGATCGTTCGGATGATCTGGAAACTCTGTTAGAAGAAGTTTTAAGTAGCACAGATGCCCTTGCCAAATTAAAAGGCGAACTAGGTACAGATGAAGAAGGTGATAAATAATGGCTAAGAAACAACAAGAATCGCAGGAAGCAGAAGCTCAAGAAGAAGTAAGTTATCTTGAGCAAGTCATTTCTGCTACCAAACAAACCTCGCGCAATGAAACCGAAGAATTATTAAAAACGCTCACGAGTGAGGCGATGGACGGCACCGTTAAGTGGGATAAAAACTTAACCGTCACAATTAATAACGCCATAACAGCAATTGACAAGGCGATGTCCGAACAGTTATCAGCCATCATGCAAGATGCAAAATTCCAGAAACTGGAAGGCTCATGGCGCGGTCTGAATCACCTGCTCTCAAATTCTGAAACCAGCACCGATTTAAAAATTCGCATGCTGAATATAAGTAAAAAAGAACTCACTAAAGATCTTGAAAAGGCCGTTGAATTTGATCAAAGCCAAATCTTCAAGAAAATTTACGAAAGTGAATTCGGCACCGCTGGTGGTGAACCTTACGCAGCATTAATTGGCGATTATGAGTTCACCGCACACCCTGACGATTTAGACATGTTAACCAGCATGTCCAATGTTGCAGCCGCTGGCTTCTGTCCTTTTATCTCTGCGGCCGATCCTAAAATGTTTGGCTTTGACAGCTTTACAGAACTATCAAAACCACGTGACCTGGAAAAAATATTTGATTCAGCGGAATATGTTAAGTGGCGTAGTTTCCGTGACAGTGAAGATGCACGCTTTGTCACATTAACTATGCCCCGCGTACTAGCACGACTACCTTACGGACAAGACACCAAACCAGTCGAGGCTTTCAACTTCGAAGAAGCAACGTTAGATTCATCGGGACGCCAGTTAGAGAGTGGTCATGATGACTACTGCTGGATGAATGCTGCCTACGCTATGGGTACAACACTAACTCAGTCATATGCTGAATTTGGCTGGTGCACCAGCATCCGTGGTGCTGAAGGTGGCGGTAAAGTCGAAGGATTACCAAGTCATACTTTTGTTAGCGATGACGGTGATACCGATCAAAAATGCCCGACTGAAATAGGCATTACAGACCGACGTGAAGCAGAACTAAGTAAACTTGGCTTCTTACCTTTATGCCACTATAAAAACACTGACTATGCCGTATTTTTCGGTGCACAAACAACACAAAAACCCAAAAAATTCGATGATCCTGCTGCCACAGCTAATGCAGAAATTTCAGCACGTCTTCCTTATATCATGGCCACTTCACGCATTGCCAACTTTCTGAAAGTAATGGCGCGCGACAAAATCGGCTCCTTTATGGAAGCCAGTGACGCCGAAGAATGGCTAAACCGCTGGATAGCTGGTTATGTAAATGCAAGCCCGGGCGCTAGCGCTGAAATGAAGGCTCGCTTCCCACTTGCTGAAGCCAGCATAGAAGTAAAAGAAGTGCCTGGTCAACCAGGTGTATACAGCGCGGTTGCCTGGATGCGCCCCTGGTTACAAATGGAAGAACTTAGTGCGTCAATGCGCTTGGTGGCTAACATTCCTAACGCGGGTTAACGCCTATTAACAGACATCTATATGTAATTAGCGTGTAAACCTTGGGCCCAACACATTCAACAGCGTTGCTAAACACTGGCAAGCTTCCATTGAGTGTATGGGCCCAAGTTATTTTATTCAGGATCAATATCTAGATCAATATAAAGGAAAAGTATTTTGGCAAATATTTATGTAAGTTCATCCAGATATAGTGCCCCGTCAAAACTACAAGGTTGGCAATGGCTACCTGCAGCAACTATTGTCCACGAACTCGCTCACGTAAACGACGCGCCTGGAACAGATACACAAGCTGAAGATACACTTTAGTATGCCCGAACCAAGGAAAACAGCAGAGACAAGCACGGACAAGGAAAGCATCTACACAAGATCTGCTTACATCATCAGTGTCGATCAATTTTTAGCAGAAAGTGATGACATAAAAGCACTGAAGTATTGGCTTACCGAATTCATCCCCGTACGTAGCCTTAAAACCTCCGAAGATATTATTGATGCTATACATCGGTCAATTGCCGATATTGATCACATGATTAATGATCAAGTAAACGTCATCATCCACGATAAAAAATTCCAAAAACTGGAAGCATCCTGGCGCGGTCTATGGTACTTAACCGTACAGGCAGATGGTGCAAAAAACATTAAAATAAAAGTACTTGATATCAACTGGAGCGAAGTCTCGCGTGATATTTCCAGAGCCCTTGAATTCGACCAGAGCAGCCTGTTTCAAAAGATCTACAGTGAAGAATATGGTACCCCTGGGGGCGAACCTTACGGCGTTTTGATCGGTGATTATGAAATCAGTCACAAACCTTCACAAAATCATAACCATGATGACATAGCAACATTAGAAGGTATATCTCAAGTTGCAGCTGCAGCCTTTTCACCCTTTATAACAGGCGTTTCGCCCGAACTTTTTGGACTGGATGACTTCTCAACATTAGCCAATCCGATCAATCTACACAGTATTTTTGCACAAAAAGAATACATAAAGTGGCGTTCATTTAGAGACAAACCTGATTCACAGTTTGTCGGTTTAACCATGCCGCATATACTCATGCGCTTACCTTATCGAAAAACACCTGGCAGTTATAAAGGCATGTTTTTCTATGAACAGACCGCTACCGATGGAAGAGAAAATTACTGCTGGGGCAGTGCCTCTTATGCCTTCGCGGCAATCTTGATCAGAGAATTTTCCAATGTAGGCTGGTTTGGGCATATACGTGGCGTGCCGCGCAACCAGATTGGCGGCGGCTTACTCACCAATCTGCCGTGCGATTCATTTGAAACAGAAGAAAACGACGTAGCCATCAAACCGGTAACCAATGTCATAATTAGTGATGTCAAAGAGCGAGAACTGAGCGACCTGGGTTTAATGCCGCTTTGTCAATGTTACGATACACCCTTTGCTGCGTTTTATGGCAATCAATCAGTACGCAAACCTGCTCGTCAATCAAATCGAGAAGGTGAAGTAAATGCACGGCTCTCAGCGATGCTGCAACACGTCTTGTGTGGTGCGCGCATCGCTCATTACATAAAAGTTATCATCCGCGACAAAGTAGGCTCATTTATTACCGCTGAAGAGTGTGAAGATTATTTACGTAACTGGCTATTTAAATACACCACCGGTCGTGAAGATTTAGAATGGGAAGAACAGGCAAGATATCCACTGCGTGAAGCCGCCGTTAAAGTTAGAGAACACCCAACAAAACCAGGAGATTTTATCTGTGTCATTCATCTACGCCCACATTATCAACTAGATCACATGGTTTCCGAGTTAGAACTAGTGACTGAACTAGCGCAGTCTGCTTAAATGTTCACCACGGTTAAAGGGAAGCTAAAATAATGGCATCAGTCGATAAAAAGAAAAAACTCCGGCCATCCATACTGGACCGTTTAATGGATAACAATCCAGATATAAGTGTTGAAAAGGACACGGACCAACATCAAAAACTTAAAGAACTTCGTGATAGCGTGCGTCGTGATTTAGAAAATTTGCTCAACACACGGTTTCGTGTGGTCGAACCCGCTGATGAATTCGTAGAGTTAAAAAAATCGTTATTAAATTATGGTCTCCCCGATCTGGCCACCGTCAATATTTCAGATAAGATCAAACAGAAAGAATTTATCGATCACCTGGAATCTATACTTATCGATTTTGAACCCAGATTTAAATCAGTAAAAGTAAATTATATGGAAAACACCGACTCACTCGATCGCAGTTTACGATTCAGAATAGATGCCACGCTATATGCTGACCCATCGCCAGAAATTGTTGTATTCGACTCAATTCTAGAACCCGTAACACGTACAGTAAACGTAGAAGAGACCAGTCATGGCCGATGAATTACTCCCCTATTATGAAAAAGAACTAGCTTTCATTCGTCAGATGGGGGCTGAGTTTGCGAGTGAACACCCAAAAATCGCAGGCCGATTAGGCATCAATGCAGAAACTATTGAAGACCCTCACGTCTCTCGATTAATAGAAGGTTTTGCCTACCTAAATGCTCGCATACAACACAAACTAGATGATGATTTCCCAGAACTCAGTGATGCTTTATTAGAAGTTTTATTCCCACATTATCAACGCCCCATCCCATCAATGAGCATCGTACAGTTTGTTGCGGACGAAGAAAAATTAGAAGCCACTTATCGTTTAGCTAAAAACACGCTTCTAGAAACAGAACAATACCAGGGTGAAAACTGCCGTTTTACAGCAATTTATGAAACACAATTACATCCCTTAAAATTGACAGAGGCCAGTTTATTAGGCCAGCCATTTACCACGCCTGGTTCAAAAAATTTGAAAGGTGCTGGCGGTGTATTAAAACTGTCGTTAAAAACATTCAATTCAGAAATAACTTTTGCCGATGTAAGACCAGATCGCTTACGCTTCTATCTTAAAGGGCAACCACAACACATAAACCCTCTTTATGAATTATTACTAAATAATTGTGAGGCCATCTACATGGCCACCTCAGGAAATGACGCAAACCCTGTAAGGCTACCGACTAACATTATCAAACCAGTAGGTTTTAACATTGATGACGGTCTTTTACCCTACCCTGATTCATCATTTATGGGTTATAGATTACTGACTGAATACTTCGCCTTTCCCGAAAAATTCATGTTTATCGATCTAGAAGGTTTTGCAGATAAAATAGTTGCAACAAGCGAAGACACACTCGAGTTTTATATTTATTTAGGTAAATCCGATGTAGAACTCGAACACAACATAACAGCACAAACATTTCAGTTGAATTGCTCACCTGCAATAAATTTGTTTTCACATCGAGCAGATCCAATAAAACTAGATCATACCTCAACAGAATATCAGATCATCGCAGATGCAAGACGACCGATGGGCTATGAACTCTATTCTGTAGATAAAGTCGACGCCTCAAACTCAGCAGGAGATAAAGAAACATACTTACCGCTGTACGGCACCAACCATGAAAGTCAGGAACAGGAAAACCACGCTTACTGGTTCACTACGCGTAGAGACGCAAAAATGGGCACTTATCTACGTGATGACGGCACCGATGTTTTCATGAGCCTCGTTGATTTATACTTCAACCCAAATAATCCAGATGATCGCACTCTATCGCTCGAAACCACCTGCAGCAACCGGGATCAACCTAGCAAATTACCTTTTTCAGGTGATCAACCTAAATTACAATGTGTTGATAGCGCGCCACCTTGCGAACGCATTCGCTGCCTGACACAACCCACAGCGACCGTACGTCCATCGATGCGAAACAATGCACGCTGGCGTTTAATTTCGCATTTAAGCCTGAATCATCTGTCGTTAACAGGAAGAGATGATGCGACAAAAGCATTAAAAGAAATATTGCGTCTGTATGATTTCAAAGAGTCATCAATAAACAGAGCACAGATTGAATCTATTAACCAGGTAAGCATACGACCTATAAGCGCACCGCTTACCATCGATGGCCGGGCGACATTATGCCGTGGCATAGAAATAGAAATAGAACTGGATGATTCACAATTAACAGGCAGTAGCAGCTATTTATTTGCAACAGTGTTAGAACATTTTTTTGCATTATATTGTTCAATAAATTCATTTACCAGAGTTCTGGTTAAACTAAAAAGTAGAGAAGGTTATCTAAAAAAATGTCCTCCAAGGGCTGGCGAAAAAACACTTCTATAACGCGAAAGCTAACAGAAGCACCGTATGAGTTTCAATTTCGGCAAACAGTGCGTTTGCTGGAACGTTCTGCCGTATTCGAAAAAGAAAGTTCACAATCAAATATTGCCAGCAATCCTATTGCCAGATTTACACCACCTGATAGTGAGTCGTTACGATTCAGGATAAATCAATCATTAGCTTTTCCATCATCTGAAGTTAAAAGCATAAATCGAGTAGATAAAAAATCAGGCACCTCTCAGTGGGAAGCAGTAGTGAATCTAATGGGCCTAACAGGTTCTATGGGCGTGTTACCTTTTCACTACACAGAACTCATTCTTAAACGACAAAAACAAAAAGACAACAGCATGGAACGTTTCTTTGATTTATTTAATCATCGAATTCTTTCATTATTTTTTCAGGCATCCGTCAAATACCACCTACCATTACAATACGAACGTCACCGCCTTCATAGTTCAGCTAAAACAGGGCAAGACCCGCAGACTCAGGCTTTGTTATCACTCATCGGCATGGGAACAGATGGACTAACCAACCGTATGTACACCAAAGATGAGTCACTAATCTATTACAGTGGTTTATTTAGCCAACAAGTCAGAACATCCACTGGACTAAAACAGATCTTACGCTCTCACTTCGGCATCCCAGTTGAAATCGATCAGTTTGTTGGGCAGTGGAAAAATTTAATTGATGATGTACGTAGCCGGCTACCTGACTTCAACAACCCTACCGGCTGCAACGCTAGCTTAGGTCGTTCAGCAATGATCGGAAAAAAAGGCTGGTTTGCACAGGGCAAAATACGCATAATACTTGGGCCTTTGAATAAGCACCAACTTAACCAGTTTTCCCCTGGCACTTATACACTTAAAGCATTAAACGAACTGGTAAGAATGTATGTAGGCATGGAAAATGATTATGAATTTATTATACGGACTAAAAGGTGCTACACACCCGAAAACATACAATTAAATAAAAACACACCGACCATTATTGGCTGGAACACATGGTTATCAAACAAACCAGGGGATCTTGAAGACCAGGATAAAACACTAGACATCTCGGTTTCAGCAAGTCGCTTAGGATAAAAATTTACTTAAAAAAATCTACCCATTAAAAATTAAAAACTATAACTAAAATAAATAACCCTATTCAAAAATAATAATTACAACAGTAGTAAAGCGCATACTTTACTATCGTTGATTTCTACTCGAAGGAAAGAGATATGATAACAATCGATTTAAAATCACTGGTAGGCAAACTCAATGAATCTTGCCGAGCGGCACTCGAGAGTGCAGCCGGACTGTGTCTTGCACGCACACATTACAACGTTGAAATAGAACATTGGTTATTAAAGCTGCTCGAATTACCCGATAGTGACATTACCGCTCTACTGGAAAAATTTGAGATTAACCACGGCAAACTAGTCGCCGATCTCAATCGTGAACTAGATAAAATAAAATCCGGCAATACACGAGCGCCAGCACTCTCTCCCACCATCGTTGATTTAGCCAAAAATGCATGGATACTAGCTTCAGTTGAATACGGCCACCAACAAGCAACATCGGCGCATATATTAGCCGCCCTCATGCTGGATGACAGTCTTCGCCGAAGCAGCGAAGCAACCTCTGGCGAACTAAAAAAAATCGCGCCTGAATCATTACGCGCCGTATTGCCCAGCATCGTCGGCAGTACCTCAGAATCAATAAGTGCCGGTGTCGGTGATACCTCTACATCAAATGCAGCAGCATCGACAGGACCAACCAGTACACCTTCCTTAGACAAGTTCACCATTAATCTGACTGAAGATGCAAAAAACGGCAAGATCGATGCCGTACTCGGTCGCGATGAAGAAGTAAGACAAATCATCGATATACTTATTCGCCGCCGTCAGAATAATCCCATCCTTACTGGTGAAGCCGGTGTCGGTAAAACCGCCGTGGTCGAAGGTTTTGCCCTACGCATTGCCTCCGGCGACGTACCCGAGCCATTAAAAGGCGTGGCTGTTCGCAGTCTCGACCTTGGTTTATTACAGGCTGGCGCAAGTGTTAAAGGTGAATTTGAAAACCGTCTAAAATCTGTTATTGCTGAAGTTAAAGCTTCACCAACACCCATCATTATGTTTATCGATGAAGCTCACACCCTCATCGGTGCCGGCGGTAAAGAAGGCCAGGGAGATGCAGCCAATCTATTAAAACCGGCATTAGCTCGTGGCGAACTACGCACCATCGCTGCCACCACCTGGGCAGAATACAAAAAATACTTCGAACGCGACCCAGCACTTACCCGTCGTTTCCAGGTCGTTAAAATAGAAGAACCAGACGAAGCAAAAGCTATAAATATGATGCGCGCTATTTCTATCATGTTAGCCAACCATCATGGCGTGCGCATTATGGATGAAGCCATAGTAGAATCAGTGAAATTATCCAGCCGTTACATCACCGCGCGTCAACTGCCCGACAAATCCGTTAGCCTGCTGGACACTGCCTGTGCCAGAGTCTCACTAAGCCAGAGCGCAACCCCTGCTGCAGTCGAAGATACACGTAGAAGAATTTCGCAATGTGAAGTTAATATCACATCACTCGAACGAGAAAATGCCACCTTAGGCAATTGTGATGATCGCATATCGCAACTAAACGAAGAAAAGTCTGAACTAGAAGCCTATCTAGAAATTCAGCAACTCCAGTGGGAAAAAGAAAAAGAAAAAGTCAGTCAAATCCATGAGTTACAAGGCAAAATTGAAGACGATTTTCATGCGCAAAAGCTATCAGCAGCGGACGCCAAAAAAGAAGATGCACCACAAAAGCTGGACGACGCAGAGCGTGAATCAATAAAAACTGAACTGCACAAACACATGGAAGAACTCAGCGAATTACAGGGCGAGAACCCATTAATTCAAGTTAATGTTGACGGCCAGGCCATCGCAGAAGTGGTAGCCAACTGGACCGGTATTCCCGTCGGTAAAATGGTCTCCGATGAAATAAACAACGTACTCGATCTTGCAAACGTTTTAGGCACTCGCGTCATCGGCCAAAAACATGGCTTAGAAGCTATTGCCCAGGCTATTCGTACCTCTCGCGCTGGCTTAACCGACCCACGTAAACCCATCGGCGTATTCTTTTTAGTTGGTTCAAGTGGTGTCGGTAAAACAGAAACCGCCCTCGCCCTGGCCGATTTACTGTATGGCGGTGAACAAAACATTACCACCATCAACATGTCCGAATTTAAAGAAGAACATAAAGTTTCCATGTTGCTAGGCTCACCTCCCGGTTATGTCGGTTTTGGCGAAGGCGGTGTACTCACCGAAGCCGTACGCAAAAAACCCTACAGCATCGTACTACTCGATGAAATGGAAAAAGCCCACAGCGGTGTGCAGGACATCTTCTACAACCTGTTAGATAAAGGCACCATAAAAGACGGTGAAGGCCGAGATATCGATTTCCGTAATACCGTCATCATCATGACCTCAAATGCTGGCGAAGAACATATCAGAGCCATGTGTGCAGCCGGTGAAGAACTACCCGATCCTGATGTTCTGCTCGAAAACTTCCGCCCACAACTACTGCAATATTTTAAACCCGCATTTCTTGGCAGAACCACCGTCATCCCCTATTACCCTTTAAGTGACGATGACTTGATGAAAATATGCAAAATCAATATGAATCGCATCGACAAACGCGTAACAGAACATTACGGCGCAGAATTCACTTATGATGAAGACCTTATCCTACACATAGTCGCCAGAAGTCAGGAAGTGGACACTGGCGCCAGAAACATAGAAAACATACTCACACGTACAATGCTGCCAGAGATGGCTTCAGAATGTTTATCTAGAATGGCGAATAACCAGGCGATAACTAAAATTCATGTAAGTGTGGATGATGAAGGAAAATTTGGCTATATGATAAATTAGTTATAGTGATGAATTGCATCGCTAGAATGAAACGTCACTATTAAAACAGCCAATGGCTGCACTTATAGAAAAAGACCTCTCGATCTTAATACCTAAAGTAGTTGAATAATAGAACAAGGTACTTATGCTTACACAAGGAGGCCTGGACATTGGCTTATCATAGTGAAACTAAGGCGTAATCTCTAATTCTAGGTAATACGCTTAAAACCCGTACTGAAGATCAAATACGATTCTAACACTGTCACTGGGTGTGGCCAGCAGCTCATCTGTAAATGAACTACTGATGGGATAAGCGAATTGTAGATTTCCCTGTAGGTGATTTAGATAGAAAACGCGAAAGCCTAATCCGGCGTCATATAATGTTGCTTCACTATTACTCTCACCATCTTTAAATGCGTTTTTAACACCATACGCAGCATCAGCGAATAAAAACGGCTGCGCAAAATCTCTGAGGCTATAAATATTTGAAAATTTAATATTCAACCATGATGGCATATTAAATATCCAGTCTACGCCGACATAGAATGCACTATCAGCTGAAAATTGATTTACGGGATAACCCCTTGCCCTCGTTGGGCCACCAAGAAAAATTTGGCTGACCGATGCCAGGGGTGAATCTGTATACTGTAAAGATGAGCGTAATATTAAACGGGTATCGACATCCACATATGGAATATTCATAAAAGTGAGTAAGGTATAATCTGAAATTAGAATATCAAAATTATCATCCTGACCAAAATCATTGCCTTGTTCAAAGCTTCCTGACACATACGCAACAAGTCCTTGATGTAATATCTTGCTACTTTCCTGAAGCACGTCATAGTTAAACACCAGCTTGAGATTCGTCACCTCATCATCAAGCAGATTACCGGGATCAGGGATATTACCTAGCTGCAGGTCTGATAAAATATTTTCCCAGGCAATACCAACGTTATAATTTTGAACACGGCTTCTTTTAAGCTTATAGGTAAGAGTTGCATCTGTTTGTACTGTTACACCACTTATATTTAACTGTGACAAAAATTCCGAATTATTTTGTTCCACCACAAATTGATTTTGCGTACGCCCCATAGAAAATCGCAATCGCGGGTTAAACAGGTCAAATGAATATCTTAGTAACCAGTAGGTAGTATTGCTCGGTGAAGCCGAGCGTAAAGCGCCGATATGAAGTTGATCTGTGATACCCGCCAGATTATTCAGTAACACTTCACCATAGAGACGCTGCCGACCTGTTTCATCAGTACCATGATTATCAATCCGAATATTCGCGTAATATCGTTCTTCAGCATGCACATTAAGATTTAGCTTGGTATCGCCGACTTGTGCACCCGGTTCAAAAAAACCGGTGACTGCCAAACCTGGATAGTCATTCAGCAGGTAAATATTTTCTTCGATCGCACTACTGGTAACAGGGCGCGTTAAATCATCATCAAACACCGAGGAAATCATTTCTGTGGAGTACATTTCGTTGTCATGCACTTCAACCTCACCAAGCGCACCTAACAGAAGTGTTAATGTAACAATACCATCTCTAACCTCTTGCTGTGGTATGTACGCCTTAGCCAGAATAAAACCGCGTTCGCGGTAAAACTGCGTTATCCTATCGGCAACTGTTTCGATCGTACCAAGTGTTACACCTCTTTTTGAGCGCTGCTCACGAACCAGCCAAACTAATTTTTGAACCTCAAGATCAGTCACATGCCTTTCCATGGTCTGCTCTTCAATTTCGACCAATAGACCTGAGACTTCTTCAAGCTCACCCGCAGTAAAACCAGATGGCAGAACTTTATATTCTTCCATTAAGTCACTGCGTATGCCTTCGATCAGTTTTTCAATTTCAGCTTTGGTAATTCCAAGTTCAGGGTATTCCACAATACCCTGTATCTTAAAACGCTCAACATTTAAACGTGGGCCAGCTCCTGGATCAGGATCACGGTCTCGAACATTAGGAATATCCAGATCTTTAAGCATAGACTTACGTTCAAGATCTGGCACTTCTGTTATTTGTGGCATTTCTAAAAAACCAGCCAAACTATCTAGCGGCAAACAAATAATAAAAACCAGCAACAATATATATTTATTTTTCCAATTCAAAACTTAATCCTTACAAAAATTATTTTTTATCAATTATTATTTTCAAACAACTTCTTTACGAAAAACAAACCGTACTAACTAAAGAAAAACTCCTATTACCCGCAATTACCTTAACCACATATATCGGGTTATACATTTATACAGACATTAATGACAGATACAGGAACGCCACAATCTCCATTACAGAATTAATAGCGTTTATAAACCTGGGTAACTTAGTTATTCTTACAGGCGATCATAGTTTTTTAAATCATCATCAAACATTTGATCACGTGGCAGGCGGATGGAAATATTTTCATGGTTGTAATTATGTAACTCCGTAAAAATAGCTGGATCAATATCGGCTAACGATTCAATTTCAATCAACTGCTGACCAGAAACACTGTTCAATGAATCAAATACACTAAGCTGAAGATCAGAGGTATCATTTACAGTAGTTGGTGGCTGCAGACCAAAGTAGTACGTACTACTAACCGTTGAGGCAAGGAAAAATTCACTATTTAGCTTAACCACGATTTGCCTCTCAAAAGTACCGAACTCTCCATTGACGGTAATAAAGGCAGAGTCTGCCGTAATATCAGGAACCGTTCGGTAATTAACACCGCCTCGATCAACACCAAACACAGATCCATTAGCCACATCTAAGCTGAACGTGCCAACAGTAAAGCCAGCATCGACATTGTCTATTGTTACATTGGTATCGTTCCTGAAAATAATATCACCACTATTGACCAGATTAGTTAGCAGCACACCACCTGTATTTGTTATCTGAACACTGCCACCACCCGTGCCATTATTAATAACATCCAAATTAGCGGTTGTCGTTTCAATCGCATCTGTACTGCCTATTCCTGAGTCGGCACGCAATACGACCGAAGAAGCAGTGTAATTCACCCCACCAGCATTTGCATCGGTGATAGCGCCACTACTAGAGGTTGATGAAACAACACCCCCTGTAGAAACCAGCGAAGCAACAGCCTGATCACCTATAGAGGTATAAGTAATATTTCCTGCAGCCTGCGTACTTGCAGTGCTAGACATAACAATCGACTGTGATGAATCAAGCGAAATATTGCCTGCCGAGGATTGTATGAGTTGCTGTTGAATAATATCCTGCCCGGCTGTAAGCAGAAGCTCTCCGCTATTAACAGTTAAATTATTGTTAAGTACAAGCGAACCTGAACCTGCATTCAAATCCATACCTGTATTTGCCAGCAGATCATTGGTCGTAGTTAAACCGTTTGCAAATACGGTTAACTGGCCATTCATATTAATACTACCTAGCTGCAAATCACTTGCACTACTTATATTTACGTTATTAGCTGCCGTCACCGCAATGCTAGATATATTATTTATTGCGCTATCCATAGTAATGTCATTAGCAGAAGATAACGTGGTTAACCCTGTGACATCAACCGAATCACTATCTGTAATATTGCCCGTCGAAGTTACTGTTAGTGTAGTCGCAAGTATGTCTTGCAGGTCAGTACTTGTATTGTTCGTAAGCTGGACATCATTTAATCTGCCACCATTTCCAACAATAGAAACCGGGCCTCTTAGCGTATGACTAGCGCCTGTTGCAAGCAATACATCAGCTCCCATCGAACTTGTCAACGAAGTACTACCGTTAACAACAATACCACCCGTACTACTGGTTATATTATTCACACCACCGTTACTGGTATCTGCCGTCACCGTCAAATTACCAGTGATCATTGAATTATTAATATCGATCGCATTCAAATCAGTGATTGTTGCACTGCCCGTTGAATTTAACTGCAGACTATCAAAATCATGATTACCATTATCAAGAACAATACTACCGTTACTGGTTGTGAGGGTTGTATTATTTGCAACCACAAGGCTGGCCGCAGCGTCATCGGTAATATTACCGATCGATACATCCACAACTAAAGAACTCATTTCTGATGATCCGACAAAATTTAGTGCATTAGCATCCGAAATAACAACTGCACCTGCTGCTGCAACTGATCCAATAGTTATATCGGTAAAGTTATTCGCCGCCTCATCTAAAGTAATATTATTAGCATCTAACTGTGTCAAACCCTGGACGATTAATGTGCCAGAGTCAGTAATATTACCTGTTGATGTTGCTATCAGGTCGTTGGTTAATTTCAGCCCCTGTAAATCAAGTGACCCGCTATTACTGATAGTCACACTACCAAGAAAAGTACCTGATGTTTTTGCTGAAAAAGCAATCGAGTTGAACTGGTTGTCAGTATTAGCTAGCTCAATAGAGCTACCATTATTAACGGTAAACAAAGATGAATTTGCTACAGTAATACCATTACCCGCAGTCGCATCTTGAGTGATACTACTGGCGGTTACTGTAAGATTACCATCAATATTAGATTGACAAATCAATAAACCACCTCTATCAGTAATTTTGGCATCACTGGTATTCCCCGCTGATGTTGTTGTCAATGTAACCATATCTTGAAAATCATTATTAGCGTTAGCAAGTTCAATACCGCCAACACCATTTAAATCGGCTGTACCACTAACGATTAGATCAGTACCTGCAACCTGATTGATCAGACCTGATGTACTATTTGCAGTTAACGTGCCTGTCACAGTCGTTTTATTAAAAGTCAATGCTAAAGCCCCAGCATCAAGGTCAGTAACAGTCAAACCGTCTTGCAAGGTCAGCGCGGTATCATCACGAATCGTTAAATTAATAATACCGCCATTAAACCTTACAGTACTATCAAAAGTGTTTGCCGTATTATCAAGGTTAATTGACTCACCGCCAGCAACCGTAAATGTTGCTGCACCAGCAACATTGAGCCCACCTGCATTAGTAATAGCATTTGTTTGGCCCGTGCCATTTTCTGTTAAATTCAAAAAACCACTTACATCACCCATAATTGCAACACTATCCACGTTATCAACTAGAACAACATTATTGCTTCTAAGTATATTAACGCTATTATAATTACTATCAGTTGAATCAAAGATGATGTCCTGTGCCACAGACAACGCTTCTGCGTAAAGACTGGTTATACCCGTCACAGCGATATTTGTGCCTAATGCATCGGTAATAGTGCCTGCTGCAACTATGTCCATATTTCTACCAACAGTGACTACACCAGCAAGCTCTACGCCAGCAGTAGTAGATTCGAGAATTAAATCATTACCTACATCTGCAGAATTTAAATTCAAGAATGTGCTGTCTGTAATAGTGGCATCCCCGCCCGCAACAACCGCAATAGTGCTACTAAAATTGTTTAAGTTATTACTAAGAAGTACATCATTACTAGAATCGAAACTGGCTACACCGGTTGTTATAGAATTACCCTGCGCTATATCGCCAGCAGTAGAAACGACCGTTAGATCGTTTGATACAAACGCATTTGACACATCACCCAGTGTAATCCCACCAACATCATCAGCGAGACTGACGCTGGCACCACTATTATTGACTAAAATCGCCCCACCAAAATAATTACCAGTTTCTGCGAACGTTATGGTTGCAGCATCTAATTTTGATTTGCCGAAAACAGATACAGTTTTGTAAGAAGCCTCATAAACTACACCATATAATGGAGCAAAAACA
>CAJXZZ010000018.1 GCA_913065105.1 uncultured Gammaproteobacteria bacterium | reverse complement strand
AACACAAACATACGTGTAATAAGAAGGTGAATTGCACACAGATGTCCATAAAAAATTTATAGAACATGCACCCTATCTTCTGACGGTCTTTAAAATTTCTTAGGATTAAAAAACCAATCCGCCAAGCAAACACTATGATGTGAATGAATCAGCTGGTATTGCACGCCGTTGTTTAATCACCGCCCTCCATAAGGCGGGATTGGTTACATTAACACAGACGCCGAGCCCAATGGGATTCCTTCAAGAAATTCTCAAAAGAACAAAAAACGAAAAGCCATTTTTATTACTACCGGTTGGATACCCTGCAGAAAATGCACAGGTACCAATAATTTCTAAGAAAAATTTTGAGGAAGTTGCAAAAATAGTATAAAAATCTCTGGTCCTTATTACAAATCAGAAAAATCAAAATCCCAATTACCTAAAGGGCCACCATAGGCTCCAATATCATTACGAGTACCATCAAAGTCATTGAAGGTGGGGTAAGGATTTCACTGGTCAAATCCTACTGATCCGAGTAAGACATGAAACGCCTGTTCAGGATCTACAAATTGTATATTGCCGACTAAATTTGTCGGATCATAATCTGACCAGCTTTGTCCAGCATATGAATATTTGACTGTTGGGGGTAATTTAAATTACCGTTTTAAACGTAAATGGCGGGGTTTATTTGATATTAAATATCGAACCAAAGAAAGCACCTCATTTTCACAAAATTATGAAGAGGCTAGTGTGTTTGTCACCCTTGTTTATGGTTTTGGTGGTGTGCAGAGGCCATCACGTGTGGGTGGCTATTAATTATTTGTGTGCGATGTCGTTCACATACCAGCCTAATGCTATATCCATTCCTTCACCGATACGATGTGTTGGCTTGTAGCTGAGAAGTTTTTTTGCTTTTGATATGTCTGCGAGTGAGTGTCTGACGTCACCTGCTCGAAAATCTCTATAGATTACCTTGTAATTATCCAGATGAGGGAATTGTTCTGATAAGCCTGATCTGATTAACTCGAACAACTCATTTAATGTAGTCCTTTCTCCGACTGCAACATTATAAACCTGATCAACCGCGTCAGAATTATTTGAAGTTGCCGCTAAAATATTAGCCTGTACCGCATTATCGATATAACAAAAATCGCGACTTGTTTCGCCATCACCGTTTATGTAAACAGGGTTATTAGTCATCATATCTGCTACCCATTTAGGTATCACTGCGGCATACGCTCCATTAGGGTCCTGACGTTGTCCAAAAATATTGAAGTACCTCAAACCTATAGTTTTAAATCCGTAGGTACGCGCAAAAACGTTCGCATATAATTCATTTGCAACTTTTGTTACTGCATATGGTGATAGTGGGTTGCCAATCTTATCTTCAACTTTTGGTAGATCAGGGTGGTCGCCATAAGTTGAGCTTGATGCTGCATAAACAAATCTTTTAACTTCTGCATCTTTTGCTGCGACAAGCATATTCAGGTATCCAGTAAGATTAGTTTCATTGGTAGTTATCGGGTCTTCGATAGATCGTGGCACCGAGCCTAAAGCAGCCTGGTGCAATACATAATCCATGCCTTTGCATGCGTCATGGCAATCTTGTAACTGACGAATGTCACCTTTAATTAGTGCGAAGTTCTTCCATTGTTCAGAATTGACACGGTCTTTAACCTGATCAAGATTGTGTTGATGACCTGTCGAAAAATTATCTAGACCGACAACGAGTTGATTATTTTTCAGCAAGGTTTCTAATAAATTTGAACCGATGAATCCAGCGACGCCTGTAATCAACCACTTTTTAGGTTGTTCGTTCAGTATTTTTAGTGTTTCGTTATAGTGCATGTCAGTTCCTTAAAGTCGCCCGTCCACATCTTTCGTAGGGAAAATATATTTAATATCATAAAGTACGTGTTTATCTTTTCCATATTTTCGGATTTCAGCAACGCTCATGTTTTTAAATTGATCATGGCCTACGGCTAATATTATGGCGTCATAGTTTTCTTTTGCAGGCGTTTTAACAGGCGTTATGTCATATGCCTGTTGCGCCTCATCCGCATCCACCCATGGGTCATAAACGTCTACTGTAGCGCCATAATTTTCAAGTTCTTCAATCATATCCGTCACGCGTGTATTTCGCAGATCTGGACAATTTTCTTTAAAGGTTAGTCCCATCATCAATATTTTAGCGTCGTTAACATGTATACGTTTTTTCAGCATTAACTTTATAACCTGAGATACTACATAACTTCCCATGTTATCGTTTAATCTTCTGCCGGCAAGAATCATTTCCGGGTTATATCCGATCTCTTGAGCTTTATGGGTTAGGTAATATGGATCAACACCAATACAATGCCCGCCCACCAGGCCAGGTCTAAACGGCAGGAAATTCCATTTTGTTCCAGCAGCAATCAATACTTCTTCTGTGTCTATATCCAAACGATTAAAGATAAGCGCTAACTCATTTATGAGTGCGATGTTTACATCTCTTTGTGTATTCTCTATAACCTTAGCTGCTTCAGCAACACGTATACTGCTTGCTTTGTGCGTACCGGCGGTAATTATTGTCTGGTATAAATGATCCACAAAGTCAGCTACTTCAGGTGTAGAGCCAGAGGTAACTTTAAGTATGGTTGAGACTCGATGCTCTTTATCTCCAGGGTTGATACGTTCAGGACTATATCCGGCATAAAAATCTTTATTGAAAACCAATCCTGATTGTTTTTCAATAATTGGAATACAAACTTCTTCGGTTGCACCTGGGTACACTGTGGATTCATAAATAACGATATCACCTTTTGAGATAACTCCACCTAACATAAAACTAGCTTTTTCAAGTGGTGTTAAATCCGGATTCTTAAACTTATCGATAGGCGTGGGTACTGTCACGATGTATACATTGCAAGATTTTAGATCGTCGACATCTGCGCTATATGAAAGCTTTGTTGCCTGTGCTAGTTCATCACTGCTAACTTCTAATGTGCTATCAATTCCTGAATTTAGTTCACCTATTCTCGGTTTATTAATATCAAAACCAATAACTGGCATCTTCATGCCAAATTCCACTGCTAGTGGTAAGCCTACATAGCCAAGGCCAACAATGGCTATTTTAGTTTCATCAAGAGATAGCATCTAATCTGCTCCAATTTATATATTTTTCAAGAATTATTAGTGGGGTAACTCGACTGGCATAACGCTGATGATCATCTGCAAACCAGTTATTTCAGTAAAGATGGTTATTATAGTCTAAAGGTAAGGGTTTTAAGTTGTTGGGCTGTAGATTAATTGTCTCGGCAATTGCTGTATTATTCTAATTACCTAAGCAGATTCAGGATTCGGCTTACTTCAGGATGATTTTTGATAGTCCTGCTTTTCCTTAGTTGTTTATAAACCGATTCAGACTACGATAACTAATCGCTTCTGTAAGGTGCGGCATTTCTATATTTAAGCTTTCATCAATATCCGCAATAGTGCGTGCCAGTTTTAATATGCGATGATAAGCACGGGCGGAAAGTTTTAATCGGTCCATTGCCTTGTCCAGTAACATTTTTTCTTTTTCTTTTAGTGCGCAAAAAGTTTCTATCTCTTTTACGCTTAACTCAGCATTAAAGTGTGGGCCGCGGTTTTTTTGCTGCTGGTAGGCAGTATAAACCCGCTGCCGTATCTGCTCGCTGGTTTCACCTCTGGGGGCGTTATTATCAAGTGCCTGTTTGTCGATTCTTGGTACTTCGATGTGAATGTCGATACGATCAAGAAACGGTGCGGAGATACGGCTGCGGTGTTTTAGTTGTTGCTGGGGGGTGCATCGGCACAGGTTTTTACCATCACAGCTGTAACCCTGCGGGCAGGGGTTCATGGCGGCAATGAGCTGAAAGCGTGCTGGAAAGTCGGCCTGTCTGGCGGCACGTGAAATGGTGATGGTGCCAGTCTCCATCGGTTCTCGCAGTACATCCAGCGTATTTCGGTCAAACTCGGTCAGCTCATCAAGAAATAATACGCCTTGATGCGCCAGAGAGATTTCGCCAGGTGAGGGTTTTGAGCCGCCCCCGACTAAGGCAACGCCGGATGCGGTGTGATGTGGACTGCGGAAGGGGCGTTTTTTCCATTGCTGGATATCGAATCCCTGATGACTGATGGAGTTAATGGACGCGCTTTCCAGCGCCTGCTGTGTGCTCATCGGTGGCAATATACCGGGCAGGCGGCTGGCTAACATCGATTTGCCCGTACCTGGTGGTCCGATCATTAGCATATTGTGACGCCCGGCCGCGGCAATTTCTAAAGCGCGCCGCGTGCGGTGCTGGCCGCGAACATCAGACATATCGAGTGTGTTACAAATAAAAGCCTGTTCGCTAGTCCGCTCTGCATACGGCAGTTGCTCAAATCCCTGTAGATGCTGACATACGCTTAGCAGGTTATCGGCGGCATAAACTTCGGCATGTTCGATCAGTGCCGCCTGTCTGGCGCTTTTCACCGGCATGATTAATTTTTTATTATTTTGTTGGGCGGCAAGGGCAACGGGCAGGCTGCCAGTCACTTCTCGCAATAAACCTGATAAGGCTAATTCACCGTGAAATTCGTATTTAGCGAGTAATGTTTTATCAATCTGTCCGGTCGCGGCAAGAATACCGAGAGCAATAGGTAGGTCATAGCGGCCACCATCTTTGGGTAGATCTGCCGGCGCCAGGTTGACGGTGATCTTCCGTGCGGGGAATTCAAAGCCTGAGTTGATAATGGCAGCGCGTACCCGGTCTTTGCTTTCCCTTACGGCGGCTTCGGGTAAACCGACGATGGAAAATGCCGGCAGGCCGTTTGACAGGTGGACTTCGACAGTGACTTCAGCGGCGTTAATGCCATTGAGGGCACGGGTATATAGAGTGGCTAGTTGCATGGTATCCCTTCCTTGAGATTATCTGTGTCATTTAGATTACTTCAGTTGTGACACTATCTTTTCCAGTTCTTCGAGTTTTTCTCGCGTTCTCTGTAACACGGCTGATTGTACATCGAATTCTTCGCGTGTAACCAGATTCATTTTTGTCAGTGTTGATTGCAGCAAACTGCGGACATTGCTTTCGATATCTTCCTGTAAATGTTTAACATCACCCGGAATGAGTGAACTGATACGTTTGGTTAAGTTTTCAAGTGCATCGTTAGTCATGATTAATTGATCCTGTTGGTTTTATGTATATTAAATCAAATGCCGCACCAATATGTAACCACACTATTGGGAGCGCACTGAAATGGTGCGTCTATGTTGTAATGAATAGTTCCTAAATACCACGATATACACTAACTTAATGATTTATCTATATATTTTAAAGTTGGCATAGTACCTGCTCTGTGACAGGTAAGTTTTGCATAAAAACTGTTTATTTTTAATACTTAATTAGGAGTCTTGTTCCATGAAAAAATCTATTGTTTTAGCAACTGCGGTTGCTGCGGTATTAGCCAGTGGTGTTGCTGCTGCTGAATTGTCTGCAAATGCTGCAATCACCTCTAACTACATCTGGCGTGGTGTTACACAAACCTCTGATCAAGCTGCTGGCCAGGGTGGTATTGACTGGGGTCATAAGTCTGGTCTCTATGTCGGTACCTGGGTTTCAAATGTAAATTTTGATAACTCAGATGATGGTTATGAAATGGACGTTTATGCTGGTTTTGCAGGTGAAGCAGGCAAGTTGGGTTATGACGTAGGTGTAATTACCTATCAATACCCTATAACACCCGAGTTCAATTTCACTGAAGTGTATGTATCAGGTACAGCCAGCATCGTTACTATTGGTTTGAATTATACGGTTGATGCGGCATCAGGAAATGATGGCGGTGTATTTGATTCAGGCGATATGTATTTATCAGGCAGCCTTGATTTCCCAGCGGGTAAGACTGACTTGAGCCTGTATGCCGGTACTTATGCATTTGATAATGACGGTAAGCCAGGTGTAGGAGAAGTCGATTATAACCACTTTGGAGCAAGTGTCGGTAAAGATGGTTTCACTTTTGCTGTTGATAAAAATGACCAAGATGGTGGTAGTGCAGACAATGTACGTTTCACTGCTAGTTATAAAGTAGATTTCGAACTTTAAGAATCCATTAATATTTATTAAACCTTTAATGGTTTACGCCTGTCCTCGCTGATGAGGGCAGGCACATTCCGAGGAGTGACTATTATGAAAATGATTACTGCAATCATTAAACCTTTCAAACTGGACGATGTGCGTGAAGCATTATCTGAAATGGGTGTACAGGGTATTACGGTAACAGAAGTAAAAGGATTCGGTCGTCAAAAAGGACACACCGAGTTATATCGTGGTGCTGAGTATGTTGTTGATTTTCTGCCTAAGGTAAAAGTTGAAGTTGCGGTTGCAGCTGACATAGCTGAAAAAGTTATCGAAGCAATCCGTGGTGCAGCTAATACCGGCAAGATCGGCGATGGCAAAATTTTCGTTTCAACTGTTGAAGAAGTTGTTCGAATCCGTACCGGTGAAACTGGCGCTGAAGCGCTTTAGTTTTTTCTGAAATAAATTAATTTAATTTGGAGGATCTCAACGTGGATCAAGTACTCGAATTACAATACGCACTCGATACCTTTTACTTTCTGGTATGCGGTGCGTTAGTTATGTGGATGGCAGCTGGTTTCTCAATGTTAGAAGCTGGTCTGGTCCGTTCAAAAAATACCGCTGAAATTTTAACCAAGAACGTGGCGCTGTATGCCATTTCCTGCATCATGTATATGGTTTGTGGTTACGCGATCATGTACGGTGGCGACATCATGTTATCTGGAATCGCCGGTGGTGATACATTGGTTGCTGATGCTTTGGCAGCGGCTAATGCTAGAGAAGATGGTTTCGCTGGAGGTGCAGTATATTCCAGTGCATCTGATTTCTTCTTCCAGGTAGTATTCGTTGCTACTGCAATGTCTATTGTTTCTGGTGCCGTGGCTGAGCGCATGAAATTATGGAGCTTCCTGGTGTTTGCTGTAGTTATGACCGGTGTTATCTATCCTATGGAAGGCTCATGGACATGGAATGGTGCTGATGTATTTGGCATGTATAACTTAGGTGATTTAGGTTTCTCTGACTTTGCTGGTTCTGGCATCGTGCACATGGCTGGTGCTGCTGCAGCGTTAGCCGGTGTGTTACTGCTTGGCGCTCGTAAGGGTAAATATGGTGCAGACGGTTCGGTTCACCCGATTCCTGGTGCTAATCTGCCAATGGCAACATTAGGTACTTTCATCTTATGGATGGGCTGGTTTGGTTTCAACGGTGGTTCAGTTTTAAAACTGGGCGATATCGCTAGTGCTAACTCAGTTGCCATGGTTTTCCTTAATACCAATGCCGCAGCAGCTGGTGGTGCGATTGCAGCATTGATCGCAGCGCGTCTACTGTTCGGTAAAGCTGA
This sequence comes from uncultured Gammaproteobacteria bacterium, assembly GCA_913065105.1. Classification (GTDB taxonomy): domain Bacteria; phylum Pseudomonadota; class Gammaproteobacteria; order SZUA-229; family SZUA-229. Next base: position 34,000 of record CAJXZZ010000018.1, on the reverse strand, counting down.
TTTAACCATGTTATTAAATGGTGCTTTAGCTGGTCTGGTTGCGATTACTGCAGAACCTTCTACTCCAACACCATTACTCGCAACACTGTTTGGTGCAGCCGGTGGTGTATTAGTTGTGTTCTCAATCGTGTTCCTCGATAAGCTGAAAATTGATGATCCAGTGGGTGCTATCTCTGTTCACGGTACATGTGGTCTGCTTGGTCTGATGTTGGTTCCTCTAACCAATGATGGCGTGAGTTTCTCGGGCCAGTTAATTGGCGCGGCTACCATCTTCGGCTGGGTATTTGTTACCAGCAGTATCGTATGGTTCCTGCTTAAGATGACTATGGGTATCCGTGTATCAGCTGAAGAAGAGTACGAAGGCGTTGATATCGGTGAATGTGGCCTGGAAGCCTATCCGGAATTTACTAGCAAATAACTGACTCCTGCTAGTTAATGTTAGGTCGAGTACTTCGGTACTCGGCCTTTTTTATGTACAGGATGTACGGTATGTCGCGGTGCCATGGATGGCAAGGAGCGACGCATGTCCAGAGATAAACGGACAGATTTTGCTTCTCGGCAACAGCTCGACTTGGTCTCCTCGATAACTGCTCCTCGGCAATTGCTCCTGCATTGCCCTAATACCGTCCATCCATGGACATATGCCTTATTCTACTTACGGGCGTCCTGCCATAATGAGCCGTTCTACCACTTACATCCATGTAACGATGCAATATCTGCACTTCCACCATCCATGGTGGTCGTATGTCGCAAGTAGCCAGAGAGGGCGGTGCGGCGTATCTAAGTAAGTGCTCAATGAGTGCGAATCAAAAAAAATATCCTATCTTGCATGAGATGAAATGCGCATTAATGGTGCAAAATCAGTCTCAGTTGTGGTAAAAAGACCGTCTAGTTTATTCGTTGTAAATACACACCATACTGCAGGGGTCCAAATGAAATTAGTCAAGGCGATTATCAAACCTTTTAAGCTTGATGATGTGCGTGAAGCATTATCAGAAATAGGCGTAGCGGGTATCACAGTGTCTGAAGTTAAAGGTTTCGGACGTCAAAAAGGCCATACAGAACTGTATCGTGGTGCAGAATATGTGGTCGACTTTCTTCCCAAAGTAAAAATTGAAACAGTTGTTGAAGATGAGGTTGTAGAGAAAGTTATCGAAGCCATCAGTAAAGCGGCTAGTACCGGTAAAATTGGTGACGGCAAAATATTTGTTATGAATGTTGAGCAGGCGGTACGTATCCGTACCGGTGAGACTGGCGATGAAGCGCTATAAAAAGCAGTGGATAGATAACAGTTAACAGTTAACAGTTAACAGTGAATAGTGAAAATATTATGAAAATTTTTAAACATTTAATGCAGGCATTTGGCTTAATACTTTTGCCTGCTGTGGCGCAGGCAGAGGGTGCGGATACCGGTGATACTGCCTGGATATTAACCTCTACGGCACTGGTTCTGTTTATGACTTTGCCGGGTCTGGCATTATTTTATGGCGGTTTAGTCCGGGCCAAAAATGTGCTGTCTGTTTTGATGCAGTGTTTTGCGATCGCCTGTGTGGTGAGTATTCTGTGGGTGATCTACGGATACAGCATAGCCTTTGGTGACGGTGGCAGTATGAATGCCTGGATCGGTGGACTGGATAATGCATTTTTAGCCAATGTAACGCGTGAATCATTAAGCGGTACTCTGCCAGAAAGTGTCTTTGTCATGTTCCAGATGACCTTTGCTATCATCACCCCGGCATTGATCGTCGGTGGTTTTGCCGAGCGCATGAAATTTTCATCCATGTTGTTATTTAGTGTTATCTGGGTAAGTGTTGTCTACTTCCCGGTGTGTCATTGGGTGTGGGGTGGTGGCTGGCTGGCAGAGCAGGGGCTACTCGATTTTGCCGGCGGAACAGTGGTACATATTACTGCAGGTGTTGCAGCTTTGGTCTGTGCGCTGGTTATGGGTAATCGTAACGGTTTCCCGACAACGCCGATGATGCCTCACAATATGACAATGACGGTGACCGGGGCAGGCATGTTATGGGTCGGCTGGTTTGGTTTCAATGGTGGCAGTGCTGTTGCCGCCAATGGTGATGCCGGTATGGCGATGTTGGTGACGCACGTGAGTGCGGCGTGTGGTGCATTGACCTGGGCGACCATGGAGTGGATTAAATACGGTAAACCCAGTGCGTTAGGTACAGTAACCGGTATGGTTGCTGGTCTAGGTACTATTACCCCTGCGTCAGGTTTTGTCGGACCGATGGGTGCACTGGTTATAGGCGTGAGTGCAGGCATTGTCTGTTTCTTCGCGACTTCCTTCATTAAACAGAAACTTAAAATTGATGATTCACTGGATGTATTTCCAGTACATGGTGTTGGCGGTATATTAGGTACATTGCTGGCAGGTATTTTTGTTTCAGCAGGACTAGGTGGTGTCGGTTTTGCCGAAGGTATGAATATGGGGTCACAACTTGGTGTGCAGTTAACCGGTGTTATTGTAGTCATCGTTTTTACCGCTGTTGCGACATTTGTATCGCTGAAGATTGTCGATATGGTTCTTGGTCTGCGCGTTACTGATGAAGAAGAAACAGAAGGTCTGGATATCAACCAGCACGATGAAAGGGGTTATATCTTATAATTTTGTTTCATAGTCACACCGCCTTCCCTGGCTCCTTGTGACATACTGTCCATCCATGGACATAAAAAAAGCCGGCATCTGCCGGCTTTTTTTATGATCAACTACCTGGTTACTGAATGATTAGCGGATTTTAATCAAGCCGGCTAATTACAGACTTGAAGGCATGATCAAAAGCAGAATGCCCCATGATCATTTTTGTTGTATCGTTGGCAACCTCTTCGTTGAATTCATCGAAAGATTTTTCAACCAGCAGTTCACCTTTGTGATTTACAAACATTAAGTTTGCATCTTCGACCAGGATGACGGAGAGTTTGCAGCGTCTGGCTGGGCGATCTTCTCCCATGTAGACTTGAAACCACATGCCGGGCATAACATTTGGTGGTATGGACGGCCGGTCGCCAGTATCTTCTTCTATAGGCAGTTCTTCTACAGGTTCTGCATTGCTTACGATTTCTTCAGCGATGCTGACCTGTTCTTTCGTGAAGTTGGCGTCGTCGATGTGACTTTGTACAGTTTCTTTGTACGTGGTCATAATGTCTTTCACATCTTTTTTCGAATTGCTTGAGGCGTTCAAATAATTCTCTGTTTTGTCAAACAGGATGTCTTTTTCAAATGATAGCCTGGTGAGCTGTTCAGCAGATCCTATTATTTGAACGCTTTCTACGATATGGCGTAAGGTTAATACAAGGTTTATCCATTCGTCATTTTCCTTACCATGGGCCAGATAATGATTGAACATCAGTGTTGGCCAGCGCTTGAGTATGAGTGGATGGACAGCCTCGGGCAATACTTTACCTGTGGTCGTTGCACGTAGTGCTCTTAGTACAGTGGCGCGTGCATGTTTGCGTAATAATAGTTTTTGCTCTTCTTCTTCTTTGGTGCGAGTTATCGTTTCCTGCTCTTCGATATAGGCGTTGAGGTTATTCAGTGCATTTTGAAAAGTTTCAGTACTTAAGTCGTATTCGCCCAGAATAGTAGAAATAATTTTATCCAGTTGTTTGTACATTTCATCAGTATGATCAGTTATGCCTACACCGGCATCGGCAATGGTGTCGAGTAGCAGACGTGCAGGGTGATCATCATAAATAAAAAATTCCTGGTCAGACATTGAAGCCTTGATGATGGGGATTTGTAATCTTAACAACAGGGCTTTAATGGTGTCTGAAATTTCGTCATCATCAATAATGGCATCAAAAATCAGTTCGATAAAATCGATGGTTTTTTCAGCAATCTGATTGATGCGTTTGGTAACTGCGCCTCCAGAAGTTTTTGCAATTTCCGTCAGTACTGCCTGTTTGATGACGTCGCCATCTAAGCGTTGTCCGTCGGGTTGATTAAATTCGGGCAGGTTTTGAATACTGGATAAAGCGTGGATGATCTGTTGATGACCAAAATGCTGCTGGGTGCTCTCAGGAAAAAAATCTCCGTGATCCTCTGAGGAGTTATCTGCCGTGTCCGGAGTAAAAGGTGTGCCTATATAATTACCTAGCACTCGACCAACCTGGCTGGCTGGCATGCCAGCAGTGTAGTGTTGATACTCGCCACTTTCGGCGCCTGCGTTGTTTGAGTTTGTCTGACTATCAGCCGAGCCACCCTGCGAACCACCAGCGTGATTACCGCCTGTCTGTTGTCCACTGCCACCGTTACCTTGAGTGCCACCTGTCTGATTTCCACCAGCATGGGAGGAGTTGTCGGCGTAGTTACCATCGCTTTGTGGCTGTGCAGGGTTCTGGTTGGAGCGGCGATAGCCACCGCCCGGAGGGGCTGTCATGGCAAAGCCACCAATGTTAGTGCCGCTCGCCTGATTTCCTGCCTGGCCGCCGGCATTCGATCCAGTGGTGTGACTGCCCCCAGAGTAATCTTCACTATGACCATCTTGTTGCATTTCTGCGTCGGTATTATCCGCGGTTGATTGTGGCGGTTTCGGGCGTGGACGTGATGCTGCCTGCTTTTCCATGTGCAATTTTATCTGCGGCAGTATTTCAGCATCAATCAATCGATTGTTGATAGAGTCGTATAAAGCATCAAGTTTGTTGGCGATATCGATGTCGAACATGCTAAATAATATTTTTTTATTAGCATTATTAAAGTCATTGGACAGCGCATCATTAAAAGCCTGGCAAAAGTTGATTGGTGCTAAGGCAGTATTTTTAAAAACAGTATCTGTTTTAAGTGCCAGATGTTCCAGACGCGCTTCAAGGTGTGATAGTTGTTCTCGATATTTTGCCGTAGCACGCTCACCGATGCCCTTAACCAGAACCATGCCTTCCATCTCGTCCTGGCCAATCAGGCTTAATTCATCATCGTCATGCAGTGATTTTTTTAGCTGTTGAGTATCATCAAAACTAGAGGCTGGAACTAGATAGCCTTTGATTTTTTTGTTGAAGTTGTCCGCTATAGTTGGTTTTAGCGTGCGAATTTGATTCATTAGATCGAAATAACGTGTTTGCTCTTCGTTACTATCAGCATCGTTAGAGAGGTTAAATAACTTGTCCTGTGCTGAATTGAGCAGTTTCGACATCAGGTCATCGAGTCGAGTGGTTAAATTATTTCGAATGTCGACGACCAGTTTGTCATACTGCGAGATCTTATCGTTTGATTTATCTTCTTGATTTTTATTGATTTCACTCATGGGAACGTGTGTCCAAATACACTTGAAAAAGTAATGTTAAATGAAAGTTGGCCGTTAATTGTAGATTATAGCTGTTTGTTGTGAAAAAACAGAGGCTTAAATCAATAATTAGAATTGATATTAGGAAAAGAAATTATCGCGGGTTCAATTGCAACTGTGTGATATAGAACTATGCTTTATCGATGACGATGAAAAATCCAACATCTGATCAAATTCAAAGAATAAAAAAAGAGATGTTTTTATGAGTGAGCAGTCTGTAGATAAACCCCAGATATTGGTGGTAGATGATTCTAAAGTTATTCGTCTTGCAGCTAGAAAAATGCTGGGCAGTGATTATGAGGTACAACTTGCAGAAGACGGCGCGGTAGGTTGGGCGATGCTGCAGGAAAATAGTAAGATCTCAGTCGTGTTTACCGACTTAAGCATGCCTAATATGGATGGCATGCAACTGCTTAATAATATTCGTGGCTCAAGCGATGACCACGTAGCGAATTTACCGGTAATCATCATGACCGGTCATGATGATTCTGATTCGATCAAACAAACTGTTTTTGACGCTGGCGCCACAGATTTTATTGCCAAACCGTTTGAATCTATTGACCTGTTAAGTCGTGCTAAGGCGTATGCTCGTCTAAGTCGAAAAGTAGTAGAGCTGGAAAAGAAAACAGGTTACGACAAACTTACCGGTTTGTTCAACGCCAGTTCACTGGAAGAGCAGGGTTCTAGAGCATTTTCATTTTCAAGTCGGCATAAGCTTTTTATCAGTACCGTGTATTTTGAGATTAAGGATTTTCAGGAGGTGTTTTTAAATTACGGTAAAAATGTGGCTCAACATATTATCGTAACGGTCGGGAAACGCTTGCAAGCTGTTATGCGTGAAGAAGATATCGCAGCACGGATAGCTGTTGCAAAATATGCGCTTGTACTGCCGATGACAAACAAACATAAAACAGAGATCGTTATAGGTCGGGTACGTGAGAGTATTAACAAACTGGTATTTGATACCGGCAAAGAAAAAATTAGAGTTAACTTTGTAGCCGGTTATTCTTCGCCGGATCTAAGTAGTGATAGTGATTTTAATACCATGCTCGAGCAGGCAGATGATGCCTTGTCTAGAGCAATTAATTCTTCATCAGAGCATGTTATTTGTTTTGATGATGAAGTTGAGGCAGACGAGCCAGTTAATGTGATTTCTGAGCAGGATATAGAACAGGCGTTTGCACATGTCCTTGAAGGAAACTTTTATCAGATCCCGGAACAGCATCTGGCTAAGGTCGTTGAGCGTCTATCACCCTTTATACAGTATGTGGAAAATCAGACGGGGTCATAACTCTCCTGATGGAACGACAGCAATTGTGCCGCCGTTTAAGATAAAAAGTTCAGTATCTAAATGTGGAAAAATTAAATGTCACAGCAATTAAAAATTATATCTGCACCTGAAGCATGGGAAATGTGTCAGCAGGACCCGCGGACATTATTGATAGATGTGCGTTCAAGTATGGAATTTCTATTTGTTGGTCATCCACAGGGTGCAATCCATATAGCATGGATCGATGAACCCGAATGGATTGTCAATAAAAATTTTGTTGTAGAAATTCGCAAGCTTGCACTGGGTGGCCTGAATGAAAATAATGACGATGTACCAATCATACTGATTTGCCGGAGTGGTAATCGCTCTGATGAAGCAGGTAAAGCACTGGTTGATTCAGGCGTTCGAAATGTTTTCCATATCGATGAAGGTTTTGAAGGCAAGCTGGATGACAAACATCATCGCAGCTCAGTTGGGGGGTGGCGCTACCATAATCTTCCCTGGGAACAATGCTGAAAAGCAGTGAATAACTTATAGTGAATAGTTAATAGTGAAAAAAACTAAAGAGCAATGGAAAGAGCAGCTAAGTGATGAAGAGTATCGGATCACGCGAGAAGCTGGAACAGAGCCTGCGTTTACCGGTAAATATTACAATAATAAAGAAACCGGCATGTATCACTGTAAGTGTTGCGGAGAGCCGCTTTTTAGTTCAAATGAAAAATATGACTCAGGTTCGGGCTGGCCAAGTTTTTATAAAGCAAAAGATGATGTGGCTTTAGAGGAAATTAAAGACGCTAGCCATGGCATGGTCCGAGTTGAGGTGCGTTGCCCGAAGTGTGATGCTCATCTAGGTCATGTTTTTGAAGATGGTCCGCAGCCTACCGGTTTGCGTTACTGCATTAATTCCGCATCGCTGGGATTTGAGAAGGAAGAAAAATAAATCATTCCGCAAATGCACGCGAATAAATGCAAATATAATTTTATTCGCGTGCATTTGCGGAAAAGTTAACAGCAATTGCCGCCATTACAACCGCCCGGTTTTACCGCTTCAATTGTAGCTGACAGAACGTACTCTTCCACGCCACGGCCAGGCGCCCAGTCTTTAATAAAATCTTTAGATTCATCTTTGGGTGCGATACTGATACGATCAAAGCCACTTTCTTCTAGAATGTTTTGTAATTCTGAAATGAGTGACGCACCGGCCATGCAACCAGAATATAAGGCCAGGTCCTTTCTGATTTCATCGGGCAGTTCAGTACTGGCAACCACGTCAGAAATCGCCAGGCGACCACCGGGTTTCAATACCCGAAAAGCTTCGCAGAATACCTGATTTTTGTCAGGTGATAGATTGATGACGCAATTAGAGATGATGACATCAACGCTATCGTTTGCCACTGGCATGTGTTCGATTTCACCGAGTCGAAACTCGACATGATTGTATTTTCCCTTCTCGGCATTATTACGCGCTTTAGAAATCATCGTCGGCGTCATATCGATACCGATAACCAGACCGGATTCACCGGTTTCAGCGGCAGCAAGAAAACAGTCAAAACCGCCGCCGCTACCAAGATCGAGTATGGTCTCGCCTGGTTTAATGCTGGCTATAGCGCTTGGATTACCGCAGCCAAGACCCATATCAGCGCCCTCAGGCACTTTATCAAGATCATCTTCGCTATAACCTAAACGTGTTGAAACCAGTGTGTTAATCGCAGCATCATCGGACACCCCGCAACAACTTGATTCAGTGCCACAGCTGCTACTGTTGTTGCTGGCTTCTGCGACCTGAGAATAACTTTCACGGACATTCTGACGTATTTCGTCTGCCTGCTTTTGGTTTGATGCATGATCTACTGGTTGGCTCATAATTAATCTCCGACAAATTCACTGGAAAAAATATTCTGTATCTGTTGCATTATCTCTGTGTTTACTGAACAAAATACCTGTTTACCATCGCGTTTCATATGGATTAAACCAGCGCGATGAAGTTCTTTTAAATGATGTGATAATGTAGAAGCCGCAATATCAAGTTGTGAATCAAGATCACCCACGCAGCAGCTAAACACGTCGTTTGTTGCACAGCTTGTACCGGGCGCGCAGCAGTCGGTCAGGATGCTGTATATTTTAAGACGGTGGTTATTAGCCAGTGCTTTGAAAATATCGACAAGTTGATCAGATTCAATGTTTCTATATTTCGACATGTTTCGAATTATAGTAGTATAAATTAGAAATGCAAGTTATTTTTTGCGGTATTATGATGAGCTGAATTAATTGTAAATCCTGATCTATGTCCTCACAGCTAAACACCGAAGAAAAACACAAACTGGAAGAGCGTCTGTTTGAATTAAAACAGGAGCATCGTGATCTTGATGATGTGATAAATAGATTGTTATTAACGCCGGATGTGGAAGAGTTGCAATTAAAACGATTTAAAAAACGTAAGTTAAAGCTTAAAGATACGATTTTGTTGCTGGAAAATATTCTGATCCCAGATATCCTTGCGTAAAAAAAGACCCGGAAATACTTAAGTTCAGACTCCTTAAAAGGTCCAGGCATTTGAATCTAACAGTAGGTGTTATGAATTATTGTTCAACCTGTGGTGAAAAAGTTAGTTTAGTTATCCCGGAAGGTGATAATCGTCATCGCTATGTCTGTGACGGTTGCCAGACGATACATTATCAAAATCCAAAAATTGTTACTGGTTGTATCCCGCAGTGGCAAGATAAAATCTTATTATGTAAACGTGCGATCGAGCCAAGATATGGCCTGTGGACGCTGCCAGCTGGTTTTATGGAAAATGCAGAAACAAATTTACAGGGTGCAGCAAGGGAAACAGCTGAAGAGGCAAATGCACAAGTTGAGAACATGCAGTTGTTCTGTGTCTTTAGTATCGCGCATATTAATCAGGTATACACGATGTATCGCGGTGATCTTGTGGGCGGCATTGCTAGCCCAGGAATTGAAAGTCTTGACGTCGCTCTATTGGATGAAAGCGAAATCCCCTGGCAGGATATTGCTTTTCAGGTGATAAACGAGACCTTAAAACTGTATTACAAAGATAAAAAGCAAGGTGTTTTCAATACTTATTATGGCGATATTATTAAGCAGGATGATGAGTCGTATAGCGTTAATTATTTTTAGTTGAGATTATTTAACCGCCTCAGCGGTAAAAAAATAGTTTTTATATTTTTCAAATATTAGCTATCGAAATATCACCTCTAAAGTTGATCTTACTTTTTGGTTTTAAGTTAAATACTAATTGATAAAAGCTTAATTCATTTTCTAATGCCTGTTTGATGGTTTCGGCTTTTCTAAAACCATGTTGCTCGCCTGCAAAATATTGTGCGGCGACCGGTAAACCTTTTTTGTTTAACGCATCGAACATTCTTTCTGCCTGAGATTTTGGTACGACTTTGTCTTCGATACCCTGAAAGAAGATAACGGGACAATTAAGCTGCTCGCTACTGTTTATTGGGGATCGTTGTTCATACAGCTCTTTACTTTCAGGATAGGGGCCGATCAGACCATCTAAATAACGCGATTCAAATTTATGAGTATCTTCAGCCAGGCTACTTAGTTCAGAGATGCCATAATAACTTGCGCCGGCAGAAAACACCTGTGCGAAAGTTAATGCAGACAATACGGTGTAACCACCCGCGCTGCTGCCGCGGATGATTAATTGATTTTTATCTGCCAGGCCCTGTGAGACAGCGTAGAGTGCTGCATCACAACAATCTTCTACGTCCAGTATTCCCCAGTTATTATTTAGCCGTAAACGGTAATCTCTACCATAACCAGTGCTGCCACTATAGTTAACATCTAATAAGGCAAAGCCACGTGATGTCCAAAACTGTTTCCTGGGATCAAGAGTCGCACTGTTTTGTCCAGTAGGGCCGCCATGACAGATAACAATGAGTGGTGGCGATGTGTTTTTAATGCCTTGATACGCTGGATTGGCAGGTGGATAATAATTTGCATACACAGTTTGCTGATGTCGATTAGAAAATCGAATGCTTTGTACTCTAGAGTAATGTTCATCGGACAAGGGTAATTGGCATGAGTTTTTAATGACAGATGCTGATAGTTTGTCTGTGACATCATCACTTAGTGTCGCGAGAATCAGCTGAGGAAAGCATGTGTCGGAAGCAGCGATAAACCCCACGCTATTATTGCTGGCCGTCAGTGCGCTGAATTCCTGCCAGGGTGTTGGTATATCTGTTAGCGTTATTTTTTCAGTGAGAGAGAGTATGGCTAAATTTGTTTTCTCCTGATTTTTATAACAGCAGATCAGGTGAACATCATCAATAAAAGCATAGGTCGACTGTCCAAAAACCCATTGTGGTAAGCCGAATTCTTTTTTGCCTTCGGTGAGCTGTTGTAGTCTGGTAGAGTCTCGCGTTGTCAGGTAGCGGTATAAATGCCACCAGCCGGATTCATCAGAAATAAAATATAAAGTGTCATCAGGTGACCATTGTGGCTGGAACACAGATATATTATCTGATCCAGCAATATGCTTTTTATTGTTAACCTGACCATGGTTGTTAAGTTCTGCTAACCAGAGCTGGTTTCCGTCCCATGGCATGTTCGGGTGATTCCAGCTTTGCCAGCACAATTTATTCGAACAAGAATTTATTCTTGGGCTGGCATAAAAGTCATCGCCACTTTCAATAGTTGATAATGCACCACTATTAATATCAATACTTACGATAGAGTTTGTAGTTTGTTTGTTATCGTGAGTTTCGCAGATTGCTATAAGACGTTGGTGTTTGTTATCGAAAATAAAATCTGCAAAACATGTATTTTCTGATGTTGTTAGACGTGTTACTTGTCCATTATTTACAGAGTATATGTCCTGATCACTATCGTTGACAAAAAAAATTACATCATCGGTTACGCAGTAGCAGCCCCCGCCGTATTCATGTACTCGTGACCGCGCACTAAACGGTGCGGGAAGAATGTCTGTGACAGTATCGTCTGTTGCTTTGACTATAACGCAGCGGCCATTTTCCTGCGGTCTGCGTTCTATGTAAAAAAGAGCTTGCGAAGTTAATCTTGGCTCATCAAGGGATATGCTGTCGTTGACGATGAGGTCAGACGTGATAGCAGAAGGCCAGGTGCCGTAAGGCAAAAGGTTTATGTTATTCACATTAAGTTGATCATTCATGAAATATTTAGCTGAATATTTAGATAAGAAAACAATAATAATAGAAATTAAGGTTCGAAGACGCTATTCTAACAACTATGAGAGTTGTTTTATTGGACTTGATCTACAACAGATGCTCTGCTCTCCATGGGCTATCGGTTGCCGCAAGCATATGCGATATGAGTTTAAGTACGAATGACTGACAACGGGGTGTGATTACGTGTTATTAGAGGTTGCAGGTTTACTGGTAATCAGCGGTATTTTACTGTTGATTATTGGTATTTTTATTGCGCGACAATATACCCTGCGTGCAAAGCTCATTACCGCCTTTTTGGTTATCGTGATGACTTCATTAACTGTTCTGGCGTTGCTTGATGGATACATCCTGGCTGAAAACTTAACCAAAGGTGCAAATAAATCGTTAACCTTCTCAGCAAGAAATTATGCGGAACGAATCGATCAGTTTAATAAGCAGAATTCTTTATTCTTAAGAACAGAAGCAAGCCTGCCGGCTATAAACAAATTTCTTAGTCGAAAAGCGGAGCCACCCTTTAATCACCAGGCGTTACTGGAAATATTACGTGCACTGAAATCCCGGCAAAATAACATCATACTTTCTTATGCTATTTTAAATGCAGAGGGTATAAATGTTGTAGATACTGTTACTGCCAACATCGGCGAGGATGAGAATCAGCAGAAGTATTTTAATGCGTTTATTGAAGATGTTAAGTTGACTAGTTATCGATCGCCAATTATTTTTGATGAAACCCAGAACGTTTTAATCTTTAGTAGCGCGATCAATGATCTGTCAGGAAAATTACTTGGTGTTTTAAGAGCCAAATATGATGCATCTGTTCTTGGCTCATTGTTTGAGCGAAGCAAGAGCAGGAACGGTCGAGGTTCTTTCTCCATCCTGCTGGATGAAAATAATCTCCGCCTGGTACATGGGCGACGTAGCGATCTTGAATATACATTGGCAAGTGAACTGAATGACGGCGAATTAAAAAAATTAATAAAAGATAAACGCGTACCAGGAAATGTTTCAGGCGCTTTTGTGGAAAATTCTGGTTGGATAAGAAATATCAGTGCTGTCAGTATTAGTGAACCTATTATAGAGACGCGGTTCTATGGTTTGGGTACGGCTGTATTTTCGTCCGCAGTTATTAAGTTGGAAACAGCGCCGTGGACCATTATCGTGTCTATGCCGCAAGATGTGTTTCTTGAGCCAGTGACGGCGCAAACTCAAAGCGCATTATTTCTAGTAGCGATAATAGTGTTGATTGTTGTGTTGATTGTGATGGCGGCAACACAGCTACTATTGGGCCCTGTGAAACGGTTAACAACCGTTGTTAAAACGATCTCGGAAGGTAATTTAAAAGCTAAAGCAAATATTGAGGCTGATGATGAAATTGGAAGCCTTGCAAGTGCTTTTAATGAAATGACCGAAAATATTAGTAGCTTGATTGTTGATCTGGAAGAGGAGGTGGGTAGTCATAAACTTACCGAAGATAATCTGCGTAAATTATCACAGGCGATTGAGCAAAGCCCTGTATCTGTAATGATTACAGATCTGCAGGGGAATATAGAGTATGTTAATCCTCAGCTCTGTAAGATTACAGGTTACAGGGCTAAGGAGTTGATCGGAGAGAATCCTCGTATTTTAAAATCAGGCCATACCCCTGAAATTCAATTTAAGAATATGTGGAATGCGATCACATCGGGTCAGTCATGGAGTGGTGAGCTATATAATAAAAAGAAAAATGGTGATCTCTTTTGGGAGAACGTTACTGTATCTCCTATTAAAAATAGTGAAAACAAGAGTACGCATTATCTTGCCATTAAAGAAGACATCTCATTGCGCAAAGATTACGAAGAGCGTCTTTTATATCAGGCCAGTTACGACAAGCTGACTGACCTGCCAAATCGCACCCTGGCATATGATCGCATACAACAGGCGATCGCTAATGCTATCCGTGAAGAAAAACATATCGCACTGTTATATATGGACTTCGATCATTTTAAAAACATTAATGATACTTTGGGTCATGGAGCAGGTGATGAGTTTTTAAGATATATGGCTGGTCGCTTAAAAGGCTGCGTTCGCGATTTTGATACGGTTGCTCGTTTAGGTGGTGATGAATTTTTGATCATGCTACTTGAGACTGACGAGAATGAAACTACCCAGGCTATGTCCTTCGAAGATGTTGTGAGACGTAAAACAGAAGAGCTTTTACGCCGGATATCTAAACCGTGTGTAATACATGAGATGGAGTTTTCTGTGACCGCGAGTGTCGGTGTCGCAATTTTCCCACAGGATGGTGATGATCCGCATGTGCTATTAAGGAATGCTGATACTGCTATGTATAGGAGCAAAAAGAAAGGACGCGACACATACGAAATTTTCACGCCGGAGATGGGCGACGTAGTCATGAAGCGTGTTGAAATTGATAATAAATTACGACGGGCATTGGAGAATGGTGATTTTTATCTAAAATATCAGGCATTAATGGATGCTAAGTCACAGGTTATAGTTGGTGCTGAAGCATTGATACGTTGGGATGACGACGAATTAGGCGAGGTTTCACCCGATGAGTTTGTACCTCTAGCAGAAGAAAGTGGACTGATCGTGGAGATAGGTGACTGGGTATTGGATACCGCCCTTGCTGATACAAAAAAATTGCGTGAAAAACCTGGATTTGAAGATTTTTATATTGCTATTAATTTGTCCAGTCGGCAGTTCAGAGGTAAGGACATAATTAAAAATATTTCTAATAAATTAATACAGCATAATCTTCCAGGCACAAGTCTTGAACTGGAAGTAACGGAACGCCTGTTGATGAAAGATGTGCCGCATGTGGTAAGCATATTGAATCAGTTTAAAGAGATGGGGATTCGATTGTCGATCGATGATTTTGGTACGGGTTATTCCTCTTTAAGTTATTTAAAACGGTTTCCATTTGATGTGCTGAAAATTGATAAAGCATTTATTTCTGATATTGGGGAAGATCCAGATGATACTGCCTTATGCGACGCGATTATAGCAATGGCTCATAGTTTGGGGCTGAGCATTATTGGTGAAGGTGTAGAGACTAAATATCAATTTGAATTTTTAAACCAGCGCGGTGTAGAAACTATTCAGGGTTATTATGTCAGTGAGCCAATGGAGCACGAAGAGTTTTTGAAGTTTATTACTATTTCAGAATGGATTGAGACTACTTCCTAGCCGTATCATTTTAATCAGAGCAGTTGACCGAGGCCAGCTGGCCAGAATTGTGTAATTCTTCTGTAAAGCCAAATTTTGATGGGTCGCTTAAGCGTTGCGTGTAAATGATTCCATCGAGGTGATCGCATTCATGTTGTACTACTCTGGCATGAAAACCTTCTGCGGTTACATCAATGGCTGCGCCAGACGCATCAAAACCCGTATAGCGAATATGAGTGAAACGTGCAACCACACCACGCATCTGGGGTACGCTTAAACAGCCTTCCCAGCCATCTTCTTTTTCGTTTGTCAGAGGGATTATTTCCGGGTTGATTAGAATAGTCTTTGGAACAGGATCACTGTCTGGATAACGCGGGTTGATATCGAAACCAAATATTGCGACGCGTAACCCTATGCCGATTTGTGGCGCGGCCAGTCCAGCGCCTTCTTCGGCTTCCATGGTGTCGAACATGTCTTCAATTAAAGCATCGAGCTCCGGGTTATTAAATTCACTGACCTCGCTTGCTACTTGTAATAGTCGAGGGTCGCCGAGTCGTAATACAGATCGTATAGTCATGAAGTTTATATGGTTATCTGAAAACCGTTAATATGATAAAATCGTCACTCATTTTAGCTATTTTAATGAAGTAAAGTCTTCATTTTATTAATAATTATGTCTGCAGTAAACTTGGAACAACAATTATTACGTACCCAAAAAGTCATGAGCGCACTTGATGATTGGGGTTTGAGCGGTGAACAGATACTTGTTGTGCTAGATTTTCCGGCAACTGAACGTAGTCGCCATCTGGCAAAATACCGCAAAGATACACCCTTTCCAGATGATGAAAATGTTGTTTGTCGAGTGACTTTTTTACTAGGAATCATTGACGCATTGCGCACCAGCTACCCGAGAAACTTGCAGATGGGTGCGCGTTGGATGGCCGAACCTCATGTGCGCCTGAAAAACCGATGCCCACTACAGGCTATGCTAGAAGATGGAGAAACCGGCGTTGTTGCCGTATTGTCTGAGTTAGATTGCGCTTATGCCTGGGAGCTGAGCGGTTCCAAGATAAATTAACCACTGCTGCATATTTTTAAACAATTTACCGCGTCTCTGCAGTAAAAAAGTATTTGCATCGTTTTAGATAATCACCCGCTAATCTGAATGTTACCGAATGGGTTGTGGGTTTGGATATTCACCACGATGGTTTCTTCCAGTGGTAACTCATTAGCATCAATATGTGGTTTTAATTGTTCGCAAATTTGTAAGATAGTGGTCATACCCTGACGATTATCATCAGCTACATCCAGTTTATGAATTTCATTAATCAGTGTTTTGATAAACGCCTGAAAGTTTTCTGTCTGCTGCTGTACATTTAAAATTCTAAACTCGGGTTTAAAACTCAGATGCAGTTCACGACCGCCTGTATCGTTATCTAATACACCGATATTAAGAGGACCTATTATTTCCATAATTAACCTATCAAAGATATTTTTATAAACTTTTTTTAATTAAATCGTACGCTTTTCGAATTTCTTGAGTTTTTTCTGTTGCCAATGCAATCATTTCATCGGGTAAACCTTTGGCAACGAGTTTATCAGGGTGATGCTGACTCATTAAGCGGCGGTAGGCTTTTTTTACTTCAGCTTCACCGCTGCCTTTGCTGACGCCGAGTATCTTATAAGCCTGGGCCAGTGTTAATGAATTACTGGCGCTGGCTTCAGCGGCATTTTGCATGTTGAATAAATGGTCGATCTGACTGCGGGAAAATCCAAGGATTTCACCGATAGTATAAAGCACACGTTTTTCACTGGCATCAACTTTGCCATCTGCTAGAGCAGTGGCGATCTGGATCTCAACAAACATCTGAATCAGGTTGCGTCTGCCATGACATTCTTTTTTAAACTGATGCAGTATTTCTTCAAGTGGGAAATCGTCGGTTTTGCCCTGTTCAAAAAATTTAATCGCAGCTTTGCTCTGTTGTGCAGATAATTGCATCTGCGCCATGATATTTTTTGCAGCAGCTATTTCCTGCGGGCTAACATGACCGTCTGCTTTTGCGACGTGGCCCATAACAGAAAACGTTGTAGTGAAAAAAGCAGCCTGCACTCGCTCCTGATCGCCCGCGCCAAACTGATCACCCATTTTGATACCACGATCGAGGTTGCCGCCAAGGGCTGCTCCAATGATTGCGCCTATAGGGCCGCCAAAGACAAAGCCTAAGGTGCCGCCGATAAATGTACCCCACCAGGCCATTTCAATTTCCTCAATTAATAATATTTCAAGATTTTAACATTTAAAACAGAAACTTAACCACAGATTATGTCTGTATGTTTCAAATAAGGTTTTGCTGTTTATTTTTGTAGAGCGTTTATGTGGAGTACGAGCAGATCCAGCATCTGTTCGGTGGTCTCAGCTTCCAGTAGCAGTTGTTTTTGTTTGTTGGTGATAGGCAGTAGTTCACTAAGGCGGTAACAAACAGCAGTGGTATCGTTAAAATCGACTTTATCTTTATAGCGTTGTGCGTAGGGGTGATCTAATAGTTGTTGTAAAGTTTCAGAAAGCGGTGCGAAAGCTTTAGGGAGTTGTGGATTGTTATCTAGTGCTGATTCGATAGCGGTGGCTTCAGCAAGCAATAAGCCATCGTCTCTAACGGAGCTGTTCGATAGATGCACGCGATATCTGGCTTCTATACTAATGCCCAGTAAGCCGTTAGGTAATGACTCCCAGTCGACTATTTCAACAAAACAGCCGGTACTGTAGATCTGCGGAGCGGCTCCAACTTCCTTGCCGTTACTGATTAAAACAATAACAAATCCTGTTTGCTGTTTCATGCAATCTTTTATTAAATTCAGATAACGCTGTTCGAAGATTTGTAGCGGTAGAACACTACCTGGGAAAATCACGGTATTTAAAGGGAACAGAGCACATTTCATGTTAAGGCGTCGCCAGAATTAAGATAATTAGTCAGAATTGCCTTAATATTATGCCTTAAAGCTGGCGTTTTTTATAAGCAAAATACTATGGTTAAGCATTCATCTGAATTTAAGTATCAATTGATGGTTTAAGCCGTGTAAATTTGACTCTGAGTAACGCTTTTTACCGTTAATAAATCTAGGCTGGCTGGAAAGAATTTCGACAGATAGCGTAAAAGGATTTAGCTCTAAAAGCCTGATTTTTAAGACAGTATCTAATAATTTAATTCGATATCCGCTGTAGGTCCAGCGCTATAATCCCCGTTGCAGCTGGGGCAGGGCCTTTATTGTAAGCGATGATTGGGGTGAAAAACGACCATGACAGAATTGCAGGTTTTGTGTTTCATTTTCAGTTGGATTGGTTATAATACGTGCATGAATACTTTAAACATTACTTTCCCACTTGGACGTAGCGACGTTGTATCCATGCTGCAACACTTTAAAATTTCTCCCACACGTCAGCGTGTAGAGATCGCAGAGTTTCTGTTTCAGCGTCCTCAGCACCTGTCAGCAGAGAAAATTCATACTGGTGTCACAGGTGAAGGCAACCGTGTCTCACGTGCCACGGTTTATAACACCATGGGTTTATTTTCCAGTAAAGGCGTGGTGCGTGAAATATTGATTGATAGAGAACGTGTTTTCTATGATTCGAACACCGAGGTTCATCAGCACTTATATAATGTAGATTCTGGTGAGCTGACAGATGTTTATGATGCTGAAGTGGATATGGTGTCTGAGCCGGAACTTCCAGAAGGCCTAAGAATTATAGATACTGATATTGTTTTTAAGGTGACATCCAGATAACTGAAAATCACGGCTAGATGAATCTGGTGCCGTGAAGGATGTTGTTTGACAGAATAAAAGCCTGCTCATATATACATATGAGCAGGCTTTTTTATGCCCATGGATGGGCGGTATGACACAAGGAGCCAGGGATGGCGGTGTGTCGATGCCCGTGACGTACTTTACTGATTTTTTATTAGCTCAGGTCGTCAGCTAAAGAATCACGAAGATTGCTGGCAACAGGGCTGACCGTTTGCTGATAGTTTTTATGTTCAACACCTGCTGAAATAGCAGCACCTGATTTTACCGCAGTTATCATCTCGTTATTAAGTTCAAAGCGCATGAAGTGTACGGCAGAGGTTTTTTCCGCATTATCTCGTTCCAGGTCTTCGTCAGCAATCGCGTAAACTTTTCCAAAGCCTTCAACCTGCATCCAGATTAAATCTTCGATGCCAATTAATCGTGTGAGTTGTCGCTGGCGTTCTTCGACATCAGGATACTGGATTAACATGGTGGCTTTCCAGTTAGTGCCATCAGGGATTAACGTGTTGTAGACTTTCAGCTCTTCTTCAATGCCCGCGGCATCAAATATCTTCTCTGCTTTCAGCATCTCCTGAACCTGATATTGCATGATGAGCTGGTCTTCAAATGAGAGTAAAAGGTTCTCGCCTAGTTCCAGTCGCCGATTTTCTTTGTGGGCCATTATTTTTTTGCGATAGTCATCGCGCATTTCTGAGTATTGTTCGAGACTGTAGAGGTCTTCGCGTTTTAGTTTTGCCATAAGTATCGTTTTGTAATGAGTGTTTTATAAATAGCGATTAAATATCGTAAGCTTTACGAATCAGCGATATCGGGTGTATGGGTTTACTGCCATCTGCCAGGCCTGCTTCTATATGGTGTCCCGCCATGGCGCAGTCGCTGGTATAAACATCGGCGTCGTTTTGTTTGACTTTGTTGACCACCGGTTTGCATATTTTCATCGCAGTATCATGAAATTCACTTTTGAAGGTATAAGTGCCATCGTGACCTGAACAGCGTTCGATGGGTAAAACTTCAGTGTCAGGAATCAGTTCCAGCAGTTCGCGTGTTTTCATACCAATGCGCTGTACGCGTAGGTGGCAGGCGACATGGTAAGAAATTTTACCCAGTGAATTTTTAAATTCGGTGTTAAGTTTTCCGGCCTTGCTCCTCAACATAAGGTATTCAAAGGGGTCAAACATTGCCTTTTGCACTTTGATGACATCAGCGTCATCGGGAAACATTAGCGGTAACTCCTGTTTGAACATCAGCGTGCATGAAGGCACCGGTGTGACGATGTCCCAGCCTTCATCGACCAGCCGTGCGAGAATTTTTATGTTGGCCTCTTTGGCTTTGGTGACGGCATCCAGATCGCCTAGTTCAAGTTTTGGCATGCCACAACATTGTGTATTTTGTACCAGTTGTACCTGCAGGTGGTTATGTTCAAATACTTTTATTAAATCTTCGCCGATTTGTGGCTCATTGTAGTTACCGTAACAGGTGGAAAATAGAGCGACTTTACCAGTGGTTTTATCTGTGGCCTCAGCAGAGATATTGCTGGCCACACGTTTTTTATCACGCTTAAGTAGTGTGTTCGAATCATATTTAGGTAATAAGGCGTCCGCATGAATGCCAAGTGTTTTATCGAGCAAGTTACGTGTCAGACGGTTGTTAGTTACCGCATTGACGGTTTGCGTAATGACGGGAATGGAGGCCAGCTTACCTAAGGTATCCGTCGATGTGATCAGTTTGTCACGTAGTTTTGTTTCGCCTTTTTTAAATTTTATCGCTTTGGCTCGCAACATCAGATGCGGGAAATCCACATTCCATTCATGTGGCGGTACATAGGGACATTTAGTGAGATAACACAGGTCGCAGAGGAAACAGTCATCGACTACTTTCCAGTAATCTTTTTTGTCTACACCATCAACTTCAAAGGTATCAGACTCGTCAACCAGATCAAACAGTGTCGGGAAGGAACCGCATAAGCTAACGCAGCGACGGCAACCGTGGCAGATATCGAAAACACGTTCAAGTTCTGATAAAAGACTTTTTTCATCCCAGAACTCTGGTGTATTCTGACCGAGCGGGTGTCTTGTTGGTGCTTCTAAACTTCCTTCTCTATTGCCAGCCATATGATCTCTTTCGAATTGGGTGATAGTTATAATACATAAAAAAGGCCAGCCTAGATTGAGTACTAGATCTGGCCTTTTTACAGGGAAAGGCGGAAACCGCTTATTCCATGTTATCCAGAGCTTTCTGGAAACGGTTGGCGTGAGAACGTTCCGCTTTCGCCAGGGTTTCAAACCAGTCAGCAATTTCGTCGAAACCTTCATCACGTGCCGTTTTAGCCATACCCGGGTACATGTCTGTGTACTCGTGAGTTTCGCCAGCAATTGATGCTTTAAGGTTGTCGTTAGTATTGCCAATAGGCAGGCCAGTCGCTGGGTCGCCAGTTTCTTCTAAATACTCAAGGTGGCCGTGTGCATGACCAGTTTCGCCTTCTGCTGTTGAGCGGAATACGGCAGAAACATCATTGTAACCTTCAACGTCAGCTTTTGCTGCGAAGTAAAGGTAGCGACGGTTTGCCTGAGATTCGCCAGAAAAGGCGTCTTTCAGGTTTTGTTCGGTTTTGCTGTCTTTTAAGCCCATCTTATTATTTCTCCGAATGAGGGTTAGTCAAAAAATCTGTGAAGAGTCTACACTAATTTATTGTTGGAATCATTCTAAATTGACAGTAATGTCATGTCAAGAAAGAAATTTTTTATCTGTAATATTTAATCGATGATCAGTCAAAACTTTTGCTAAGAGCATGGTCTGTATTTGTATAATTCCGACCTATTTCTAGGTGTTTTACTTAGCGTAATAACATATCATTCGGGATTGTTAGTTTTAATTGAGGTGATCAAATGACACGTGAAGTAGATGTTGCCATTTTAGGTGCCGGCAGTGCTGGTCTGTTTGCTATGTCGCAGGTGAAACGCCAGACTGATAATTACGTGTTAATTAACGGTGGTGAACTAGGCACTACCTGTGCGCGTGTAGGATGTATGCCGTCTAAAGTATTGATTCAGGTGGCCGAGGACTTTCATCGTAAAAGCATTTTTGAACGTGAAGGCATCGATGGTGCAGAAGAGCTGTCAGTCGATATTCCTGCTGCCATGGAACACGTGCAGGATCTGCGGGATGTTTTTGTTGATCGAACCCTGGGTGTGACTGATGAGCTTGATGAGACACACCTGATTGATGGTTACGCAAAGTTTATATCGAATGATACTGTTGAGGTGAACGGTGAGCAGATAAAAGCAAAAAGCATCATTATTGCAACAGGGTCGACCCCCGTGGTTCCGGCTGCCTGGCAAGATTTTGCTGATGCTATCGTTAGTACCGATGATTTCTTTGAACTGGAAGATCTGCCTGCGTCGATGGCGGTTATTGGCCTGGGTTCTATCGGTCTGGAAATTGGTCAGTCATTACATCGCCTCGGGGTTAAAGTTGTTGGTGTGGATCAACTGGAAACTATCGCCAAGCTGGAAGATGACAAGGTTAACGAGCTTGCTGTTACGGTCATAGGAAGGGAGTTTCCGTTATGGTTGGGACAGCCAGCAACGCTCGAAAAAGTCGATGACGGAATACAGGTAACTGCGGGTGATAATCAGCAGGTGGTTGAGAAGGTACTAGCCAGTCTGGGGCGTAAGCCGAATCTGGAAAATTTAAACCTTCAGGCCACTGACATACGTCTGGATGGAAATGGTATTCCACTGTTTGATCCACTGACCATGCAGGTCGGTGACCTGCCGATCTATATTGCAGGTGACGTTAATGCGGATCGTCCTTTATTGCATGAGGCTGGGCATGAAGGGCGCGTTGCCGGTTACAACGCGGTGCATCATCCGGTTGAAAAATTTAAGCGTAAAATACCACTCGCCATCACTTTCTGTGATCCAAACATCGCGACTGCCGGTGCGCAGTTAAGCGAGTTAAATGAGTCAGATATCGCTATTGGTGAAATACAGTTTGCCCCGGTTGGGCGTGCGCTTATCATGGGTAAAAATCGAGGCCTGCTCAGGCTATACGTACAAAAATCGGATGGTTTGTTAGTAGGCGCGTGTATGTGCTGTGTTAAAGCAGAGAATCTGGCGCATTTAATTAGCTGGTCGATTCAAAATGGCATGAGCGTGTTTGATATGCTGAAAATGCCTTTCTATCATCCAGTCATTGAAGAAGCGTTGCAGGCGGCGCTTTATAATGTATTGCCTAAACTGGACATCAAACACGATCTGGTCGAGTTAGAGCGCATCTAGTATTAACTGTTTGCCATCGCGACTACGTAGGCTGACAGTTATAAGGTTTTTTAATGGGTGTTCAGGTTTTTGAGCAGGCTTTCATGGACGGGGAAGCCATTATCAGAGATTTGATTATAGGCAGCACGACTACCGGTATGCTGCCATAACTCCATCGCGGCAATAGGCTGTA
Organism: uncultured Gammaproteobacteria bacterium; assembly: GCA_913065105.1. Lineage (GTDB taxonomy): Bacteria > Pseudomonadota > Gammaproteobacteria > SZUA-229 > SZUA-229. The sequence goes on along the minus strand of CAJXZZ010000018.1, from coordinate 10,844 downwards.
ATGCCGGTGCGCTGTACTGACGGATGGTCTGTAGCAAATCCATTAATAGAATAAAACTTTCGGCCAGTTGTTGATATAACTCAGCAATACCTTTTTGTGTCACCGCACCAATGTGTTGATAGGCAGAGCGGCCAAGATCGACATAATAATTAACGCCAACCAGTCTTTTTTCAGCCGATTGGGGGTACAGACCGGAAACCAGCAGGCATTGATCGCCGATGTCGCGTAATTGTTCACTGCGTATACTGTTTGGAAGATGGTGTGTGTTTAAGTAATCCAGTGCCAGCGCTTTTGCGTTGAGTTGCTGATTTTTGGCAAAGCGCATCAAGGTGAATACCAGGTAACTCTGCATAGCCTCATCTAGCTGACAGCCATAATCCTGCTCGGCTTCATGAACCAGTGAGTGCCATTGAGATAATTCTGATGAATCTAAAATAAATTGTTTACTCATGTTCCCATCCCCAGTTAGCTAATGTTTACTTCGGGCAATCGATGAATTTTTGAGCATTTATGGTAATTAGTATGAGCTACCCTAAAGTTATAGCCTTTTTTGCAGGAAACGCTATGCAATGAAGCTATAGATGGGCGTCTTGAGTTATACTTCGCAACTTAATTAATCAAATATTCAGGCTTTTCAGTTACATGGCTTACGATGTATCAACATTTCAGGGACTCATTTTCGCAGTACAGGACTACTGGCAAAAACAGGGCTGCGCAATATTGCAACCACTCGATATGGAAGTGGGTGCAGGCACTTTTCACCCTGCCACTTTTTTACGCGCCATCGGTCCAGAACCCTGGCGTGCTGCCTATGTGCAACCCTGTCGCCGCCCAACGGATGGCCGTTATGGCGAAAACCCTAATCGGCTACAGCACTACTACCAGTTTCAGGTGGTATTAAAGCCATCACCAGACAATATTCAGGAATTATATTTAGGTTCGCTCGAAGCCCTGGGATTTGATCTGCTGGAGCATGATGTGCGTTTTGTAGAAGATAATTGGGAATCACCGACGCTCGGTGCCTGGGGGCTGGGCTGGGAAATCTGGTTAAATGGTATGGAAGTCACCCAGTTTACGTATTTTCAGCAGGTTGGCGGTTTAGAGTGTCGCCCTGTTACCGGTGAAATTACTTATGGACTCGAGCGTCTGGCGATGTATCTGCAGGAAAAAGAAAGTGTCTTCGATTTAATCTGGACGCGTGGACCGCAAGGTGATGTTACCTATGGTGACGTGTTCCATCAAAATGAAGTGGAGATGTCGACGTATAACTTCGAGCACGCGAATACTGAAATACTGTTTAAAGAGTTTGATGATTGTGAAGCTGAAAGCCAGCGACTGATCGAGCTGGGTCTGCCATTACCCGCATACGAAATGGTATTAAAAGCATCCCATGCATTTAACCTTCTTGATGCGCGTCACGCAATCTCAGTGACTGAGCGTCAACGGTTTATCTTACGGGTGCGTGCTCTTTCGAGAGCGGTAGCACAGGCGTATTATGATTCGCGTGAAGCCTTAGGTTTTCCGATTGGCAATGCTGGATCAGGTGAAGCCAAAGGAGATGCAGCATGAGTGCAGATGCCAATCAGGATCTATTGATAGAACTGGGCACCGAAGAGCTGCCGCCAAAAGCGCTTAAAAAACTTTCTGTTGCATTTACCAATGGTATTGTAGACGGTTTAAAAAAAGCCGGTTTTGAAATTAATGAAGTCGAATCATTTGCTGCCCCCAGAAGGCTTGCAGTATTAATTAAAGATGTCGCTGCCTCGCAACCTGACCGAGAAGTCGAGCGTAAAGGCCCGGCATTAAAAGCAGCATATGATGCCGATGGCAAACCAACAAAAGCGGTAATGGGGTTTGCAAAATCCTGTGGTGTTGAGGTCGAAGACCTGCAGCAGCAGGAGACCGATAAAGGTGTCTGGCTGATTTTCAAAGCGTCAGAAAAAGGCCAGGTGCTGTCTGTGTTAATCGAAGATATCATTAATCAATCACTAGCAAAACTGCCAATACCAAAACGTATGCGCTGGGGAAGTAATGACGCTGAATTTGTGCGTCCAGCGCACTGGCTGGTTTTGATGCATGGTGAAAAAGTTATCGATGCTGAAGTTCTAGGTCTTAAGTCTTCTGCAAAAACTTTCGGTCATCGTTTCCACTCACCGGGTGAGATTGTTTTAAAACAGGCCAGTGACTATCAGGAAAAACTCCTGTCGCAGGGGTTTGTCATTGCAGACTTTGAACAAAGAAAACAAAAGATCAGGCAGCAGGTTATTGATACGGTTAAGCAGTTGAAAGGCGAAGCTGTGATCGATGAGGATCTGCTCGATGAAGTGACAGCATTAAATGAGTGGCCGATAGCGGTTGCTGGTGAGTTTGATGCGATTTATCTTGATGTGCCCGATGAAGCATTGATTAAAACGATGCAGGACAATCAGAAGTATTTCCCGGTAAGAGATAAATTGGGAAACTTAAAAAATTATTTTATTACAATCAGCAACATCGATAGTAAGTCGCCTGAAAAAGTAAAAGAAGGTAACGAGCGAGTGGTGCGGCCACGCCTGGCAGATGCAAAATTTTTCTGGGCGCAAGATCAGAAACAGCCCTTGGAAACATTTAATACCGCATTAGAAAAAGTCGTGTTCCAGAAAAAATTAGGAAGTCTTGCAGAAAAAACACAGCGTGTAACAACATTGGCTGAATCCATCGCTGTGCAACTAAATGCAAATGTCGATTATGTCAAACGTGCAGCACAGTTAAGTAAATGTGACCTGATGACGGATATGGTAGGCGAGTTCGCATCTTTACAGGGCGTAATGGGTAAACATTATGCACAGAAAGCAGGCGAAGCTGCTGAAGTTGCGAGTGCGATTGATGAGCAATATAAACCGCGCGGTGCCGGTGATGATACGGCCAGCACGACAACCGGGCAGATACTTTCTATCAGTGACAAGCTGGATACCCTGGTTGGTATCTTTGCGATAGGGCAAAAACCTACAGGTGAAAAAGACCCTTACGCTTTGCGTCGGGCATCACTGGGTATTTTGCGTACGATAATCGAGCGCCAGCTTGACCTGGATCTTAAACAACTGATCTCAGAATCGGCAGAGTTACTTAAAGACAAAGTGGATGCGAGCAAAGTCGAGCAAGAGGTTTTTGATTATATTATTGAACGCCTTCGTGCTTATTATCTCGATCAACAAGTGACAGTTGATGTATTTGATGCAGTATCAGCACTATCGCCTTCGCGTCCGCTGGACTTTGATAAACGTATCAAGGCGGTGTCTGCTTTCCGTGAACTTGCTGAAGCGCAAAGCCTGGCCGCCGCAAATAAACGGGTAGGCAATATTCTTAAGAAATCAGCAACGGGTACAATCGTAGCTGTTGATAAAAATTTATTGTCAGAAGATGCAGAGAAAAAACTTTATGACGCTCTAAATGTCTTAAGTCACGTTGTAGAACCGATGTTTGATTCGGGCGATTACGAATCAGCATTAAGTCAGTTGTCATCATTACGCGATCCGGTTGATGCATTTTTTGATTCAGTGATGGTAATGGCCGATGATGAGGCGATAAAAAATAATCGTATTGCGTTGCTAAATACAATGAATCAACTTTTCTTGCGAGCGGCAGATCTGTCGCGTTTACATCAATCATAAATATCAGGCGAAAAGCATTAGCTAATGAAAGTTATCGTTTTAGATCGAGATGGTGTCATTAATCATGATTCGGATGCTTATATTAAAAGCGCTGAAGAGTGGCAGCCGCTTGAAGGTAGTCTCGAAGCCATTGCGCGTCTAACACACGGCGGTTATACCGTGGTCGTCGCAAGTAATCAGTCGGGTCTGGCAAGAGGCTATTTTGATATTGAAGCTTTAACTGCCATGCATAAGAAAATGGATTTGATGCTGGCAAAGGTCGGTGGTCGAATTGATGCTATTTTTTATTGCCCCCATGGGCCAGATGATGGCTGCGTTTGCAGAAAACCAAAACCGGGTATGCTGTTAGAGATCGGCCAACGTTTTAATGTGCCACTGAAGGATGTTGTTTTTATTGGCGATAGCATTTCTGATATAAAAGCGGCACATAGTGCTCGCGCCAAAGCCATGTTGGTGCGTACGGGCAAAGGCGTAAAAGCGGAAAAATTACTACAGACCGAGAATAAAGGAGATATTCCGGTGTTTGACGATCTCGCTTCAGCCGTTACCGCGATATTGAAATAATGTCTGTTATGGAATCTAAACCTGTTTTAGTTGTTCGCTCATTATTATTCTGGGTATTTTTTACTTTTAATGTTCTTGTCTTTGGTCTGTTGATCGTTTTTTTATTTTTTACATCGTCGTCTTTTCGTTTAAAGATTGCCCGTTTATGGTCGAATATAAATAACTTATTATTAAAGATTTTCTGTGGCATAGACTTTAAAGTTGCAGGACGGGAAAATCTAAATGTAAAAACTGCGATCATATTAAGCAAGCATCAATCAACCTGGGAGACGTTGGCGTTACATTCTTTTACGCCGTACGTACATTGGGTGTTCAAGCGCGAATTGATGTATATCCCCATCTTTGGATGGGCGCTAGCATTAACTGATCCGATCGGAATTAACCGTGGAGCGGGACGGGTAGCGATCAAACAATTGATCACACAGGGTAAGCAGAAACTTGATGACGGTAAGTGGATGGTTTTGTTTCCTGAAGGCACACGTACTGTGCCTGGAAAAACCAAAAAATATAAGATAGGTGGCGCTCTACTGGCAGAGAAAAGTGGTTATCCGATAATACCGATAGCGCATAATGCAGGCGAGTTTTGGCCAAGACATAGTTTTATAAAATGGCCAGGTACTATCAGTGTAGTTATTGGCCCGGCGATTGAGTCAAAGGGCCGCAGCGCGGATGAAATCAATAAAGAGGTTTTTGACTGGATCGAAGGTACCATGCAAGAGATAAGCGATGAGTCTCATTGGAATAGAGCATAGTTTAGTAATTCTTACTGATCTGGAAAGATGCGTCTGCGTGAAGATTTAGGAAGTTTTTTATTGTTTAGATTGCAGGGCAGTCATATTTTAAACAGATTTTTTGCATTTGTTGTCGTCTGTTCTGCAATTATGTCAGCGGATTCTTCTCTTAATTCAGCAATGGCCTGGAGTGTATTCACCAGATAAGCCGGTTCGTTTCTTTTATTCAGATGGTTTAGATCAGGTTGATCCGGTGCGTCAGTTTCAAGTAATAGTGATGTTAGTGGAATATCTTTTACTACCTGTTTTATTTTTTTTGCATTGTCATAAGTTGCGCTTGCTCCCACGCTGATATAAAAATTTAGATCGATAAGCTGTTTTGCCTGTTCGACACTTCCTGAATAGCTATGCACCATGCCTTTCAGGTTTTTGAATTTTTTAATGGTTTGTATAACGGTATCAGTCGCTTTCACTGAATGGATAACTATGGGGAGTTGATGGTTTGCTGCGATATCTAACTGCGATTCAAAAAAATAGAGTTGCGTTTCTTTGTCCGCCTGTTGTGGACGAAAGTCCAGGCCACATTCGCCTATGGCGACAGGCCGGCTGTTTTCAATATATTTATTAAGTTGATTAATATCCTGTTTGTCGTGTTCATTTACCCAATACGGATGAAGTCCATAACAGGCGTGTAGCTGTTTATGTTGGGAGCATAGCTGTTTGATTCTGTCCCAGAATATTTTTTGAGTACCAGGAATAACAATGTTGTGGATATGATTGTCCAGGGCTCGTTGAATAACCTGAGCGCGATCCTCATCGAAGCATTCGAAATCAAGGTGGCAATGAGAATCAATGAGTTGGCTAACAGGCATGGATATTAGTGTAACCCGTTATCTTTAACGGTGCATCTGTTCTACGCAATCACTGAAATGCGATTTCACCGACTAGTTTTCGTCTCCCCACTTTCCCTGAGCGTAAAAAAGCCAGCTATTAACAGCTGGCTTAATTATAACCGTCATCTCTGGATGTACTTAGTTTGATTTTTCAATCATCTGATGAATGATAGGGGTCAAAATCAGTTCCATCGCTAGTCCCATTTTACCGCCGGGTACTACGATAGTGTTACGACGTGACATGAATGAATGAGGAATCATGTCCAAAAGATATTGGAAGTCAGTATCAAATTTCTCTGTATCTTTAAATCGAATAACGATAAAGCTTTCGTCAGGTGTAGGAATATCACGAGCGATGAAAGGGTTTGACGTATCAACCGTAGCAATGCGCTGGAAGTTGATATCAGTGCGTGAGAACTGAGGCGTGATGTATTTTACGTAGTCGTGCATACGACGAAGAATGGTATCAACAATCACTTCTTCTGAATAACCACGTTCTGCATTATCGCGGTGAATTTTTTGAATCCACTCAAGATTAACGCTTGGTACCACACCGACTAACAGGTCAACATGTTTGGCAACATCGGCTTCATCGGTAACAACGCCACCGTGTAAACCTTCATAGAACATAATGTCAGAGTTAGCTGGAATATCTTCCCATGGAGTAAATTGCCCTGGGGTTAAACCTTCGTATACAGCGGCTTCTTCGTCGCTGTGCAGGTATAAGCGTTTTTGACCAGTACCTGTAGCACCGTATGATTTGAATAATTCTTCCAGTTTGTCGAACAAGTTGGCCTTGGCGCCAAAGTGACTGAAGTTTTCATCACCTTCAGCTTCAGCTTTGGTCATAGCTTCTTTCATCGCTGCACGATCATAACGGTGAAAGCTATCACCTTCGATGATCACAGGATTAATTTGTTCACGGGTAAAAATTTGCTCAAATGCGTGCTTAACGGTAGAGGTGCCCGCACCTGATGAACCAGTGACAACAACAACAGGGTGTTTCTGAGACATGTTTAATTCTCCAAATTACTAAAATATTGTGTAGCAGGCAGCATTAAAGGCAGGCACTGCGCTGAAAAAAGCTCGCTATTGTATCCTTTTTCACCCAATTATAAAAATAATCGTCGTTGAATTAGTATAAATACATATAAATCAATCGATTATATTCGACGAATGAGGTGGTTGCGATTTTTTGTAAATTAAATCCCAGACGCCATGGCCTAGTTTGAGTCCGCGGCGTTCGAATTTTGTTTCGCAGCGGGCGGCTTTACTTGTGGAGTAATTGCCGGTGCCAGAAGTGTTGCTAAAACCTTTGGCCTCGTCCATCTGTAGTAGCATTTGCTCGGCATAATGTTGCCAGTCAGTGGCCATGTGGAATAAACCGTCCATTTTTAGCTTTTGGTGAATCAGCTGGATAAAGTCAGGTCTTATGATGCGCCGTTTATTGTGGCGTTTTTTATGCCAGGGGTCAGGGAAAAAGAGTTGTACCTGCTGTAACGTGTTGTCGCCGATCTGATGTTTTAGTACTTCAACCGCGTCGTGGCGTATGACCTTTATATTATGAACTTCATCATTGTTGGCATTGTGTATTAAATGGCCGACGCCGGGGCCATGCACTTCAATGCCGATAAAGTTGTATTGCGGTTGATTCTTCGCCTGTTGTAATAATGATTCGCCATTACCAAAACCTATCTCAAGAATAACGTCATTGTTGTTTTTAAACAGATCGCTGAAGGATAAGATTTTTTCAGAATAATCAATGCCGTAATCTTGCCAGTAATTATCCAGGGCATTTTGTTGTGCACCGGTTAAACGGCCCTGGCGTAAAACAAAGCTTCTGATGGTTCTATGTTCATCAGGTTGTTTACCCTGACTTTTTTTTGGCGGATCTTCTGCGGGCACAAGAATAAATGATCTAGAAAAAAGTGCCTTCGATGGGCGAAGAGGCTGATGCAAAACGTTTTTTTGGCATGCGCCCGGCAAGGTATGCTTCGCGGCCACCTTCGATGGCTTTTTTCATCGCCGACGCCATCAGTATGGGTTTCTGTGCCGCTGCAATAGCGGTATTCATTAATATGCCGTCACAACCAAGTTCCATGGCTATCGCTGCATCCGACGCAGTACCAACACCCGCATCAACCAGTATTGGTACATTGGCATTTTCGATAATAGTCAGGATATTGTAAGGATTACGTATACCTAAACCTGAGCCGATGGGCGCAGCCAAAGGCATAACGGCAACACAGCCAATATTTTCCAGTTCCTTGGCGATGAGTGGATCATCATTGGTGTAGACCATGACATCAAAATCGTCATCGACCAGAATTTGAGCCGCTTTCAGTGTTTGAATAGCATCTGGGAACAGGGTTTTTTCATCGCCTAGTACTTCCAGTTTGACCAGGTTATGGCCACCCAATAGTTCACGTGCAAGTTTGCATGTTCTAACGGCGTCATCGATGGTGTAGCAACCGGCGGTATTGGGTAATAATGTATATTTATCGAGGGGTAGAGCATCCAGTAGATTGGGTTCGTCTGGATTTTGACCAATATTTGTTCTGCGAATAGCAATAGTGATGATTTCAGCACCGCTAGCGTCTAACGCAAGGCGTGTTTCTTCATTATCTTTATACTTGCCGGTACCCACCAGTAAACGAGAGGTATATGTTTTACCAGCAATAATCAGCGGTTTATCCAGATTTGTGTCAGACATATTATTTTTTTAGTTGGGGCCGGTTAGTTACGCAGGCGCTATTGTACTTGATTTTTGAATGCGAGAAGTAGTGCCAGAGTGATTTTGAACGATACAGCTATGCTAGTTTTTGTGGTCACAGCTGCCGCCGCCGATAGCCTGAACAATTTCGACTTTGTCTGACTCGCTCAGTGTGAATGTAGCAAAGTCACTGCGGGGTATAATCTCCTGATTAATCTCTACGGCCAGGCGTTTGTTGTTCAAATCGAGGCTTGTCAGCAGTTGCTCGATATTGGTATCGTCGTCAATTTGTTTGTCTTGACCGTTTAAAACAATGTTCATGATATGGGTTTTTCCTAAAAATGCCGTGTTTTTATTTGACTGCGACATATTAAACTAAATTGCGTGCTGTGGATTTATTCGACTAATAATAGTAGATTATTATGCCTGTAAATTAGGGTCAATTATCTATAGCAAGCCTGTTAATGGCGGGTACAGGCTGTAAATAAACCAGATGTGGTATAACTTGATATCTTTATTCTGTAATATAAAGCAACGTTTCAACGTTGCTTTTTTATGCCATGAAAAAAATAATAAAATCCGAGGTTAGCATTGCCCTCGACCTCCTGCCGATGTCGCAGTTACCTAAAATAATATAAATATGCCTGATTGCATCATTGTTGGCGGCGGCGTCATCGGGCTATTAACTGCGCGTCAATTATTTTTAGAAGGCGTGGATGTTTTGCTGCTTGAGAAAGGGCCGTTAGGCGGCGAATCCTCGTGGGCCGGTGGTGGGATTATTTCGCCACTTTACCCCTGGCGATATGATGATGCAGTGAATGTATTGGCTGAGCGCAGTAAAAAAATCTACCCTGAGTTAACTAAAACGCTGTTTGATGAAACCAGCGTAGATTGTGAATTACTCGACAGTGGCCTGTTTACTGTTGTTGATAATGATCAGAAAATTATTGACTGGACAAAAAAATGGTCGATCGACGCAGACTTTATAAATAATATTGATTCCATACACAAAATTGAAAAAACGGTTGGTGATGTAGTAAATAAAGGCATATGGATGCCTGACATTAAACAAATCAGAAATCCGAAATTTGTTAAAGCGTTAAAAGCATCATTTGAAAGACTTTGTATTCCTTATCGTGAATACTGCGAAGTAGAAGAAATAATTAATAAGAATAATAAAGTTACTGGCGTGCGAACGGATAAAAAAACATTTTTAGCGGATAAGATAATCGTTGCTAGCGGTGCCTGGAGCGCGCAATTTAGCGTTACGCAATCATCGGTTAATGTGATCCCGGTCAAAGGCCAGATGATTATGTACAAAGGCGAGCCAGACCTGGTAAAACGTATTGTTTTATCAGAAGGGCATTATATTATTCCACGTAAGGATGGCCGCATACTGGCGGGCAGTACGCTGGAAAAAATCGGCTTCGATAAAACCATTTCTGTGACAGCCTTTGACGAACTGCATCGAGCCGCAGTAGAGTTAATTCCATTATTAAGTGGTCTTGAGATAGAAAGGCAATGGGCGGGATTAAGGCCGGGTACAGAAAAAGGCATCCCTTACATCTGTCAGCATGATGAGGTAGAAGGTTTGTATATTCATGCCGGTCATTTTAGAAATGGCATCGTGCTTGGCACAGCCTCGGCAGAGTTAATGACGGATATCGTTTTAGGCAGGGAGCCCTGGTGTGATGTCGGTCCCTATAGTATGAGTGCGCCACATTAAAGCTAAACAATATAGCCGGAATAGCTCCAATCGGTAGAGCAAGTCATTCGTAATGACGAGGTTCGCGGTTCAATTCCGCGTTCCGGCACCAAATTAATTGACACCTTCATCTCATTGCGGCTGGGGCAATGAGATGAAGTGGTACCGGGTTTAAAAGTTTGGTTTAACCGGCGCGTCTTTATACATGGCAACGCTGGACATGATCTCTTCCTTGGCATCTTCAAGATTGCCCCAGCCTTCTACTCGAACCCATTTGCCTTCATCCAGATCTTTGTAATGTTCAAAGAAATGCGCAATTTGATCAAGCAGCATCGGTTGCATGTCGTCGATGGTTTTAGCGTTACGATAAGATTTGCATAGTTTATCGATGGGTACCGCGAGAATCTTGGCGTCATCACCCGATTCGTCGGTCATTTTCAATACGCCAACTGGGCGGCATTGAATGACTGAGCCAGCAATCAACGGTACCGGGGTGGTAACCAGTACGTCTATCGGGTCACCATCTTTTGACAGGGTGTGTGGAACGTAGCCGTAATTACACGGGTAAAACATGGCCGAGCTCATGAA
>CAJXZZ010000017.1 GCA_913065105.1 uncultured Gammaproteobacteria bacterium | reverse complement strand
CGATAACTCAAAGTTCACAACCGCCTGTAAATCTTTAATGTCTAAACCACGTGAGGCAACATCCGTTGCAATTAATATAGAGCTACTTTTGTTTGAAAACTGAACAAGTACCTGATCGCGATCTCTTTGTTCAAGATCACCATGCAAAGCGAGAGCATGAAAACCTTCTTGCCATAATGCTTCAGCCAATTCTTGCGCCTGTTGCTTGCGGTTACAAAATACAACAGTTGATTCTGGTTTGTAATGATGAAGTATTGAAATTAATGTTTTAGTGCGCTCACCTTTTTCTACTTCATAAAATATTTGTTTGATTTTATTTTCGTTATGCGATGTTTCTAAACGAATATCAACAGGATTATTTTGTATTTCATCACTAATATCTTTAATTTCTTCAGGATAGGTTGCCGAAAATAATAACGTTTGTCTTTTTTGCGCCATGTTATGAATGATTTGCATAATATCTTCATGAAACCCCATATCTAACATGCGATCTGCTTCATCTAATACCAGCACTTTTAAGTTATCAAGATTCAAAGAACGTTTATCTACCAAATGCTTTAGAATTCTGCCTGGTGTTCCAACAACAATGTGTGGACTGTGCTCAAGTGATGTTAATTGTGGAACGATAGGTTTGCCACCACATAATGTAAGAATCTTAGTATTTGGAATGGCACGTGCTAAACGTCGAATTTCTTTGCTCACTTGATCGGCTAATTCGCGAGTAGGGCAAAGTACTAGTGCCTGAGTTTCATAGCTTTTAACATCAAGATGATTTAGCAATCCGATTGCAAAAGCAGCCGTTTTACCACTACCCGTTTTAGCTTGCGCTAACAAATCTTTACCTTCAAGAATGACAGGTAGACCTTGTGCCTGAATCGGGGTCATTTGTTCATAGCCAAGTGACTCTATATTAGCGAGTTGTTCAGGAGGAAGAGGGAGCATCGAAAAGTTTGTTTTAGTCACGTAAATTAGTCTACTTGTAGTGAAATGAGGCAAGATAATATCAGATTATCTGCATATAGCCGATATATAGGTCTAATAAGCCATTTTAGATTATATTAGCTTATTGTGATATACTTCGTTTTTGCAAGGTTTTTCTTAAAGATCTGTATTTGGCTAACTGCATCATAATATTAGGTATTCGTTACCATTTATTCTGAATGAATAGCTGGCGCTTATTATTTGCCCAATTTCAAAATATACGTTTCAAGCTAAGTATTCGTTTTCAACTACATTAAGAGTAGAAAAATAATAATGAATTTACATTCTATATTCCCGTTTTTGCAGTGGTTTAAATTAATAACAAAAGAGTCAGTGAAAGCTGATTTAATCGCGGGTTTCACGGGTGCCGTTATTGTTTTACCTCAGGGTGTTGCCTTTGCAACCATCGCCGGTCTACCGCCTGAGTTTGGTTTATATACCGCAATGGTTACACCAATTATTGCGGCTTTGTTTGGTTCATCTCGTCACCTTATTTCCGGACCAACAACGGCTATTTCAATAGTTGTTTTTGCAGCCATTAGTAACCACGCCGAACCGGGTTCAGCAGAATTCATTTCATTAGCATTAACCTTAACTTTCCTTTCCGGGATTCATAACTTTCCTTTTTGTTTTGTTCTATTTGTCCCCGTAGTTAACTTTTCTTCCTCTTTTTGTGTTCATCTTTTTCATCTCCTAAAAAAATTAATTACATATCTATTAACATTGCACCGGCTAAATGATTCAAGAAATGATTTACATCACCATTCTTAAAATCAATCTGCCTTATTATGTGTACTATCTCATCTCTCTCGTTTGATGGTGCAAGGTTGATCTGCTCAATTACTGCCATGTTGCTAATGGCTCTGGTCAAGCGAAGGGTCAAACGGTCGGTCATCCAGACACAAGGAACACAGCAAACACAGCGAACAACGATTGCGTTAGCTGCCATAGTATCGTGTCTTTCAAAATGCCTGGTGGTATTTTCAACCACAACTTGCTGGATGCAACGGACCAATCGTGTGAATCCTGCCACAATACTAGCACTAGCATTAACGCCAAAGCGGCGACGGATACTCAAACTCATCGAGACACTACCGCTGATTGTGGATTGTGTCATAACACTGAGAGTTTCATTGGCGCATTCGTCGATCATAGCAGCCCGTTGGTTATAGGTAAACGTTGCGACTCCTGTCACGGTGTTGATGCGATAGGTAAGCCTCTTACCACATCTTTCTATGCCCACATGACGACTACCGAGGATTGCGGTGTTTGCCATACTCCGGGGACTTTTACCACTGGCACTTTTAATCATACCGGCACTTCTTTTGTGGGTGCGTGCGACTCTTGCCACAACAATGTGGTAAGTGTCGGTAAACTGCCAAATCACATACCGACTACTCCTCCCGATCAGGATTGCGCTGTCTGCCATACCACTTTAGGTGTTATCCATACGAGCTTTGCTGATGCGACGTTTGACCACGCGGACACAGATACCAGCAATTGCCTGGCCTGCCATGACGGTAATATCAGCAAAGGTAAGTCTTTGGGTCATATAGCGACGAACCTGAACTGCTCCGATTGCCACATTACCAGTACCTTTATTAAATTCGCTGGTACCTTTATCCATGATCCGATCATAGTTGGCGGCGATTGCGCATCGTGCCACAACACCGGTATTGCAACGCCCAAGAAGGTTAAACACATCCCGGCGAAGGCTGAATGCAGTCAGTGTCACAATAACACCAGTACCGGCGATTTTGCATTGGTTGCATTATTTGCTTCTGTGCATTCAGGCATTACCAGTGGTTGTGAAGGTTGTCACAGTGGTCAATTTAGCGCGAACACGGGTAAACTCTACGGAAAACCAGGTAGCCATTTGCCAACGGGTCAGGATTGTGACGTTTGCCACACGAATGATTCGTTCGCTACTAAACCCACCCTTTTTGCCCATACGGGTATCAGCGGTAATTGCGAATCGTGTCATGATGGCAGTGTGGATTTTGTTGCGGCCGGAGCCCTGGGAAAGGCGCAATCAACTAATCCTCATCCTGTTACGACCTCCGATTGTGGATCGTGCCATGCAATTGGTAACAATTTCGCCGATGGTACCTTTGATCATACTGGCATTGTGAATAACTGTGCATCATGTCACGGTGATAATCCTACCGCGACGCCAGTAGGGCCCAAAAAAGATTCCACCACCGCCATCCATCTCCCGACCGCGCAGGATTGCAGTGTTTGTCATGTAGCAGGTACCTTTAAACCCTCGGTGTTTGATCATACCGGTATCGTAAATAACTGCTCGTCGTGCCATGGTGATACATCTACGGCAGCAGTAACCAAGAAGAGTACGGCTCTCAACCACATCCCGACTATTGAAGATTGCTCGGTGTGCCATAACACCAAGGCTTTTGCTGGTGCCACATATGACCATACGGGTATTACGAGTAACTGCGGCTCATGCCATGATGGTGCAACCGCCAGAGGAAAAACACCGCCACCGAATCATGTGCCAACAACTCAGGATTGCAGCGTGTGCCACCAGACCACGGGCTTTATACCGGGGACCTTTGATCATGCAGGCATCGTAGACAACTGTAGATCCTGTCATGATGGCGCGTTCGCCACAGGTAAAACACTCACACACGTTCAAACAAACCAGGATTGTGGTATCTGTCATAACACAAGTCTCCCGCTTACCTTCGTCGGTGGGGTGTTTGATCATACCGGCATCGTGGACAATTGTGCGTCCTGTCATGATGGTGTTACGGCGAAAGGCACGGCGGCCAAGACCAACCCCGCCCACCTTCCGATTACCCTAGATTGCTCATCCTGTCATACCACTGCAACCTTCGTAGGCGGCACCTGGGTTCACGATGCCAGTACTATAAATAACTGTGATAGCTGTCACGTTAAGAACGGCGCCGCGAAGGCCTACAAGCTACCGCCACCAGATCATTTAGACACGAATGAACAGTGTGACGTGTGTCATTCAACAAACGGCTGGGCACCGAGCATCTTCAAACACAGCGCTCAAGGTAACTACCCGGGTAACCATAGAAAGGATCCTGGCTGTACTGGCTGTCACGAAGCATCGATAGGAGCTGGTATCAATATTGGCAATTATCCTGATGAATTAAAATACGCGCCATTCTGTGCCGGCTGTCATGCGGGTGATTTCGACCCTAAAGACAAACACATTGGTGGAGAAACCGGTACTGTCGAGCAAAACAAAAATTGCGCCGGCAGCGGATGTCATGAAGTAGGCGATAGTGAATTTTGATTGATGCAGGATGATCCTGGCATGTAGTTAGAAAAGACAAGACCGTATCAGTATTTCCACTGATACGGTCCTGGTCTCAAGCTTGAAAGAAACACGGAAATAAAAACAAGTCTTGAAAGCGGAAGCGAACTTAAAAGCGATGTTTATTCATCACCTTTTTTATTTTCAACAACAGAAATACGTTACCTGCAACATAATATTAAGTAACGTTTATCAAGCTTAATATTGATATGGGTCAAAAGCTTACCTCTTGTTTTCCATTATATTTTCCCTAACAATAGAATCTGCTATTTATTAGAAAAAAACTACCACATAGACTGGGAATTACCTCTATAATCGGTTGTGCAGATAAATAATTTATCATTAGATTATCTGAAAATTTGGACAAAGTTATTCCACAACACTGGGATATTACTACGACAAATAAATGAAGATAAACAGAAAGCTTGTTGAACAACAAGAAGATATTTATATCTGCTGGGATAAACATATAACCCGATAACTATTGTTTTTGGATAGTCGATAAGTTTATGCCAGTGTGTTACCTGAGTTATTAAATTAGGTGGTGCAGAGTATCAACGTGGATAAGTTGAATGCTTTAGTTTGCATTATTACGGAAGCAGTAGAAGACCCTGACAAACGAGGTTTAAACCAACGTTAGCAGGAACGTACCACTTATTGCGGAGTATTGAATGAGCATTTGTAACAAATGTAAAGATAAAGAGCACTGTGCTGGATTACCCGGCATATGCTTGAAGCTTCCATGCATTCTTGCAGGATCGGTTGCTGTTATGGTTATAGTTTTTATTTTTAACAGCACTCTCTAAGTTGTTTATTTTGTAAAAAATAATAATAAAACGTTATACTCATCCACGATGAAAATTATCGAAGTCATTGCGGATGCCGGTCACCATGACACCATTCTAGGCATTGCTGAACAACAGCAGGTCGAAGACATATGGTTCGGTCCAAATAATGAAGACGGTAGAATTTCTACCCGCATATTAGTCCGCCCTGAAAAACGCCAAAAAGTATTAGATGCATTACAAACTATTTTGCACAATGCTGACAATTATCACGTACTGATCATCCCGCTTGACACCGCATTACCTAAGGTCACTGAAGCTGAAAGCGAAACTCTTAGCGGTGAACAACAGGAACAAGATAAAAAAACAGCTTTGATGAGCACCCGTGAAGAGATTCTCGCACAGGTCGAAAAAGACGCTCAGCTGGATAGTAACTTTATCTTACTGGTCATATTATCCGCTATCGTTGCTGCCATTGGATTACTGGAAAACAACCTTGCCGTTATTGTCGGCGCTATGGTTATCGCGCCACTGCTTGGGCCAAACATCGCTTTTTCTCTAGGCGCTTCACTGGGTGAAACAAAACTCGTTATAGAATCACTGAAAGCCATTTTTCTCGGCATCATCGTCGCTGTGCTTTTTTCTGTCGGCATAGGCCTGATCTGGCCGGGCAATTTTGACAGCATGGAGCTCATAGCGCGCACTGACGTTCAGTACTCCAGCACAGCTATCGCACTCGCCTCCGGCGCAGCAGCCGCACTCTCTTTAGTCAGCGGCACATCAGGTGTTCTTGTCGGTGTTATGGTGGCAGTGGCGCTGATGCCGCCTGCCGTCACTATCGGTTTAATGTTAAGCATTGGCGAATTCAATCATGCTCTCGGTGCGAGCCTGTTACTTGCAGTGAATATTGTCTGCATTAACTTATCGTCCAAACTGGTATTTCTATTTCGCGGCATAAAACCTAGAACCTGGCTGGACGCGCATAAAGCAAAACAGTCACGTTTACTTTATATCGTAATCTGGATTGTTATGCTGGCGTTATTGTTTGTGATAATTTATTTCCGGCATAAAACGCAGACATAAGAACAGTAAAAATGAATAATCACCATCATTCATCTCAATGATCTAGTCCTTAACGCACAAATTACTTTTTCAGAATAAGCTCAATAGCATTTGCTGCAGCAACAAAACCAAATGTCGCCGTTACAACAACTGCTGAGCCATAACCAAAACCACAGTCTAAAGACAAACCAGCAACACCAGGTTTTTGGTAACCGATATTGCCATCTTTATCAGGATAACGTTGCTGTTCTGTAGAATACACACAGGGTACACCAAAGCTGCGCTTAGGATTTCGCGCAAAGTTATGTACTTGTCGCAGCGCCAGGCGTACCGCAGACGCTAAAGGATCGTTCCATGTACGTGACAAGTCCTTTACTTCAATCTGTGTCGGGTCCGTCAGTCCACCTGCGCCACCAGTGGCTATCACCGGTAGTTGATTTCGCTTACAGAAGTAGATCATCAACGCTTTATATTTGATGCGATCAATCGCGTCGATGACACAATCAAAAGGTTGTGAAGCATCGGGCAACAATAGATCAAAAATATTATCGTCACCGAGATATTGCTCCACTGCTCGTACATGACAATCAGGATTAATATCCAGAACACGTTGTTTCATGACTTCGACTTTCATTTTACCGATGGTTGATTCCAGGGTATGACACTGACGATTCATGTTACTGCGTGAGATATCATCGCCATCGATCAAGGTTATATGCTGGACACCGGTACGCGCCAAAGCCTCAACCACCCAGGAACCTACACCGCCGATACCAACCACACAGATATGTGTATTACGGATCTTTTGCAATTCCTCATTACCATAAACTCTGGCAAGTGAGCCAAATCGTTCTTCATTCATAATTAATAGTTGGCAGTTGGCAGTTGGCAGTTGGCAGTTATTTTAGAGCATTTTCTGCAAACTGATGACTGCTAACTGCCAACTTTTTTTTCAGGTAAAATAGCATTTTTTTTCATCGTATTCTTTAATGACATCCACACCAGCAAATAAAACACACCGCGTTGGCTTCGTCAGTCTCGGCTGCCCGAAAGCAACTGTCGATTCAGAGCATATTCTCACACAACTTCGCGCCGAAGGTTACGATATTGTATCCAGTTACGAAGGTGCCGACCTGGTGGTGGTCAATACCTGTGGTTTTATCGATGCAGCTGTAGAAGAGTCTTTAGATGCTATCGGTGAAGCGCTGGATGAAAACGGTAAGGTCATCGTCACAGGCTGCCTCGGCGCAAAGGGCGATATCGTTAAACAGACTCACCCGAACGTACTTGCTGTAACAGGCCCTCATGCCACTGATGAAGTGATGCAGGCAATTCATCAACACCTGCCAGCTAAACATGACCCTTTTATCGACCTGGTGCCGCCGCAGGGTATTCGGCTTACGCCCAGGCATTATGCTTATTTAAAGATATCAGAAGGCTGTAATCACCGTTGCACCTTCTGCATCATTCCCTCTTTACGTGGTGATCTGGTGAGTCGCCCTGTCAATGATGTGTTGCTCGAAGCAGAACGACTGGCCGCCTCCGGCGTTAAAGAATTATTAGTCGTATCACAGGACACCAGTGCTTACGGTGTCGATGTTAAATACAGGACCGAGTTTTATAATGGTATGCCGGTTAAAACCCGGATGACTGAATTATGCGAGGCCTTAAGCCAGTTTGGTATCTGGGTGCGTCTACATTACGTTTACCCTTACCCGCATGTGAATGAAATTATCCCACTGATGGCTGAAGGCAAGATCCTGCCCTACCTGGACATCCCCTTTCAGCATGCAAGCCCAAAAATATTAAAAGCGATGAAACGTCCAGCTTCATCTGAAAATACCATGAAGCGGATAAAACAATGGCGAGAGATCTGTCCGGATATAACCATACGCAGCACTTTCATCGCCGGTTTTCCCGGCGAGACCGAAGAAGATTTTCAACAACTACTCGACTTTCTCGATGAAGCACAACTCGACCGCGTTGGCTGTTTTGCTTATTCAGATGTCGATGGCGCTAAAGCCAATGAGCTGGACGGTGCCGTACCTGAAGAAGTTAAACAGGAACGTGTTGCACGTTTTATGGAAAAACAGGCCGGCATCAGTGCCAACAAGTTAAAACGAAATATCGGCAAAATACGCGATGTCATTATCGACGTTATTGATGATGAAGAAAAAATGATTGTTGCGCGCACCTCATCAGATGCACCTGATATCGATGGACTTGTCTATATTGAAATGCCTGAAAACAATCACTACAAAGTGGGTGATATCACACAGGTGACAATCACCGATACTGACGAGTATGATATGTGGGCTGAACTTCAGTGAATAACGAGTAGTTAATGGTGAATAGTTCAAACAAAACAACTGGTAACAATATGAAAACAATATTAGTTTTGACAACATTTAGTACTACCTTTTTAATATCAGGTTGTAACTCTAACTCGAGCAAAGAACCCGGAACCGAGTCAACCGAACAATCAGCTCCAGTGCCTTCCCGGTCAGGCAGATACTAAACATGAAGCTATAGCTTCCACTTTTCACTATTAACTACTAGTTATTCACTGCCCTTATGATGAACGATCCAGTCACCCTCACCTCGGCCTTTTTACTCGGTTTTTTTAGCACGCTGCACTGCATCGGCATGTGTGGTGGCATTATCGGTGCTTTAAGCCTGAGCCTGCCTGCTGAAATACGCAACCACAAACCAAAACTGTTTACTTTTGTACTGTCGTACAACATTGGCCGCTTGATCAGTTACGGTATCGCTGGTTTGATCGCTGGCGCGGTTGGTACCAGCGTATTGCAATCTGCGGGTTTTGATCAGGGCCATGCCATATTAAGAATCATTGGTGTTTGTATGATGGTCGCCATCGGTTTGTATTTGACCGGCTGGTTACCACAACTGGCCAGCGTGGAAAAAATCGGTATCCCCATATGGAAACGCCTGGAACCTATCGGTAGAAAACTTGTACCAGTTGCCTCACTACCCAAAGCATTAGCTTATGGTCTTATCTGGGGTTGGTTACCCTGCGGACTGGTTTATTTTGTACTCATCTGGGCGCTCACAGCAGGGGATGCGATCAACGGCGCACTCACTATGTTAGCTTTTGGTGCGGGCACTTTACCGACACTGATCACCGCAGGATTTATGACCTCCTGGATTACCCGCTTTGCACATTCGACACGTGCCAGGCAGATTGTTGGACTACTGATTATTGTTATGGCCATTGGTAGCTTATTTATTCCAATGGAACACCACCATCATTAGCACCTGATAACCAGCATGTTTAAGTTTAGCAATAACGACGCCTTCGCATCTATTATCGGTCATTCACCGATTTTAGAGTCTGTTATCCGTACCGCACAGATTGCCGCCGCTGCCGATGTACACATTTTAATTGAAGGCGAAACGGGCACCGGTAAGGAACTCATGGCTCAGGCATTACAACAGAGCAGTAAACGTGCAAACCAGCCATTTGTTATTATTAACTGTGCCGCATTACCGGAGGCTCTGGTTGAGTCACTAATGTTTGGCCATGAAAAAGGTGCCTTTACCGGTGCTGATGAAAGAAAAGACGGTTATGTACAAAAAGCATCAGGTGGCACCCTTTTTCTCGATGAAATTGGTGAGCTGCCGCTCTCACTGCAAGCTAAATTATTACGTTTTGTTGAAAATGGAGAATGCCAGCGCGTCGGCTCACATGAACATGAGACCGTCGATGTCAGAATTATAGCCGCGACCAATCACAATCTTCTACAACTGATGGATCAAGGAAAATTTCGTCAGGATCTATTTTATCGTTTAAGCGTAGTCACATTACAACTGCCTAATTTACAGCAGCGCCGGCGCGATATTCCTGAACTGGCAAAACATTTTTTACTAGAAGCCGCACAACGAAACCACACAGAAGTATGCACCCTTAGTGCAGATGCCCTCACTCAGTTAAAACAGTATGCCTGGCCGGGCAATATTCGCGAACTAAAAAATGTCTGCGCACATGTCTCTGCCCTGTTGCCCGGTGAAGTAATACACAAAGAAAACTTACCGTTAGATATTCGCGAATGTAAAACCTCCAGCAGTTCAGGATACACTCTGCCAGAACACGGCATTGATTTGGAATCACTCGAAATCGATCTAATCAAACAGGCACTTAAACACTCAGGCGGGAACAAATCCAAAGCCGCCAGGCTGCTCGGTCTGAGTCGAGACGCCTTTCTTTACCGACTAAAAAAACACGATCTATAGTGTTATAATTAATCAGGTTTTAAACGTCGGACGCAACATGGTCGTGCAATATGGTAGAGACGCGCATCAATGAGGACAACGGTTCAACGACAATCGTACTAAAACCGAATAACTCCGCCAGCTGGTCATCTAATATGAAAATTGCTGGCTCTCTGACATTTATCATCATTTATACATCCAGTTATTATGTACTCCATGGGGTATGGCTGATTTTTCCTTTCGCTGCCCTTTCCGTTAGCTTTTTATTCATCTGCTTATACCTGCGCGTGCGCGCCAACCTCAATACTGAAGTCATTACTTTTGATGAAACTACCGTAGTTGTCGAACGTGGGCGCTATCACGCGGAAAAATCCTGGAGATATCATCGTTTATGGACAAAGATTTTTGTTAAAAAGCCGACTACCCGCGGTTACCCTAAACAGGTATTCATCTGTTCACACGGCAAAGAGCTTGAACTAGGTTCTTTTCTTAATAAAAAAGATAAAGAGATATTAATTAAAGCGTTAAAAAATGTTGTTTATGCATAATTGAGTCAAAAAATTGACTTAGAACAATAAAAACCACACATAATTTCAATAAACATAAGTACATCAACATATTAGAATTCCATCAGTCTCTAATCAACCAGACAGTTGATGTATGTCATGCTAATAAAACGTTTTTTTTCATAGCATAGCAATCTACATTCACCCTTTCCCATACAAAAAGTTCGTAAATTATGGATAATAAAGTTGTCTTTAATAAAGAGTTAATTCGTCGCTACGATACATTCGGGCCACGCTACACATCGTATCCAACGGCTGTCCAGTTCACTACCGATTATGATGATGAAGATTATAAGAACTGGGTCAAATACAGTAATGAAGATCCCATACCTTCGCCGTTGTCTTTATACCTGCACATTCCTTTCTGCGATACGATTTGTTATTACTGCGGATGCAGCAAGGTCATCACTAAAGATAAAACTAAAGCCGCACCGTACATAAAGCTGCTCAAAAAAGAAATAGAATTGCAGGGTGAGTTGTTTGCAAACGACAGAGAAGTAAGCCAGATACATTGGGGTGGTGGCACACCCACTTTTTTAAGCGACGAAGAAATCAACGAAATCATCGAATGTATTCGTGAAAATTTTAATGTCCCGGCAAACGATCAGGTCGAATTTGGTATCGAAGTTGATCCGCGAACGGTGGACCAACAACGCTTAGAAAGCTTGAGCATGATGGGGTTTAACCGAATCAGTTTTGGCGTACAGGATCTTGACCCTGCTGTTCAAGATTCTGTGAATCGTGTTCAGTCCACCGCAGAGATAAAACAACACATTAAAGATGCTCGCCGTTTTGGTTATAAATCTATCAACATCGATTTGATGTACGGCCTGCCAAAACAGAGTGTAAAAAGTTTTACTCACACGCTTGATACCGTTATCGAATTAGATCCAGATCGTCTGGCAATCTATAATTACGCACATCTACCTGAAATGTTTAAACCGCAACGCCGGATTAATGAGGATGAATTACCCTCAGCTGAAGAAAAATTAAATATCCTGCAATTGTGCATCGATAAATTACAGGATGCCGGTTTTGTATATATCGGCATGGATCACTTTGCCAAAAAATCTGATGACCTGGTAAAAGCACAACAGGAAGGAAGCTTACATCGTAATTTTCAGGGTTATTCAACAAATGCCGATTGCGACATGATAGCGATGGGTATAACTGCAATCAGTCGTATCGGTGATAACTACGGCCAGAACGTACGCACTATTGAAGAATACGAAAGCTATTTAAATCAGAACAAAATTCCCGTTTTTCGCGGTATCGAACTCGAGGCCGATGATGTTTTACGACGCGAAGTCATCAACCAGTTGATGTGTAATAATTATCTGGACATCGAAAAACTTGAAAAGAGGTGGAAGATTAATTTTAATTCCTATTTCAAGTCGTCACTAAACAATTTACAACAGATGGTCGATGACGGTTTACTAAATATCAGCGAAACAAAACTAACCATCACCACAACGGGGCGCTTGCTCGCACGATCTATATGTATGCAGTTTGATCGTTATCTACAGGAAAAAAATAGCAACCGTTTTTCGCGGGTCATATAATCTGCATGGGCCTCTCAGGATCTTATAAAGCCAGAGTTATTTTCACTGAAAATCGCTGTTATCAATAAATATGTGATTAACTGTATCTCTGTCATACGTTTTTGAATTTTGAGGTTATGCATTGAATACCAGGCCCGCACCCATCAATACTGACACCAGTAGTATTTTCAAAACACATCCCACTCTGCCAAAGAACTTCAACAAAATACTTATGTTGAATTTTTTAAATCATCAGGACGATGAAGGTGTTGTAAAAACCCACTTATTCGAAGACCGTTATGAAAATATCTATCTAAATGAACAACATATTCCGGAGTTAAAATCACTGCTTAAAGAAGCCGCAAGACTCGCTGGAGAGATTTTAAATATTAAGCATTTATGTGCCGGTTACTGGTTTAATTACATGCCTCCAGATGCTACCACCACTTTGCATACTCACGATGATGATGATGAACTTTTATCTGGTGTCTATTACGTAAACGTGCCTGAGGACTCGGGTAATTTAATCATCTACGATGAAACAAAAAATGCAAACAACAAAAGAATTGAAATCCAGCCAATGGCTGGAGAATTTATTTTTTTTAAGCCTGATGCTCCGCATGAAGTAAGTAAAAACAACAGTTCACAACATCGTCTCTCTATAGGTTTTAATTTCGGCTTGAGAGAGCAAACAGATTAAATCTCGTCAAATCAGAAAATTCTGTGCTCCGGGATGACGCAAACGATTGTTTTATATATCTTTTGAGTAAACATCTATTACTTTTCGCTAATATACATCTATCTATAAGAGCGTACAATTGGCATACTTCGAAAACCCATTAGTTATAATTTTATATACCTTTGCATTTAAGCAGGCACGGTTATGGTTCAGTACAAAACAAATTACAGTCGTAGCGTTTTATTCCAGTTTTTGATGTTATCGGTACTGGTCGCTTTTTTATTACTGATCAACCATGAGTTCATAATCAATCTCTATCTCAAAAAACAGGAAACCAATACCGGTTTCATCGTTAATGGCAGCATTCTTGCCCTGTTTCTCATTGGCCTGCTTCGTCTTATCATGTTGTTATTACGTTACAGCAGAGAAGAAAATGCATTAGCTCGTTTCATACAAAATGTGCAGGATGAAGTAACACTGCCAACAGAACGTATAAGTAAAAAAAGTTTGATTTATAACCGTTATATCTCGGTACTGGAAATCAGCAAACACAATGTTGCCGTCAACCATAGCGCCCTGGCATCTGTACTAGTGGCAACAGAAAGTACGCGTTTAAGTCTGCCACGTTTTATCAGTAACATATTAATTCTTACTGGTGTTTTCGGCACCATCATTTCTTTATCGATTGCACTGATGGGCGCTTCCGACATTATCGATAGCGCCGATGGCATAAGCGGCATGAGCATCGTTATTCACGGTATGTCGACCGCACTTTCCACCACCGCCACCGCCATTGTCTGTTATTTGTTTTTTGGTTATTTCTATATGAAACTAACTGATGTGCAAACAAAACTTTTAAGCGGCATTGAACAGGCAACCACGCTTTACATCATGCCTCGCTTTACTTACCAGACTGACAGCATGTTGCATGAAGTTGGTAATCTGGTTAAGGCCTTACATGAAGCGGCCAGCGTAATGGCAAATACGCAAATAGATTTTGCTGAAGCCGGGCGTAATCTCAATGCGTTAACTGGAACCTATGCCAATCGATTGACAACCCTGAGCACAGATATCGAAGAAATAAAATCACTTTTACGCGACGGTTTCCGGCTGTCATCCAGTTCATCATCGTCGTCAGACTCCTAAACTTGTAACTATCGGTTAATCAGGAGTTATCACGTGAACGAAGAATTTGTTGATCTGCGCCAGGGCCATTTAAGTAGCGAGAGTTTCTGGCCCTCGTTTACCGACATCATGATGGTGGTCGTCATCATCTTCCTGCTCACCTCTATGTTACTCATGGTAAAAAACTGGGAGTTACTCGACCAGCTCAGAAATAGCATGGCCGCTGAAGAACAGGCGGTTAAAATAATCAATGACACCTCACAGGAAAATGCCACGCTGGAAGAACAGCTAGCGCATGCACAAAATGAGATCTCAATGTTACGTATGCAATTATTACAGGCCAGTGAACAGTCAAATCAGCTGAATGTTGAGCTGGATGACAAAGACAAACAGATCGTTATTGTATTATCAGACAATGAACAATTAAAAAACTCCGTTAGTAAAAATGAAAACATGATAGCCAACTTAAGTTCACAGATTTCAGCAATGAATGAAAATCTGTCGCAACTAAGTATCGATGTTGAGCAAAAACAAAATGCACTAGAAGAAGAACGTCAGAAAATCATCATCATCTCCCAGGAACGTGACAGCCAGTCACGTAAATTGACCAATTTAGAAGATGATTTCGGCTCATTAAAAGTCAAGTACGATAAGTTAATAAAGCCTGCTCGAACTGCCAAAGGAAAATATGTTGTCAGTGTTAACTTTGAGCGCATCAAAGGCAAAGAACGTATTCGCTTCAAAGACTCAGGCCAGGAAAATTACACCGTTGTTACCGAAAAACAGCTGCACAGCGAACTCGCCAGGCTTAAAAAGAAACACCCGAATAAACTTTATATTAAGATAGTTATTCCGAAAGAAAGTGGGCTTACCTATAGCGAAGCCTGGACATTCATGAAAGGTTTACTGCAAAAATATGATTATTATTATCGAGAATAGGCAATAAAAATACATCTCAAAACGTATTGCACATAAGCTTATTCCTGATAGCCCAGAAGTCATGCAAATAGCCACCTTTTCACTATACTATCTAGTAAACACAACAAAAAAATATAACAAGTCCCAAATATTCACCTGGCTTGTGAGTATGGTTATGAGCAAACTAAGAATACTGATACTTTCATTTTTAACCACTGCACATGTGGCCGATGTAACTGCAGCTGAAGCAATATACCCACTGGTCACGTACAAATGTAATATCGAATCCGACATGATTACACTGACTAATTCCTTACTGAAAAGTGATGAAGGTCCCACTTTCCACTATTCAGATGAAGACGGCACCTATTCTCCGTGGAATTTGGTTGAAATTGACCGCAGAACAGAACACACCCGTATCGTAAAAACAAAAAAAATCACCAAAACATGCATGCTTAGTTCTGGCGAATACACCATCACGCTCGAACCTCAGGTATTTAGTCAGAATTTAGATGGTAGCTGCGGTGCAACCATATCATCAGCATTCACCGTCAACTTTGCTGGTGTCAATATCAGAGAACGCACTCCTTTCGAAGAACACTGCCGTGGAGACTCACCGATCATTACTCGAGTCACAGTATTTGGCAAAACCGGTCAGGTAAAAATAAAGCACATCCCCCGCTATAATTTTTACTAGCACACTACTATTACTGGGTATTATGGGGCTATAAATCGCCTGCCTCAGAATTATTTAAACACTCGTTTATAATCGGCAATTCACATCTGTTGTATCCCCAAACATTCCTGTTATTATAGGGCAATCATTTAATGTCACAGTAAATTGGCTCCCTAAATAAAACAGAGGTAAAACCATCATGCGATCATTTATTAAACAAGCTCAATGCATTCTTACTTTCACCTCATTATTACTTGTTTCATCACAGTCGTTTGCCTCTACATCTCCGCCAATCACGCCTACCGACCCGGCTTATGTCATCCACACAGCACTAGATAAAATTACTACATTCAGCAGCAATTCTGACAAAGTAAATGCCGCTCGACTTCGTGGTTTCATCGAAAACGAAATAATCCCTCATTTTGACTTCGATAATATGTCGCACTGGATCACTGGCCGTTATGCTAGCAATATGAGTGATAAAGACAAATCTGACTTCCAGCGGAATTTGCGAGAAACGTTTTTATCCAGCCTGTCAAAGCACCTGGGGAGTTTTGATGCAAAAAACACCCGTGTCAAATTCTACCCAGCACGTTATCGCGGCCCTGCCGAATCCTTTGTCAGTGCCAGAATTTTCCGTCCGGACGTTCCCCCTGTTCGCCTAGATTTCCGCATGCGCCTTAGTGGTGATAGCTGGAAAATAATTGATGTCAAAGCCAATGGCTCAAGCGCCGTACTCTACTACCGTCGTCACTTTATCTCTCAGTTACGCCAATATCAAAGAAACAATCGTCACTATTAGTAAATTTAACAACATTGTCATATATCGAGAATACATAAACTGTCACAATTTAGACTTGCGCTCTTTACTTAGATTGAACCCGTTTGTATAACGCAGGTCACAACAGTGATTTTTCAACTGTTTATTGACCATGACCAAAATAATCGATACCCAAGCCAGTGCTAATATAAAGAAAAAACGCAAACGTAATGGCCTCTATATAGTCATATTACTTTTTTTGGGACTTATCATTTTCACTCGCCATGAGCCAGTAAATAGCATTGATTGCACACCTGAAATTATTGCCGGAAAACCCGATGTCATCATGCTGGGGGCCTGGTGGTGCCCTTATTGCTATCAGGCAAAAAAATATTTTCAGCATAACCACGTCCACTACTGCGAATACGATGTGGAAAACACTACTACTGGAAAACAACTTTACGAGCAATACGGTGGTGGCGCAGTGCCGATCCTGCTGATAGGCGAATACCAGTTAAACGGTTTTAGTGTTCAACAAATAGAAACCGCCTTGGTCTTATTAAATAACGAACATAACGGCATCAAATAAACCGGCCTGGACAGTACGCATGCTTACTAAATTACAAAAGTTTTTTAATCAATACCTTGCTGAAAAAGCAGGAAACGAGACACCGCTTGAGCACCGACTACAGCTAGCCTCGGCTGCGCTAATGGTAGAGATGTTACACGTTGATGATCAGGTAACTAAAGAAGAAGAAATAAAAATACGACAATTAATAAAACAACGCTTTGAACTCGACAGGACTGAAATCGAAGCCTTACTCGAACTGGCTCACAATGAAAAGCATGAAGCAACAGATTACTATTCATTCACTTCATTACTCAACACGCACTATTCACAGCAGCAAAAAATTAAACTTGTAGAAGACCTGTGGCAACTTGCTTATGCCGACAGTCACCTGGATAAATACGAAGAACATCTGCTACGCCGTCTGGCAGACTTACTGCACGTACCACATCAGGATTTTATCCGCACAAAACATAAAGTGTTAAAAGCATAGCTTTATCGCAGAATAGGGCACGCCTACATGGATGTAGGTGTTAGAGCAAAGCAGGAGCAATTGCCGAGGAAGCCCGTAATTAGAACAACACATAACACCATGGATGGCGTGTAGTAGAGTAATGCATATGTCCATGGACGGGACGGTATTAGGGTAACGCAGGAGCAGTTACCGAGGAGTGGTTGTCGAGACGCGGTAAAAAACCTTTTAATGCAACAGCCCCTCAGAACCCCACATTTTATTATAGCGTTCTACCACTTCACGTACTTCCTCTGGGTAGTCAATAGCATCCATTTGTTGCAAACCTTCTTTAAAGAACCCACGCGCATCCTGCGGTAAATTTTTCACCAGGGCATCATATGCCTGCTCAATCAGTTCTGGCTGATGACTGCGTGTTGCAACAATGCCATAATTTAAATTTAATATCCGCCAGGGGCGCATCATGTTAGTTTGTTCCAGATCTCGACGAATATCATCGTCACAGGCATCTATAGTTTCTCTGATGACTATAGTTAATTCTGCTAGTAGATGAGGCTCAGAAATCTCATTAGCATAACCTGCCAGTGAATTTACCAACATATCAATCAGTGCCAATTTGCCGCCATGTCGAGCCACCCACAGTGACAAGGGTAAACTCAAACGCAGTAACGCCCTATTTTGCTTGCCAGATTTTTTCTCGACAACAGCAACTATGCCTTCAAGTAAGTCCAGTGCATACTGACCAATGTTACTTATGTCCTTTTCTTCTAGCAAACCCATACTTTCAGCGCTCATATCCTTTTGTACAGCACTGTCAGCATCTGCCCGCGCCATTACGTCAATTGCCTGATCCATAGCAGCAAGCAAATGACTCAATGAATTCATATCACCTTCACCAGGTTCATCATCAAGATACGGTTCCACAGCATTGTGAAATAAATCTCTGAAAGTTTTTGGGTTAAACGAAAAATCCATGACGGTCATCTCAAATCAAGGGCATTATTACGCGCTATTATAAGTTAATATAAGCAGCAATACATTCTACCGCTATATATATAACATTATGAGATTACTGCACACCATGCTTCGCGTGGGTAATTTAGAAAACTCTATAAAATTCTATACTGAAATACTGGGCATGACCTTATTGCGCCAAAAAGAGTACCCCGATGGTAAATTTACGCTCGCCTTTCTTGGTTATGGTGATGAGAAACGTAACACCGCACTAGAACTTACCTACAACTGGGACACCGATCACTACGATCTCGGCAAAGGTTTTGGCCACCTGGCAGTCGAAGTTGACGATGTATACCTGGCTACAGAAAAAATACGCGCTGCGGATGGAAAAATCATCCGTGAACCAGGGCCAATGAACGCCGGAAGCACACTACTGGCATTCGTCGCCGATCCTGATGGTTATGAAATCGAGCTGCTGCAGCCTAAATCCTAATAATTGCTACTACTCACTAATTAAATGACACCCACATTAATCGCATCATCCAGCGCAATGGATGAACTCGTTTCACACTTGGAAAATGAAAAGATAATCGCGGTAGATACTGAATTTTTTCGTGAAACAACCTATTACCCTCAGCTCGCACTGGTGCAGATCGCTACTGATTCAGTTGTCGCCTGTGTCGATCCGCTAGCTTTTGATGCCAGGCCAGCCTTGCAAAAGATATTACTCAATCACCAGATAACGAAAATATTTCATTCCTGCTCACAG
This sequence comes from uncultured Gammaproteobacteria bacterium, assembly GCA_913065105.1. Lineage (GTDB taxonomy): Bacteria > Pseudomonadota > Gammaproteobacteria > SZUA-229 > SZUA-229. Next base: position 23,626 of record CAJXZZ010000017.1, on the reverse strand, counting down.
GATATGGAAGTATTATTTTATTACCTCGGTGAAACTCCAACATCAATATACGACACGCAGATTGCCAATGCTTTACTATCAGAGCAACATCAGATCGGTTATGCATCACTGGTTGAAAACGAACTCGGTATCCAGCTGGATAAATCACAGACCCGTACCAACTGGTTACAACGTCCATTAACAGGTGCACAGATTCAATATGCCGGCGATGATGTGCTCTATCTTTATCAGCTACATAAAATACTTGATGAAAAACTACATACTCTTGGTAGAAAGACATGGTTTGATGAGGAAAGCTCAAACTTACCGACTGATGAAAGCAGCTTTCAAGTAGCCATCGATAAACTCTGGACACGCGTCAAAGGTTCAACAAGACTAACTAGAAAACAACTCGCCATCGTGCAATCAATTGCACAATGGCGAGAGCAACTTGCTCAACTGAAAGATAAAACGCGCAGAAAAATTCTGGCTGATGACATTATCATTCAGCTCGCGCTTAATCCGCCTGAAAACAACGAGACTCTCGACCAGCTCATCGACCGTAAATACAATATTAACCAGCAACAAAAGCAGCAACTATTCCATGCCATAGAAACCGCCTTACAATCACCAGAAGAGAAATGGCCAGACAATCGATTTATTGTTTTAGATAATGAACAAAAGCTATTATTAAAAACCTTGCAGCAACAGGTAAACACTAAAGCAGAAGAACTAGGCGTCTCAAGCGCTATATTGCAAACCAAAAAAGATATTGAGAAACTGATATTACTCCAGACAAATAACCTGCAAGCAAATGATCAATTTCAGGAAGAAGAATTAAATAACAGCAAAAACTGGCGCTATCGATGTATTGGTCAGCACTTATTAGAAACTGTCAAAAATACTAAATAGCAGTTGTTTAGATCGTATAAGAGTAATACTATCCTAAAGGAACAGTAATATTATTTCTGAAAGGTCATAAAAAAACACCCCATCTCTGGTGCCAATTTTTGCCTTTCACTAAAATAACTACTACAAATGTCCTATTTTTAACCATATAATGATAATAAGTGACAAACTATGAGGAGCCTATATGCATAATCTAATCAATAAATCATTTAAAGCACTATTTATTCTCGCGCTATCGCTTGCCAGCTTAAATAGCTACGCCGAAAATTCGCAAGAATTTGGTGATTATGTAATACATTACAACGCCTTCAGAAGCGACACCATTTCGCCCGAGGTCGCAAAACAATACGGTCTTACGCGTGCAAACAATCGTGTCCTTATCAATATCGCCGTTTTAAAAAAGGTAATGAACACCACGGGTAAACCAACAAAATCTGTAGTAACCGGTCACGCCAGTAATCTCACAGGGCAACTTAAAAAACTTGAGTTCAAAGAAGTCTCAGAAGGAACTGCTATTTATTATCTAGCTGAAACAAAAATCAGCGATGGTGAATTTCTCAAATTTGATTTGAAAGTCACACCTGAAGGTGAAACCAGGGCTGCCAGATTGCATTTTAATAAGCGCTTCTTTACTTACTAAAAAGTATTCACTACAAACAAAAATGCAATAAAAAGACCGCAAACGCGGTCTTTTTATTGTCGCTAGTTATTGCTGAAGACTGTTAATGAAAATTTTTCATACCGCGGTCCTGATGCGGTATATTTGTTTCCACAACCTGTTTACCAATCAAGACAATATAGGCATTTTCCCTCTCACCAAAGGCCGCTTCAGCGGAATACTGTGATGACTCATTGTAATAATCAAAACTATACAAACGGCATATCTGCAAATGACCATTCGGCCCCCTTCGAAGCCAGCTACGCTGGCGGGTTACCGTTGCGTCTAACAACTGTAAACCGGCACTACTACACTTCTGTTTACATACGAGCAGCGCAATTTCGTTGCTTTGCTGCGTGTCCCACCAATACCAGATGGCTGCTAAAATAAAAGTAATCAACAGTATATCAATCATCTTTATGTATTGCTTAAGAGCATCTCTATTACCTATTAATCGTATCATCGTACATGATTTTCCGATAAAATTAGCTGATTAATCTAAAAACCGAAATAATTGAAGAGAGAAAATATGCTTGCTGATGAGAAAACAATCGTTCGACCAAGCTCATATAGCTACGAAGACTTGCTAAGTTGCAGTCGGGGCGAGTTGTTTGGTCCAGGGAACGCTCAATTACCTGCACCCAACATGCTAATGATGGATCGTATTACACATATAGATGAAGCAGGTGGTTCCTACAACAAGGGACATATTCAGGCAGAACTCGACATCAAACCTGGTTTATGGTTTTTTGAGTGCCACTTTAAAAATGATCCTGTCATGCCCGGTTGTTTGGGTCTGGACGCAATGTGGCAGATGGTCGGTTTTTATCTGGGTTGGCTTGGACACCCCGGGCGTGGTCGCGCACTTGGTGTTGGTGAAGTAAAATTCACCGGTCAGGTACTACCCACTGGCAAACTGGTTCAGTATCAAATTGATATCAAACGAGTTATCGCACGCGGCCTGGTCATGGGCATTGCAGATGCAACTATGTCAATTGATGGACGCGAAATTTATGCAGCAAAAAATTTACGCGTTGGTCTATTTACTTCAACAGAAGATTTTTAAGGTGTGGTAATGAAACGAGTCGTAATTTCTGGTATTGGAATAGTCTCCTGTCTCGGCAATGATAAAAATGCCGTACTGGACTCACTGCAACAGGGTCGTTCAGGTATTAAATTTAAACAAGAATATGCTGACGTTGGTATGCGCAGTCATGTTGCTGGCAGCATCGATATCAATGTTGATGACTTTATCGATCGAAAAGTAAAACGATTTATGGGTGATGCTGCAGCCTTCGCCTACATCTCGATGCAACAGGCGATTGAAGACGCCAAACTCGACGAAAACCTGGTCTCGAATATTCGCACCGGTATCATCATGGGTTCTGGCGGCGCATCTTCAGCCAACCAGGTCGAAGCCGCTGACATCCTTCGCGAAAAAGGTATCCGCCGCGTCGGCCCATATATGGTGCCACGCACTATGGCCAGTACCGTTTCTGCCTGCCTGGCAACACCATTTCATATCAAAGGCGTTAACTACTCGATCAGTTCTGCCTGCGCCACCAGTACACATTGCATCGGTAACGCTTATGAACTGATTCAGATGGGTAAACAGGACATCATTTTTGCCGGTGGCGGTGAGGAAGAACACTGGACACTGAGCATGCTGTTTGATGCAATGGGTGCACTTTCAACCAAATATAACGAAACGCCAGAAAAAGCCTCCCGTACTTATGATGCAGACCGTGATGGTTTTGTTATTGCGGGTGGTGGCGCCTGTGTTGTGGTTGAAGAACTCGAACATGCACTCAAACGCGGCGCACCGATATACGCAGAAATCGTTGGTTATGGCGCAACCTCCGATGGAGTCGACATGGTCGCGCCCTCTGGTGAAGGTGCTATCCGCTGTATGCAGATGGCGATGCAGGACGTTGACGGAGATCTCGACTACATCAACTCTCATGGCACCAGCACACCAGTAGGCGACTCGAAAGAACTTTATGCCATTAAAGAAGCCTTTGGCGACAAGGTACCGCCCATCAGCTCAAGTAAATCACTGGCCGGCCATTCACTAGGCGCATCAGGGGCTCAAGAAGCGATATACACCATGCTGATGATGAAAAATAACTTCATCCAGGCGTCTGCCAACATAGAAACGATGGATGAAAACGCGATTGATATGCCTATCGTTACACAGCGTCAGGATAATGTTGATATCAACCTAGCCATGTCCAATAACTTTGGATTTGGCGGCACCAACGCCTGTCTGGTAATGAAAAAATTTAATGAATAATTAGTAACTTACCTGAACTTTGCTATTCTGGTGCTACACTTATAACTATCATAAAAACAACCAAATGTTATATAGCAAACTCATGAACAGTTTTCTTACAAAAAAAACAATGAAAATTAACGGATTATTCGATCAAAACACACTGAGTTCCACCTTGTTTGCAGCCGTGTTATTGTCGGTATCGACTTCCAGCGCCTTTGCAAACCGCCCAGCGATGGAAGAACATGCTGAGGTCCAGGCTATAGATAATCCTGCAGATAGTAATGAAGATCAGGCAGTAGTGCCAGGAGCACCTTCGGCTGTCGAAGTCATGATGCAACAACAAACTACTCACCAGTCGACTCAACAAACAGGTACCGTTTTACAATTGCCTGCGAAAGAAATGCAGCCGGGTGAAACAATAAAGATCAAACTACTTGATTTACCTCGCCGTGGCATGAGTATGGACAAGGTACAGAATGAATATGGCCAGCCCCTCGCTACTTCAGATAGCGTCGGCCAACCACCGATTACAAGCTGGACATATAACGATCGTGTTGTCTTTTTTGAATATTCGACCGTGTTACACGTGGTTGCACGTTAAGTAAGCAAATCATTTGTCAGACGCCGCTGGTCATTCGTCTTTAGATTTCAGTCATAAGCTAGCTGGCAGTCCTTTACAGCGACTGCAAAGCCCCTTTCTTCAACAGGCAGACATTCAGCTCTACGTTAAACGCGATGATTTAATCCACCCTCAGTTCGGCGGCAATAAATGGCGCAAACTGAAATACAATCTGATATACGCCAAAGAAAACCAGTTCGATACCTTATTAACATTTGGCGGTGCCTGGTCCAACCATATCTACGCAACCGCTGCCGCCGGAAAACACTTTGGTTTTCATACCATAGGCCTTATCCGCGGTGAAGAACACTTACCACTCAATGCCACCTTGTCGTTTGCCAAGGACTGCGGTATGCATCTACATTATATAAACCGTGCAGAATACAGACAAAAAAATGAGACGGCTTTCCTGAATAAGATAAGACAACAGTTTGGTAATGTTTATATTCTGCCTGAAGGCGGCAGCAATTCACTTGCGATCAAAGGCTGCGCAGAAATAGTAGAAGAGATTTCCGATGAACTTGAAAACCCTTTTGATATCATCTGCTGCGCTAGCGGTACCGGTGCAACACTGGCGGGTTTAATCTCTGCTTTAAACCCCAGACAAACAGCCATTGGTTTTTCGGCACTCAAAGGTGGGGAATTTCTTAACGACGAAGTTGAAACCTTTCTTAACCATGAAAAAATAAAATCAACCCCACTGCCCAAAAACTGGCATATCGAAACTGATTTTCATTTTGGCGGTTATGCAAAATTAAATGATGAGTTGATTCAATTTATGTCAGAATTCCAATCTCAGTACGATTTTGCGCTAGATGCTATTTATACCGGAAAAATGTTTTATGGTTTATTTGAGCGGATCAAAGCAAAAGCGTTTAAGCCGGGCACTACCATCATTGCTATTCATAGTGGTGGACTGCAGGGCAACAAAGGGTTTAATCTCTAGTCACAAAATATCGATCAATTTTTTATGCAGACACATTGCCCACATTGCGATACCCGATTCAGAGTAACTGAAGTACAGATAAATATTGCCGATGGTTTCGTACGTTGCGGTGTCTGTAATGAAGTTTTTAACGCCTTCGAAGTCGCCAGCCAAAACGAACGTCAACACTCTTTACTCGATGAGAAAATATCAGAGAATGAACCAGACAACGGTTCATCTGAGGTAGATGACAGCGCAGTTATAGACGCTGAAACTCAAGAAACCGATTTTAACGATTCGAACAATAGTAACATCGAGACGAACGAATACCTTGAAATTCAGCTTGACGATGAACATATCAACTTCAACGAAACACCGGCTACTGATGAATCACGCAAAGATGCATTTGATTTCTTTGATGAGACGATTAATGAATCATTGCCGCATGTCGTACCTGAGCAATTCCGTGAAAACCCCTCAGACAGGTCTAATTCCGTTATTGCAACCATACTATGGAGTGTTGGTATACTGTTATTAACGGCAACCTTATTCATCGAATACCTCTGGTTCAATCGTGATGAATTTAGTCAAACAGCTGAATTTCAAACGCTAATAACTACTATTTGTAAGCAGCTTGAATGTGAAAACATTTCTCTTCGTGACGCTTCAAAAATGGAGTTAATTACCCGCAATGTTTACTCTCATCCAAATGAAAAAAATGCTCTGATAGTAGATATCACCATGAAAAACAATGCCGAATTTGCTCAGCCTTACCCTGTTCTGCAAATAGATTTTTCCGATATCCGAGGTGACACAATTGCCGCGAGACGTTTTCTTCCAGATGATTATTTATCCATCGAAGACTTTCAAACCGAAACAAAGCAACGACAATTACTACAACCAGACGCCAGCACCGCTATCACTCTTGAAATTCAGGACCCCGGTAAACAGGCCATGACCTACGAATTTAATTTTTTATAATCACTGCTTACAAATACATAATTAGTAGCTCTTTTACAAATTATTCGAACCTGTCAAACTACGCACCTGATGAATATTGGCAAACACACATTTAACAGCCCTGTAATTCTGGCACCGATGGCCGGTGTTACCGATAGTCCTTTCAGAAAACTGTGCTACCAACTGGGTGCTGATCTGTGCGTATCTGAAATGATCACGTCCGAAAAGCGGCTGTGGAAGACCAGAAAAACGCAGCTACGTCTGAACCATGAAGGTGAACAGGGCATTCGCAGTGTACAGATCGCCGGCACTGACCCACTAAAACTGGCTGAAGCAGCACGATTTAATGTAAAACATGGCGCCCAGATAATTGATATCAACATGGGCTGCCCGGCTAAAAAAATCTGTAATGTACAGGCGGGTTCTGCCCTGCTAAAAAATGAACCCCTGGTTGCCGACATTCTTTCTTCTGTTGTTGCTGCCGTAGAGGTTCCGGTTACCTTAAAAATTCGTACCGGTTGGGATGCGCAAAGCAAAAATGCCCTGAACATTGCTAAAATTGCCGAAGACTGCGGCATCCAGTCGCTTTCTGTCCACGGTAGAACGCGTGCCGATGCATACAGGGGTGAAGCAGAATATGAAACCATTGCAGCTGTAAAATCAGCAGTCTCTATTCCAGTCATTGCCAATGGCGACATCACTAGCCCGGAAAAAGCCAAAGCAGTTCTTGAATACACCGCAGCGGATGGACTTATGATCGGCCGCGCAGCACAGGGCAACCCATGGATTTTCAAACAAATAAAACATTACCTGGCAACGAACAGACTCCTTACTCCTCCAGAAAATGAAGAGGTTTGTTTGGTGTTAACTGAACATCTACACAATTTATATCAACTTTATGGTGAATTATCGGGCGTTCGTATCGCACGCAAACACATCGGGTGGTATATTAAAGACCGCTATATTAAAGATAGACAAGTAACCGAATCGTTTAGAAAACATATAAATCAGGTTGATGGTGCCAACACTCAGATCAAACTGATTACTGAATTTTTTAACTTACAGCAGCCCACTTTAGCCGCATGAATGCACAAAACCCAGATCAAAACCCCATCAGCACTAATGACGATAGCACGCGAAAGACGGAGGAAATCTCACAGCTAAGTCATGCCGTAAAGCATTCAATCCGTCGTTATCTGTACGAATTAGATGGCACCCAGCCAAGCAACATGTATGAGCTGGTACTCAGGCAAATAGAGCAACCTCTGTTTGAAGCTATCCTGGAACACACCAAGGGCAACCAGTCACGTGCTGCCGAACTGCTTGGCTTGAATCGCGGAACATTACGAAAAAAATTACGCAGCTATAATTTGCATAAATAATAACTTAAAAAATTCACCGCTAAGACGCAGAGTAGTAACTTCATAGGTTTACAGCGCCGTAGGCACAATCATAGTAACTCTGCGTCTCCACGGTGAATCATCTATTTACAAGCTATAACATTACGAAAGTGACACTAAACACTAGTCTAAGTTATAATTCGCCCCTTCAAAAAATTCCTCTAAGGGCTGACTTATGACCGACGCTATTCAACGTCCTGTACGACGCGCACTCATCAGTGTTTCCGATAAAAACGGTATCATCGAATTCGCCAGGACATTGCACGCTCAGGGCGTGGAAATTCTTTCTACCGGCGGTACAGCCAAACTGCTTATCGATAATATGATTCCTGTAATGGAAGTATCCAAGCACACTGGTTTCCCGGAAATCATGGATGGTCGCGTTAAAACCCTGCATCCAAAAATTCATGGTGGCATTTTAGGTCGACGCGGTATCGACGACGACGTGATGAAAGACAATGATATCGCTCCCATTGATCTAGTGGTGGTCAACCTCTACCCTTTTGAGGCAACGGTAGCCAAAGAAAATTGTTCATTAGATGATGCCATCGAAAATATTGATATCGGCGGCCCAGCGATGGTTCGAGCCACCGCTAAAAATCATGCTTATGTCAGCATCATTGTTGATCCAGAAGATTATCAACGTGTACTGGAAGAACTACATGCCAACGAAGGTATAGTCAGCGATGCCACACGTTTCGATCTTGCAGTTAAAGCCTTTGAGCACACGTCTAATTACGATGGCATGATCGCCAATTATCTTGGCAGAGTAAAACAGGACGGTTCTATGGATGAACTGCCACGCACCATTAACCTGCAGTTTACCAAAGTGCAGGAAATGCGTTACGGTGAAAACCCGCACCAACAAGCCGCCTTTTATACAGAAAAAAATCCGACAGAAGCCTGTATTGTCACGGCAAAACAACTGCAGGGTAAGGAACTATCGTATAACAACATTGGCGATACTGATGCTGCACTGGAATGTGTTAAACAGTTTGATGAACCCTGCTGTGTGATCGTAAAACATGCTAATCCCTGTGGTGTTTCTGTCAGCAACAACATTCTGGATGCCTATAACAAGGCCTATAGCACTGATCCTGAATCAGCATTTGGCGGCATCATCGCTTTCAACCGTGAACTTGATGAAGAAACCGCAAAAGCGATTATTGAGCGCCAGTTTGTTGAAGTAATCATCGCACCAAGTATCAGCAGTGACGCCATCGAAGCCGTCGCTGAAAAGAAAAACATCCGCCTGCTTGAATGTGGACAATGGCAGGGCACTAGCCCGCGTCTCGACTATAAACGTGTCAATGGCGGTTTGCTGGTACAGGATGCCGACCTGCTATTACTCAACGAAATGAAGGTAGTCAGTCAACATCAACCCTCTGAACAGGAAATGAACGACTTATTATTCAGCTGGAAAGTAGCCAAGTTCGTAAAATCCAATGCCATTGTTTATGCTAAAAACAACATGACCATCGGCGTTGGTGCTGGTCAGATGAGCCGCATCAACAGTGCACGTATCGCTGGCATCAAAGCCGAACACGCCAGTCTGGAAGTCCCTGGCTCTGTTATGGCATCGGACGCATTTTTCCCCTTCCGTGATGGCATAGACGCTGCCCACGAGGCAGGCATTGTTGCTGTTATACAACCCGGGGGATCAATGCGTGATGATGAAGTTATCGCCGCTGCCAACGAGTTTGGTATGGCCATGATATTTACTGGTATGCGCCATTTCAAACACTAGATATCAACCTTACATTAGTGAATAAACCCACACAGTTTACCTAACTATTATGTTATAAATAACCTCATGGAAGAGAATCGCCTCGAAGAAAATAAACAACTAAGGGAAAAACTGGAGCGACTGCTTCAGCAGGCACGGCGTAATGAGCAAACACAAACATCGTTTGATGAATTTACGCTATCTGTAGTCGCCGCCCAGGGGCCAAAGGAACTATTCGAGCTACTGCTAAACAAGCAAAAACAATTTCGTATCGATGAAATCAGGCTATGTCTGGTCGACCGCTTTCATGAAGTTGAAAGATTACTCACCGAGAGTTATCAGAACAGCTTTCCGGGGTTAAGCTTTATTGATACCGAAACCAGCAATCTTCTTATTTCTGACGTACCTGACCGCCCCGTCCTTGGTACACGTATTTTGACCAAATACGACTGGTTAATCGGTTTTAAAGACGACAATAAATACCAGTCTGCCGCACTGTTACCATTGAAGCGCGGTAATGAAATTATTGGCATCCAATTATTGCTGAGTAAAGATCTAGAACGCTATAACAAAAGTGATGGTACAACCTTCCTGCGTAAACTTGCCGCAATGATTGCCATATCTATTGAAAACTGCATCAATCGTCAACGTACACTGGAGATTGGTTATCAAGATGGCTTGACCAATGCCTATAATCGTCGCTATTTTGACGAGCGTTTAAAACACGAGATAGACCGATGCATACGCAACAAAACAGACCTGGTCTGCTTATTCATTGATATCGATTATTTCAAAAAAATAAATGATACTTATGGTCATCAGGTAGGCGATGTCGTTCTGGTCAGGCTGGTCGCATTAATGCGTGAGCAAGTTCGCTCCAGTGATATCGTCGCACGTTATGGTGGTGAAGAATTTGCCGTTATATTACCCGATACAGGCATACAGATTGCCCATGAAGTTGCTGAGCGCATTCGCAGCCAGGTAGAACAACAAAAGCTTATCATCAACGATCATACATTAGGCACTACTGTATCTATCGGTCTTGCATCATTAAGTCAATTAAAATATCACATTGACACAAGCGAAATAGAACAGCAACACCTCGATAAAATGTTGCTCGGCAAAGCAGATGAAGCTTTATACCAGGCAAAACAGACTGGCAGGAATCAGGTTGTTATTAAAAAAATGGCGAATTGATTTAACACTGCATATCACACAGAATCTGTCTGTGGGAAATATCTGATTCGCAGGACTTATTTAGCGATACGAAGGTAAAGACTACTGATCGCTTTGCAGATGAATAACATTGTTAGAGCGCACGTGACTACGTGCATTAAGTTTCCAGTCTGAATCGATCTCGCTATTATCAGCAACTTCAAAATACCAGATACCTTCACTTATCGACTGTTTTACATGACCGATATACTGATTAGCTATACCGTGATCTAACAATACGGTTATATCACTATTTTCACGCGTCGCGTGTTGCAGACGTAACGGCAGACTGTTGGGGAACGTTTCAAGAGAACCTTTATCGAACTGCATCCTGATAATTCTTGCGCTGTTATCAAATTCAATAATTGCGCTCAAACCCAGCTCGGCCGCTTTTTTATCGCGGCTGAGCACACGATTTATTTCCAGTCCCTGCTTGTAATAATCATCTGCCACCAGTCCATCATCGGTATCCACCGCCAGCCAGATCATCACCACACCCATAATAACGGCGGAAAACGGTATAGCAATCATCATCCACACCAATGGATAACTGTGCCAGGGTTTATTTTTATCAGTAGACTGCATAATATTTTGCATAGTTAGGTGAATAATAATTATTTAAATTTTGGCCCCAGGAACCGAGCTTCCTCGACGACGCTTAATTCATCATACCCTATCGTGCTCAAGGTAAATGTAATTTCATTACTGCGTTGTTTAAGATTATAAGCATCAACCTGCACGCGCACTGGCAGTTCAACAACCTCACCACTTTTCACTACTATCTCTGTCGCGTCTTTCTTAAGAATTAGTTCGTCTATTCCCTCTGCAGTTAATGTATAACTGTGATCCTGCTTATCCATGTTCAATAGCTTGATGATATAAACATTCTCAATCAAACCTTCACTGGTTTCGCGATATAAGCTGTTACGATCACGTATCACATCCATGCCGATTGGTGAGCGCGTCAAAATAGAATAAAAAGTACCGATGGTTATACCGATTAATATCAATGCATAAACGATCATACGAGGACGTATGACATGTGTCTGCTTGCCCTGCAACGTGTTTTCTGTGGTATATCGAATTAGACCTTTCTCGTAACCCATTTTGTCCATCACATCGTCGCAGGCGTCGATACAGGCGGCACAACCAATACACTGATACTGTAGACCGTCACGAATATCGATACCTGTCGGACAAACCTGTACACAGATGGTGCAGTCGATACAATCACCTAAACCAGCTACTGTTTTATCGACTGTTTTCTTCCTTGGGCCTTTAGGTAAACCACGTGATTCATCAAACGAGATAATCATTGTGTCCGAATCAAACATCGCGCTTTGAAAACGCGCATAGGGGCACATATAAAGACACACCTGTTCTCGCAACCAGCCGGCATTTCCGTAAGTTGCCAAAGCATAAAAGTAAATCCAGAACGTTTCCCAGGGGCCGATATTAAAAGTAAGAAAATCTACCGCTAGTTCACGCAGTGGTGAGAAATAACCAACAAAAGTCAGTCCTGTAAAAATGGAGAAGGCCAGCCAGATAACATGTTTAGTGGTTTTAATTCTGATCTTACGAAAAGAGCTTGGCTGTTTATCCAGCTTCATCTGTTGCGGACGTGAGCCTTCTACTTTTCGTTCTATCCATAAAAAAGCTTCAGTCCAGACAGTCTGCGGGCAAGCGAAACCACACCATACTCGCCCAGCGAGCGCAGTAACAAAAAATAACCCCAGTGCTGCAACAATTAACAATAAAGCGAGGTAAAAGAAATCCTGTGGCCAAAACACCATATTAAGGATATAGAATTTTCGTTCCGGCAAATCAAATAGAACCGCCTGACGTTCATCCCATTGCAGCCATGGAACGATATAATACAGACCTAGCAGAGTTGCCACACCCATGGCACGTAACGCAGCGAATAGACCATGGACTTCACGAGGATAGATCTTTTGACGTTTTGCATAAAGCGACTGTTCTACGTCGTCACTTACTTTGACATCACTGACCTGGTTATTCGCTTTGGATTCGTTATCAACCATTATTAGTTTATTACCTAATACTGTTATTTGTAGCTACGCTTAAAACACATAAAAAAACATGTGTTTCTAAAATGCTCTGTGTATGTATTTAACGCGCAGTTATATTACTGAACTTCTATTATTTAACTGCCGCTCACTTTTTCAGCCGCCGCCTTTCTAGCTTTGTTTATAGCTTGACAAGGTTTTAAAAAATAGCAGGTCGCCGCAGCTGTAATAGCCCCGAAAAACCAGAATAGAAAAAAACAGATTGAATAGCTACCCAATCGACTAATATCATAGTCAATAAAAGTAACCGCCGGATCAAATGCAGTAGTAAACAATACGGTTGCAATTCCGGCCGTAATAAAAGACGGCCATAAAATTGCTACCACACGTTGTATTAAAGGTATTGCATCCATTAATTCATACTACACATCAATTACAGTTATGTATACGTTCCTATACTTAGTCAGATTCGTGAGACAAACTATAAACATAGGCTGCAAGAATATGTGATTTAGCCTTACCCAGAAACTCACTATGAGCCGGCATTCTGCCCGCACGGCCTTTTGCAATAGACTCTTTAATCGTACGAGGCGAGCCACCGTATAACCAGATATTATTCGTCAGATCGGGAGCACCCAAAGCCTGATTACCAGTACCATCAGGCATATGACAACCAACACAGAACATATCAAATTTTGTTTTACCAGCAGCCGCTAAATCATCATCAACGTCACGTCCGGCAATACTCATCACATAGTTAGCAACCTGGTCAACGCCTTCAGAACCACCAAGTGGAGCCTCCCACGCTGGCATAGCGCCATTTCGTCCCTGCATGATTGATGCTTCGATCTGCTCAGGTGCACCACCATATAACCAGTCGTTATCGCGAAGGTTAGGAAAACCAGCGGCTCCACGTGCGTCAGAGCCATGACAGACAGCACAATAGTTAACGAATAAACGTTCTCCCGCATTCATCGCTGCAGTATCGCCGGCAAGTTCAGCAATTGGGGTTTGCTCAAATTTAGCAAATAACGGGCCAAACTCTGCGTCTGCATCAGCGACTTCCTGCTCATACTCACCAATCTCTGACCAGCCAAGTACACCTTTGAAAGACCCCATGCCTGGATAGAGAATAAGATAGCCGATACCAAAGAAGATGGTGAAATAGAACATATACAACCACCAACGAGGTAGTGGGTTATTTAGTTCTTGAAGGTCTTCATCCCACACATGTCCTGTAGGTACACCCTGTTCAGTATCAGCTTTATTATTGCCTCTTAACAAATAGAACAGCCAAACAATGCCGCCACCTGAGATTGCAATGATAAACCAACTCCAGAATTCGCTGGTAAAGTCAGACATAATAATTCCTCATAACCTTGTTTTATTCTTTAAACCTGTTCGGTTCATTAAATATATATAATTCAAGTTCGTATAATTTAAAAACGCAATCTTTAAGGATCACGACGCTGTTCATCCGTCAAATCCGCATCATCATCAAGTGCCATTCTTGCCGCTTTATCGAAACTTTCCTTGCGTTTGCCACTCCACGCCCAAAAGACAACAGCAATAAAAAACACAAAAGCGAAAACGGTCCACACTATCTGCCAAAATACTTCAGTTGATGATGATTCCACTAGATCAACTCCAATAGCGTTTCAATTTTTATAGCAATCATTAACGACGCTGTTTCACGTGCAGTCCCAGTGACTGCAAATAGGCAACAACGGCATCCAGTTCGGTTTTACCTTCCAGCGCTGCTGGTGCAGCCTCAATCTCAGCATCCGTATACGGATGGCCAAGAACAACCAGAGTATTCATTTTTGCCTGAATATCACCGCCATCTAAGGCATTTACTTCAAGCCACGGATAAGACGGCATAATTGATTCAGGCACTACGTCGCGTGGGTTTGTTAAATGGACACGATGCCAGTCATCAGAGTAACGACCACCAACACGATGAAGATCAGGCCCCGTACGTTTTGATCCCCATAAGAACGGACGATCATAAATAAACTCACCGGCAACAGAATAATGACCGTAACGTTCAGTTTCTGCACGGAATGGACGTATCATCTGTGAATGACAGCCTACGCAGCCTTCACGAATATATATATCACGACCTTCTAACTGCAGCGCAGTGTACGGTTTCAAACCGGCAACCGGTTCGGTTGTTGATGTCTGGAAGAACAGAGGCACAATCTGTGCGAGCCCGCCCCAGATTACGACCACCAGTGATAACACAATGAGCACACCGACTTTGGTTTCAACTTTATCTTGAATAGTTGACATAATTATATTTCCTCTAACGTCTAGTGCGCTGCTGCAGGTTGAGGGATAGTGGCAACCGCCGCTTTACCCTGTGCAATTGTTTTACTTATGTTATATGCCATGATCAACATGCCTGTCAGGAACAGTAAACCACCGCTGGCACGAACAATATAGAATGGGTGCATTGCTTGTACGCTTTCTACAAAACTGTAGGTCAGAGTGCCGTCATTATTGATCGCACGCCACATCAAACCTTGCATGATGCCTGAGATCCACATAGAAGTGATGTACAGTACGATACCGATAGTCGCTATCCAAAAATGTGTTTCAATCAGTTTTTTACTGTACATTTCAGTATCAAATAATTTTGGAATCAGGAAGTACATAGCGCCGATACTTACCATCGCTACCCAACCAAGCGCACCAGAATGCACGTGACCAATGGTCCAGTCGGTATAATGAGATAAAGCATTCACTGTTTTAATCGCCATCATTGGCCCTTCAAAGGTAGACATACCATAGAAAGAAACAGAAACAATAAGGAATTTAAGCACTGGATCAGTACGCAATTTTTCCCATGCACCAGATAACGTCATGATGCCGTTAATCATACCGCCCCAGGAAGGTGCTAATAAAATAAGTGAGAACACCATACCTAAGGACTGTGTCCAGTCAGGCAATGCGGTGTAATGCAAGTGATGCGGCCCCGCCCAGATGTAGGTGAACGAGAGAGCCCAGAAATGTACCACAGACAAACGATACGAATAAACCGGACGCCCAGCCTGCTTAGGAATGAAGTAATACATGATGCCAAGGAAACCAGCGGTTAAGAAGAAACCCACTGCGTTATGCCCATACCACCATTGCACCATGGCATCCTGAACACCTGAATAAACCGAATAAGATTTAAACATACTAACGGGAAGTGCCGCACTATTCACCACATGCAACATGGCAACAGTAAGAATAAACGCACCAAAAAACCAGTTAGCAACATATATATGTTTCACCCGGCGTTTGGCAATCGTACCAAAAAACACTACCGCGTATGCAATCCAGACGACGGTAATTAAAATATCAATCGGCCATTCAAGTTCAGCATATTCTTTTGATGATGTGAGCCCCATAGGCAGTGTCACCACAGCTGAAACAATAATTAACATCCAGCCCCAAAAGGTAAATTTCGCAAGCAGTGGGGCAAACAAACGTACGTGACAGGTACGCTGAACAACATAATAAGATGTGGCGAATAACGCGCTGCCACCAAAACCAAAGACAACCGCATTAGTATGCAAGGGGCGCAGTCGACCAAAAGACAACCACGGCGTATCAAAATTGAGTACTGGCCAGGCCATTTGAGATGCGATTAACACACCAACCAGCATACCAACAATACCAAGTACAACAGTCATAATTGCGAACTGCCGCACTACGGAATAATCATAGGTCATCGTTTCATTGTTCATAAATGTAATCCGCCTAAATTGTTATAGGTCTTATATAAAAATTTCCCTCGTAGGCACTTCTATAAAGCTCAGCTTCTACGAGGTTCAGTTTAAAAAGAAATATTAGTCTATTAATATATAGTTATTAAATCAATGCCACAAAGTCAGTTGCTACTTATATTTACAATGGCCGACCACTACGTTAATCGACAAACTGTGGTGCAAAGCCATTAAACCAGAGTATTGCTGTAGCGACCATCATCACAATCAACGCTACCATACCCACAGCAAGTATCGAACTGGAAAACAAGAAGCCACGCTCTTCATCGATCTCCATCATTACAGGAACACCCGTATATAACAGTTTTACCGAGTAAGCCAGTGCTGGAAGACCAATGATAAAGTTGAGCCATAAAATAGGGAACAATTCAACAATGCCAACTAAGAATAAAGGTGTTGCGGTGAATGCCGCCAGACGAATACAACGCGAAAGATCTTGTTCCGCATTATAAGTTTTACCCATCCAGTGAATCATCAAACCCATGCTGAATACACCGACCAACATGACAAAGTAATAAGCAATAGCAATAATTAACGCACTATCAGGTGAGAGCTTTACCGCTTCACGCGCACCGATCTCCCAGCCGAACATGGTAGTACCGAAATAACCGGAAACAGGTGCAATAGCTGCCATAATAAAAACATACCCGCAATAACACTTGCCGATAGTACATTTCACATCACGAATTTTTTTCCATTCTTCAGACGGATTAAACAAAATCCCGATTAAGTGTGACAACATAGTATTATCTCCAGCTTCATAGTTGAGTTGAGCAATTCTCACAGATACTACACTGATATATCATTAATTTAAATAACAAAAATATGCGGGGCATTATATTTAACTAATATAAAAAAAACATGACATATATCAACACGCACCCAATAATGACGCTAAATTTTTTCAGGTTATGTTATCTGGGAGCACTGTCTGTTTAAACCAAAGAGGATATTTTTTAAGTCTTATTCGCCAACAATAGCTTTCAAACGAGGCATATCGATAATAGTAATATGCCTGCGATCAACTTCAATAATTTTATCAGCTTGAAATGCTGCGAACAGACGGCTGACAGTTTCTACTGCCATACCAAGGTAATTGGCTATATCCTGTCTTGGCATACTCAGATTAAATTCAGAGTCTTTCCAGTGACGCTCTTCCATTCGAGCAGACAAACTAAGCAAAAAACTTGCCAGGCGTTCTTCTGCTGTCATTTTTCCAAGTAGCAAGAGTAACTTATGATCGTTATTTACTTCTTTACCCATAATGCGGCGCATCTGCCTCTGCAACCCAGGCAGCTCATGGCAAAGACTTTCCAGTTGGTCGAGTGGCAACTCACACACACTCGATGTCTCCAACGCTAAAGCATTACAGGTATGCGCACCATCAGCAAAGCCGTCGAGGCCAAGCAGTTCACCGGGCAAATGAAAACCGACGATCTGTTCTTCACCATTGGCACTTTCCGTCATGGTTTTAACACAACCTGAGCGTACCGCATAAAGAGCCACAGCTTTATCGCCATCACGATACAGAAAATCATTTTTATGCAAGGGTTTAGGCTGATCTACCACCGCTTCCATATTTGACAGCTCTTCATCATTCATGCCGTGCGGAAAACAAAGTTCTCGCAGGTTACAATCTTTGCAATGAACTTTTAAATGATTAACATCAATATGCTTTAATGTACTCATAGTAAGATACAGCCTTTGGTTTCATAGTTTTTAGATTGATGAAACGAATCCTTGTCGCTCAATCCTTTATTATACATTTGATTTAGCCTATAACTTACCTTTTCGTCAACCAAGAATCCATGAAAAACAACGCAGAACCTACATATTGTTTTCACTGCGGCCTTCCTGTCGCTAATAACCTGAAAATTATTGTGGAATATAAGGGTGAAAATAAGCCCATGTGTTGTTACGGTTGCCAGGCAGTGTCACAGGCAATCATCAATAGTGGCATGGATGATTTTTATAAATACCGCACCAACACATCCGAAAAACCTGACGAGATCGTACCCGAATTTTTACAACAATTAAAAGCTTATGATTCCGCTGTTGTTCAAAAGCAATTTGTTAATCAGACCAACGATAAAAATATCCTGGAAGTATCTCTTATTCTCGAAGGTATAACCTGCGCTGCCTGTATCTGGCTTAACGAAAAACACCTCAATGCACTCGAAGGTGTAATAGCGGCCAATATCAATTACAGCAATCACCGCGCACGCGTTCGCTGGGATGAGCGCCAGATCCAGCTCAGCGACATACTTGAATCTATCTCACGCATCGGTTATCTGGCACACCCTTACGACCCCGAACAACACCAGCGCATTCTCGAAAAAGAACGCAAACAACAGATAAAACGTTTAGGCTTATCTGGCGTTCTGGGAATGCAGATCATGATCTTTGCTGTCGCCATGTACACCGGTAACTGGTGGGGCATGGAAGAATCTTTTAAACAGAGCTTCCGCTGGATCAGTCTGGCATTAACCGTTCCATTATTACTGTACGCATCCAGCGTGTTTTTTACTTCGGCCTATCGAGACATTATTAATAAACGTGTCGGCATGGACGTACCCATCTCTTTGGGCATCGGTATCGCCTTTACTGCAAGTTTCATCAACACTATCAATGGCAGCGGTGAAGTATATTTTGATTCGGTCGCTATGTTCACCTTCTTCTTATTAAGTGCACGTTATTTTGAACTTGGCACCCGTAAACAGACATCAGAAGTAACAGAAGCGCTGTTAAATTTAAAACCGGCCATTGCGACAAGATTAAAAAATTATGCCGGTAAAAAATCAAGCAGCATCGAAGCACAGGAAAACATTGCCGTCGCAGAATTAAACACCGGTGATTACCTGCTGGTTCGCCCCGGTGAAGTTATCCCTGCTGACGGTATTATCATTAATGGCATCTCAGGAATTAACGAATCACTGGTTACCGGTGAGAGCCTGCCCGTAACCAAGCAAGTTAATGACCCTGTGATAGGCGGCAGCACTAATACAGAAAATCCGTTAATCATTCAGGTCAGTAACCTTGGCGAAGACTCTGTGCTGTCTTCTATACAGCGCTTAATCGATGAAGCCCAACACACCAAACCAGCGATCGCAAAACTTGCCGATCAGATCGCCAGCTGGTTCGTCAGTATCCTGTTAACCGTCGCGGCGATAGTCGCTTATTACTGGTACAGCGTTGACGCCTCACAGTGGCTGGAGATCACTATTGCGACATTAGTGGTCAGTTGTCCATGCGCCCTTTCACTTGCCACGCCCACAGCCATTACTGCAGCAAGTGGTCAGTTAGCCAAAATTGGCCTGTTACCAAAACGTGCACATGCACTGGAAACACTGGCACATGCCACTGATTTTGTGTTTGATAAAACCGGCACACTCACCGAAGGTAAGATTGAACTTGAAAAAATATTAGTGATTAACAGCGATATCGAAAACAGGACGTATGATGAACAAGATGCACTGACCATCGCCGCTTCGCTGGAAGCTAATTCAGAACATCCCATCGCCAGAGCCCTGTTAACAGCCAGTCAACGACCACTGTTAACCGTAAAAGACTTAAGCCACACCACGGGACAAGGCATACAGGGTAGCATCGATGAAACACAATGGTTCATCGGCAACGAGGACTTCATACAGCAAAACAGCGCTGTAACTTGCGACGCCAATACTACCGGCACGGGTAATTCAAGCAGCATCTATCTGGCCACCAAACAACAATGTATCGCTGTTTTTGTGTTAGCAGACACGATAAGGCAGGAAGCAAAAGCGCTTATTACGCACTTACATAATGCACATAAAGAAACGCATCTGATGAGCGGTGACAGAATCGAAAACACCCAGAGCATAAGCGAACAGCTTGGCATCAAACATTTTCTCGGAAACTTAAAACCGAAGGACAAACTGGAAAACGTCAACAAGCTACAGGAACAAGGCGCGATAGTCGTAATGACCGGTGACGGCGTGAACGATGCACCCGTACTCGCCGGTGCAGACCTGTCCATCGCGATGGGTAAAGGCACGCAACTCGCTGCAGCTAGCGCAGACATGATTTTAATAAGCAATAACATCGAGCACATCTATCATGGCTACCAGATTGCGATTAAAACCCTGCGTATTATTAAACAAAATTTAGGCTGGGCATTACTCTATAATGTCATCGCTATTCCCGCTGCCGCCAGTGGCCATGTCGAACCCTGGCTGGCGGCAATTGGTATGTCCGCCAGTTCACTGGTTGTTGTATTAAATGCAATGCGTCTTAACAGAATGAAATTCAACAGAACCAGTTAACAAAAAGCAGCTAACCAAAAACTATGGACATCATCTATTTATTACTGCCCGTTGCACTGATTTTTTTAATAATCATTATCGCAGTATTTTTTTGGGCGGTGAAATCAGATCAGTTTGAAGACCTTGAAGGACCCGCACATCGCATACTGATGGATGACGACGCTGGTGATAATAAAAAAACAGAAAACAGACACTCTGCCGACCAGCCTGAACAAAAGCCAGGCAAATAAGTCATGAGCCTCAGCACTTCACGATGCGCATTATATCTATGCCCAAAGCAGCATGACTTTACTATAAATGATCTGCCGCAATTTGTGACACAGTTACAGCACATCGGTCTTATCGCTGCGCCAGTCGCCGGACAGGACAGCGGTTTTTTTACCGGTGAGCGATTTTTAGATTACATTGCCTATATGGGCTGCTCACCCGCGATACAGTTTGAAGCCTCTGCAGCCGGCGAAAATTTCTGCCAGGTAATAATCCATCACTATGATGCCGCAAAATTAATCGTCAGCCAGAAACAGGCAAGAGACCCGCACTGCCCGAATTGCAATAAACCGGTAAAAGACTGGCTAAGCTATAAAACTGAAGAAAGCATCAGCTGCAGATCATGCAATACAACCGCCAATATCGCTGACTTCGACTGGCGAAAAATGGCGGGTTACGCCCGTGTTTTCATCGAGATAACGGATATCTTTCCGAAAGAAGCCATGCCGCAGCAAATCTTGCTGGATAAATTAACCGGCATCTGCAAAACCGACTGGCTATATTTTTATAGTTGCCAGTAAGCTAACGCGGATTACACAACAAAAAAACCCTGCTCTTTAGTGTAAAATGGCGCGCTTTATTTAAACCCACCAAAAAGCAGCATTATGAAAATTCTAGTTATTGGTAGCGGCGGCCGTGAACACGCACTTGCCTGGAAAGCTGCCCAGTCGCCATTAGTTACTCAGGTATTCGTCGCTCCCGGTAATGCCGGCACAGCATTAGAGAACCATATCGAAAATGTTGCTATCGGTGCGGAAGACATCCCCGCACTACTCGATTTTGCCAAAAGCAATCAGATCGATCTGACCATCGTCGGCCCTGAAGCCGCGCTGGTCAAAGGCATCGTTGATGTCTTCAGCGAAAATAGCCTGAAAATATTTGGCCCGACAAAAGCCGCCGCACAGCTGGAAGGCTCCAAGGCATTCACCAAAGACTTTCTCGAACGCCATAAAATACCAACGGCCTTTTATGGCAACTTTACCGAAATCGAACCAGCGATTGCTTACATAGAAGAAAAAGGCGCCCCCATCGTCATCAAAGCCGATGGCCTGGCTGCCGGTAAAGGCGTCATCCTGGCGCAGACCAATGACGAAGCCATCGCCGCGGTTAAAGACATGCTGGCCGGCAACAAATTTGGTGACGCCGGTGCGCGCGTGGTCATTGAAGAATTCTTATACGGTGAAGAAGCCAGTTTCATCTGTATGGTGGACGGTAAAAACATCCTGCCGATGGCAAGCTCACAAGACCACAAAGCGCGCGATAATGGCGACCTGGGCCCAAATACCGGCGGCATGGGCGCTTACTCTCCTGCCCCGGTAGTTACGCCAGAGATGCATGATCGCATCATGCAGCTGGTCATCGAACCGACGGTCAAAGGCATGGCGGACGAAGGCAACAGTTTCAGCGGCTTTTTATATGCTGGTGTGATGATCAATGCTGAAGGCATTCCCAAAGTACTGGAATACAACGTACGTTTCGGTGACCCAGAGACCCAGCCAATCATGATGCGACTAAAATCTGATCTGGTACAACATTGTCTTGATGCGATCGACGGAAAATCAGACGTACAGTGAATGCTATGGTTGGAATGATTGCGATGGCTACCTTGTGCATGTTTGGATATAGACTGCTGTGCCATCATGGAATCGGGCATGACTCTGTATTGTGGGTGACTCAGCAAGTCACCCATTCCTTGCCACAACCCTTCCATGATACTATCAATGTTATATTCGATATCGTTCCTGGTATATGTGATAGTACTGTATTAGAACTCGGTGCTTCAAGTGAAGCAGGTCCGAGTGTGATGTCATTAGTCGAACACATGAAAAGTTTCATTTCGACAGAGGCTACGTCAATCCAGGGTCATCTCAACAAAGATGCTGTTGCATACCTGGGTGATTATCTTGGTGCCAATCTGACATATGTAGCCGATGTCAATGGTACCCTTCATGCACATGTTATCATCGATGAATGTAGTACATTCGTCAAACTTATGTCTTTCCTCTATTATTATTTTGAGATAGTAAACTCATATTTTTAATTCGAGTGTGTCACATTACGCTAATATCAGATAGTTCTGAACTATCATCCTTGGTCTCCATGTTTTTATCGTTGTAAACCTCAACTTCGCATGGGTATTTACAGAAGACATATATAAATGCGATAAAGTAGAGGGAAAGAATGCCAATAATAGTAACAACACATACACACTATATTTATATTCTATCCGTTCTTCTTCTTCTTCTAATACCAATCAACCCGTGTTCAGAGACACATCTATCAATCTTTACAACAAGACCTAAAGTCATGGGTATGGAACATGCCTGTCCACTCTTTGCGTTCATTCTGGTATTTGGAGGGTTGACGCCTGTTATTCTTTCTGGGGCAGATGTCATTATGTCAGGGAAATATGTGGCTCCATTGATAATCGTGTTATTCGTCTTTCTTCTTGGAAGTCGCACTATGTCTAACTAATACAAAAAAGAAAAAGAATAACAATGAGTTACCAGGTCGCAAGTATTGAATAAATCCTTTACTATCTCAAAAGGGATTTAATAGATGGGGTTTGAGAATATAATTATATTCAGT
>CAJXZZ010000016.1 GCA_913065105.1 uncultured Gammaproteobacteria bacterium | reverse complement strand
TGCATAATCTGCTGTGTGGTCGCAGCCACATCTGCAGTGTGAGTATTGGTCATAGATTGCACTACAATGGGCGCATTTCCACCCACGATAATATCGCCGACCTTAACAGAACAGGTTTGATGCCGTGGTTTATAACAGTCAGTAAATTCCATACAAAAAATTAATCTTAGGGTAGATTTTAAAAGCGCTGATTTTACCACCCTGGACACGCAGTTGGTCTACTTAAACTGATAAACTCATCATTTTGCAAAAGTAACGAAATAGATGAAATTAGGTTTTATGGTTAACCCATTTGCCGGTATTGGTGGCGCTGTTGCACTAAAGGGCAGTGATGGTAAAGATATTGTTGAGCAGGCATTGTTACGCGGTGCCTGCCCACAGGCTGAAACTCGTGCAAAACTGGCTATGCAGCAGATAACGACAGAGCATAAATTTTCAATCTATACTGCAGCAGATACCATGGGAGAGAACACACTAAAATCTCTTAATCTGCCTTTTGAAGTTATTTACGAAGCGGCTGAACAATCATCAGCGACTGATACAAAAAACATTACTCAATTATTTGTCGACATGCAGGTTGATTTTATTGTTTTTGCTGGCGGAGATGGTACCGCCCGTGATGTGCTTGATGCTTTAACTGCCAAATCAAATACGTCTATTCCTGTGGTTGGTATACCCGCTGGCGTAAAAATGCATTCAGCTGTGTATGCTGTTACGCCATCACGTGCGGGTGAGTTAATTAATTTGATCCTTGCAGGTGAGCCTATGTCATTGCATGAAGCTAAGGTAATGGATTTAGATGAGCAGGCCTTTCGTGCAGGTCAGGTCAACGCAAAATGTTACGGTTATCTCTCGGTACCCGTTGATGACACCCGGATGCAATTGATTAAACAGGGTGGAATAAATTCTAAGGAAATTACAGTTCAGGAAATTGCGGCAGACATAATAGAAACCATGGAGCAGGATGTTTATTATTTAATCGGTTCTGGTTCCACCACGGCTGAAATCATGCATCAGTTATCACTGCCAAATACGCTGCTTGGAGTTGATATCATCTTTAACCAGAAGCTGGTTGCAAGTGATGTTGATGAACAGACAATATTAGACACAATTAAAAACCATCCAGCAAAAATAGTCGTTACCATCATCGGAGGCCAGGGCCACGTTTTCGGTCGAGGGAATCAGCAGTTAAGTGCGAAAGTGATCCATCAGGTAGTTAATCAGAAAGCAGGGCGTGATAATATTGTAATTGTTGCGACTAATGAAAAATTGCGATCACTAAATAAAAGGCCGATGATATCGGATACGGGTGATAGTGATTTAGATGAGCAGTTGGCAGGTTTGTATTCAGTGGTTACGGGTTATCAACAGAAGACTTTGTATAAGCTGAGTTAATTTACCGCAGAGACGCTGGGGGAAATTTTTTATGGTTTTTACTCTGCGCTTTTGCGTTTATTCACGGCGATAAAAGTAGGTTAAAGATATGCAAGACATAGATTTTGTAAATGGTTTGATTGATTTCATCAAAAACTCACCAACACCGTTTCATGCGGTTGAGACGATGGCTGATATTTTAGATCAGCATGGTTACACGCAATTGCAAGAAACGGATCAGTGGTCGCTGCAGAGTAAGCAAGTGTCAGGTGAGCGTTACTATGTCACCAGAAACGATTCATCTATTGTCGCCTTTAAATTAAATCAGTCACTTGCTGAAACGGGAATACGCATGCTTGGCGCCCACACGGACAGTCCGTGTTTAAAAGTTAAACCAAACCCAGAAATCATCAATAATAATTATTTTCAATTAGGCGTTGAAGTTTATGGCGGTGCCTTGCTCAATCCGTGGTTTGACCGCGATCTGTCGTTAGCCGGGCGAGTCAGTTATTTAAATCAAGATGGCGCGATAGACCATCAGCTGATCAACCTGGAGAAGGCGATTGCTACTATTCCCAGTCTGGCTATCCATTTAGACAAAGAAGCTAACACTTCACATGAGATTAACCAGCAGACACACCTGCCTCCGATATTGATGAAACTGCCTGAGAGTGATGTTGAAACTGAAGTTGATTTCAAAACATTTTTATTAAAGATAATAAATGCCACTGCGGAGAATCAAACTGGAGCCAGAGCCGAAAAAGTGCTGGATTATGAATTGAGTTTTTATGATGTACAGCCACCAGCAGTAATTGGTTTGCATGATGATTTTATAGCAAGTGCCCGCCTGGATAACTTGCTGAGCTGTTACACCGGGTTAATGGCATTGATAGATTGCGATGATAAGCAAAACACCTTGTTGGTGTGTAATGATCATGAAGAAGTCGGTAGCGCATCTGCCGCGGGGGCACGCGGAACATTGTTGAAATCTGTGTTGGAAAGATTGTCTGACGGTGATGAGAGCTATTCTCGAATGATTGCGAATAGTCTGATGATATCTGCCGACAACGCACACGGCATTCACCCTAACTATGCAGACAAACATGATGAAAACCATGGCCCCATACTCAATAATGGCCCGGTGATAAAAATGAATGCGAATCAACGTTATGCCAGTAATAGTGAAACCAGCGCTTTATTTAAACATTTGTGCGAGTTAGCCGATGTACCCGTGCAATCTTTTGTGGTGCGCTCAGATATGGCCTGTGGCAGCACCATCGGGCCGATAACGGCAAGTGAGATAGGGGTGAAAACGGTGGACGTTGGCGTACCAACTTTTGCTATGCACTCGATTCGAGAGTTAGCGGGGCGCTGGGACGCATTTTATCTTTACCGCGTACTGAAACAGTTTTTTAATTAATTGAATTATCCATTACAGTTTAGTGGTTGAATACTAATATAAAACGTCATTCCGGCTAAAACCATGCTGGAATGACGCGCTTTGAGAGTAGTAATTATCTTGACATTAATCTCTAAATGCTTATCGTTGTAGGTTCCCTTTTAGTAAAAGCATATGGATTCATTTTTTTCAGGATTGTTGTTACAGTAGTGCCAGTGAGTTGTTTTCTTCATAGCGCAAAACCCGTTTAAGCTGACCATTGAAGGTCGGCTTTTTTTTGCCTACAGGAAGTAGGTAATACATACAGGACGTACGGTAGTAGAGCGATGCAGGAGCAATCGCCGAGGGGCGAGAGCAGGAGCGGAAGCTTTGCCTACAGGAAGGCAAAGATTGTTCCAGACAATCTATTTGCATTTTCACCGTCCATGTCGGTCATGGTGAGGGGCGGTTACAGCAATCTTGTTCGCATTTTTTGTTCGAATTTATGTTTATATTCAAAGATTTCAGCGTGATAAGCATATATACTTTAAGATAATTGAACAATTTATGTTAAGTCCCTGAAGTTAAAAGAATGCGAACAATAAAAAAATCCCACAAGCTGGATGCCGTCTGCTACGACATCCGTGGTCCTGTGCATCGTGAAGCGCGGCGCCTGGAAGAAGAAGGCCACACGATTCTAAAATTAAATATTGGTAATCCGGCACCGTTTGGATTTGATGCGCCTGAAGAAATCGTTCAGGACATGATACATAACGTGCCTGTCTCACAGGGTTACAGCGACTCCAGAGGTTTGTTTTCTGGTCGCAAAGCAGTCATGCAGTACTGTCAGCAAAAAGGCATCGCTAACGTCGATATTGATGACGTCTATCTTGGCAATGGTGCCAGTGAGCTCATCGTTATGTCGATGCAGGCGTTGATCAATAATGGTGATGAAGTATTGATCCCGGCACCGGATTATCCTCTGTGGACGGCTGCGGTCTGTCTATCTGGCGGCAATGCCGTACACTATCTTTGTGACGAAGGCTCAGACTGGTATCCCGATATTGCAGATATCCGGTCAAAAATAAGCGATAAAACACGCGGTATCGTTTTAATAAATCCCAATAATCCTACCGGTTCGGTTTATCCGAAGGAGATACTTGAAAGCATTCTACAGATTGCCAGAGAGCATGAACTGATCGTCTTCTCTGATGAGATTTATGACAAGATCGTTTACGACGATGCAGTGCACATCTCAACCGCCTCACTATCAGATGATGTGCTTTGTCTTACCTATAACGGTTTATCAAAAGCTTACCGGGTTGCCGGTTTCCGTGCGGGCTGGATGGTCATCAGCGGTGATAAGGCGCATGCAGCTGATTACATAGAAGGTATAGAGTTACTGGCTTCTATGCGCCTGTGTTCGAATGTGCCCGGTCAACACGCGATTCAGACCGCTCTGGGTGGGTATCAAAGTATTAACGAATTGGTACTACCTGGTGGGCGGTTATACCAGCAACGTGATCTGGCGTATGAGATGTTAACCTCTATACCCGGTATCAGCTGTGTTAAACCTCAAGGGGCGATGTATCTATTTCCAAAAATGGATAAGAAACGCTACAAGATTAAAGATGACGAAAAAATGGTGCTGGATCTTTTAACCCAGGAAAAAATTCTTATCGTGCATGGTTCAGCCTTTAACTGGCCAGACACCGATCATTTCAGGGTGGTTTTTTTGCCGCATGTGGAGCAATTAACTAAAGCCATTAATGCCCTTGAAAAATTTTTATCAACGTATAAACAGTAGCACAAGTGTCAAATAGCCTCGCTGATAATTTATCGATCGTTCAGCAAAACATTCAGCAATGCGCGGAAAAATCCGGCCGTGATGTGAATGATATCCATCTTATTGCGGTTTCAAAAACGCGTTCGCTCGATGAAGTTAAAGCCGTTGCTTCGTTAGGGCAAAAACATTTTGGCGAAAATACCATACAGGACGCGATGACCAAGATACCTCATCTACAGCAGGACGTGGAATGGCATTTTATCGGTCACTTACAGTCAAAAAAAGCAGGTAAGTTACCCGGTTATTTTCAATGGATTCATTCAGTCGATAGTCTCAAACTCGCAGAGAAATTATCCTCAGCAATGATGCATCATACAAAAAACTCTGTGCTCAACTGTCTGATACAGGTTAACGTGAGTGGCGAAGCGACAAAATCAGGTCTGATGCCTGATGAGGTAAATCCTTTTCTGCAGCAACTTTTAAAACTGGAACTGCCTTGTTTACAATGGCGAGGCCTGATGACAATAGGCGTAAAAGGGGATGAACAACAAACACGTAATGCTTTTGCAGAATTAAGAATACTACAGGAAAGGTGTAAAGCGGAGTTTGGCCTGCAGAACTTTGATCAGCTTTCAATGGGAATGAGTGGTGATTATTGTCTGGCTATTGAAGAAGGGGCAACTTTGGTCAGAGTAGGGACTTCAATTTTTGGGCAGAGAACGTAGTTTCATAGCATATGCCTTCCCTGGCTCTTTTAGCTATGGAATCCGTCCAATGGATTACGCCACACCATCTCCATGGCTCCTTGTGGTATACCATCCATCCATGGATATAAATAAAGTCGGGCACATAAACCGAAGTCTATGTGCCCTAGCAGCGCATGATTGCCGCTAAATCGTTGTGATGTCTGCTCGGTAAATCGGAGCAAATAGCATAATAAAGCAATCAAACTACATTTAAATTGTTGATTGCGGTTATCTGTGAGCAGATAACACGCGTAACTGTATACTTAAGTATTTAGCTTAAGTTTCACCTGCCGCAGCAGACGTAGTACCTGTTTGGTGCATTTTTTGCAGCATTGTTTGTTTTCTTTCTTGTGCTGCTTCACGACGCTCATTCATCATTTTATTCATGAGTTCTTGTCGTTGATTCATATGTTTGATGTATTCTTCACGCCTCGCCTGTGCATCGGTTGATAGGCCGTTATTTCTAGAATACTGCTGATTTCTACTTCGTATGTACTGCTTGTAAGCTTCTCGTTGAGCTTCTAGCAATTTATGGTGACGTGTTTCCATCTGCTGGAAGGTTTGTACATGACGAATAAACTGCTGTTGATGGCTAATCGATGTGTTTGCTTCGGTACTTACAGTAAAGTTAATGTCACTGTTAGCAGGCTCAACATTGTTAACGCCGCAGTCTTTATTCTCATTTGAGAATTGGGCAGCCAATGCTATATTCGAAAAAAACAGCGCAAGTACCAGAGAGATCGATTGAATTTGCAATCTATATTTTGTCATTCCATTTACCTTGTTCCATCACGAGTCTACTTATATGCGTCACAGGTCGCGTAGTGACATCACAATGTAATTATATTAGAAATGATTAATATAGTAAAGATATACCTGCCATTATTGCAGGTGGTCAAGGGGCATAACTTGTTTAAGTGAGTATCGCTGGGCTTTTAGTGAAACAAAAAAGGGCGCTTAATGCGCCCTTTTTTGAGTAACTCGAAATTTTGATGTTATATACTTTGTAACTGCTCAGTTGCTGGTTGTTGTATTTGTGGAGCACTGTTATTTCTGTATTGAGGTTGTGAATCACGCATAATTTGGTGAATCTCATTATGCATTTTAGAAATCTCATCATGCATTTCCTTCATTTTCTGATTATTTTCCATACGATTTTGCTCTACACGTTGAAATACAGCTTTTTGGGTCTCAGCAATTTTTGCTCTTTTTTCCTGCTGTGCTTTCATCGCCGCTTCATATTGCTGGCGTCTTGCCTGCATTTCTTTCTCATGTGCCTGGCGGCGTTGCTGCATTATTGCATCATGCTTTTTCGCCTGCTCCTGTGCGCGTGCTATCGCTTCTTTGCGCGCCTGCTCATAAGACTGCTGATTTACCGGGTAACCGGCATAAGGAGTACGTTGATATGGGGCATATGCTGTTTGCATACGCGCGTGGTGGTTGGCCGCGCGTGTTTGTGTGTCGGTGACGCGGTCAGCAGGTGGCATCATCGTATCCTGTTTAGCAGTTGATACTGCTTGAATTTCAGTATTAGCAGGTGACTCAGCATTAACGGCAACAGCTTGAATTTCAACTGCTGTAGCGTTGTTATTTTCAGTAGCTTGTGCAACAGCTTCAGTGTTGTTGTCGGGTTTTTCAGATGCTGATGTTTCAGTCTGTGTTTCGGTTGCTGAACTAGCTTCGGCGACTAGATCGTTATATTCGTCTTCGTAAAAGGTTGCAACAATTACAATTGCTGACACTAGCAGTAATACCAGTGGAATGACCATATTGCTTTTTGATGATTCAGCAGGTGCTTTGTCCTGCTTGTCTTGTTTCATATATGGTGCAACTTCGTCTGTTTTCGACTCTGTGTTATTTTCGGTTTTGTTTTTTGTATCACTCATTAGTTTTCCCCAAATTACTTTGTGTGTATTCGTTTTTGATAAATATTTATTTAAAAGTCTATATTCACATTAATAATGCCGCTGTAAAAAAAGCTGAACCATATGGGTTGCCTTTTGAAGCCAATGGGACTTATTTATTAGTAGGTTGTTGTTGTGAAGGCGCAGTTTGTGCTGGTGTTTGATCATAAGGAGCACTGTTATAATAGGGTGAACCACCGTAAGCGGGTGCGTTTCTATAGTATGGTTGATTACCATAAGGCGCATAACCGCGGTTATAACCATTGTAATTATAGTATCCGTTGTTATTGTTCCAGTAATTATCAGCATTGCCATAAGCCCCGCCGTTGCCTCTGCCTTTACCTCTTATCTTGAACTTGATCTCTACGTCCATGTCGCCAGACATATCTCCCATCACGTCGTTCATCATGTTGCCAAAAGAATTATCGTTCCAACGATTGTTCCAATTATTATTGTCCCAATTGTTATTGTTCCAGCCGTTGTTATTATGGCCATTGTTATTATCAAATGGTTTCCACCATGCTATTGCACTGCTTGACGTCATAAATAGTGCAGCAACAACGAGTATCTGTAATGCTTTCATTTTGAACTCCTGAGTTTTGTTTGCAGAGTTTTTCATGTGTGGTATTTGCTACGAACTTACCACATTAAAATTATAAGAAAATGACAATATAATCAATATTTCAGAGGTGGTATACAGCGGTTTGATACTATTTTGAGTCTATTCGAGAACCGGAACTTTTCTGTTGTGAATTTATATGATCTTGTATTGTAATAAAATTGGCAAAGCTTCTGCTCCTCGATAACGGTTGCTCGACAATAGCTTCTTGGTAATTGCTCCTGCATTACCTGCTACCCACCATCCAAGGCGGTATACGTTGCTCTATCATCTACGCCCATGTCTCTTACGTTGATCCCAGGAAGGTGGAAATACAGAGAGACTGTCTGCCGCAATCTTTGCTTTCCTGTGGGCATTAAAAAAGCCGTGTCATTATTCATGACACGGCTTCTATGTAGCTTTTAACGAAAGCTTATTTAGCTTCAGTTTTAGCTTCGGCAGCTGGAGCAGGAGCTACAGCAGGAGCTGGTGCAGCCTGAGGCGCTGGAGCGTAACCTTGTGGAGCATAACCGTTGTAACCATTGTAGTAACCGTTAGAACCATTGTAGTAACCGTTGTTATCCCAATTGCTGTTACCGTTACCGCGTCCTTTACCTTTACCAGATGCTTTCATACCGAAAGAGAAAGAACCGTCAACATCACCAGAACCATCAACATCGCCAGCACCGTTACCGTTGCTGCTGTTGTTCATGTTGTTGTTACCATTGTAAGAACCGTTAGATCCGTTGTAAGAACCGTTAGAACCATTGTAACCGTTGTTACCATTGTAGTAGTTGTTGCCATCGTAGTTGCCGTTACCGTTACCACGACCATTGCCTTTACCAGATGCTTTCATACCGAAAGAGAAAGAACCGTCGAACTCGCCGTCTGCATCAGCAGCACCGTTACCAGAACCATTGTTGTTCCAGTCATTGTTGCCATTGTAGTTAGAGTTGTTGTTGTCGCCAAAGAAAGGCATATCCCAATCAGCAGAAACAGCAGTTGATGTAGCTAAGATAGTTGCAGCAGCAATAATTTGTAAAGTTTTCATTTTTTTATCCTCATTTCATTTAGTACAGCTTGTTAAAAAGTTCATG
The DNA here is from genome assembly GCA_913065105.1 of uncultured Gammaproteobacteria bacterium. Taxonomy (GTDB): domain Bacteria; phylum Pseudomonadota; class Gammaproteobacteria; order SZUA-229; family SZUA-229. The sequence goes on along the minus strand of CAJXZZ010000016.1, from coordinate 34,213 downwards.
CGCTCGACTCGTCAGAACTGTTTGTTTTATTCGTTGGAGTCGTTGAGTATTATTATATTAGAACTGTTTAATATAAGTCAATAGTGAATTACTAATGTTAAAGTGACTTCGAGACGAGATGGTTTTACATTTATCTTTATTTTACAGTCAGTTAAAATACTTTATTAAAGCAAATAGTCTTCATGTGTATAGCTTTTTAGGTAGTGATAAGTGCTGTTTCTACCCTGTAATTTTTGTCATGTTATGGGTCAAATGGCACAAAAAAAGAGGCTGGTACGTACTGTACCAGCCTCTTTTTTGTTCAGTTTGTTTCGTTGATGTTTTAGCTATAGCGGTAAAACAGGGTTGAAACAGACTGCAGACTATTTGCGATAGCCGCTAAAATCTGTGGTATTAAATGCGGTTAAGCACCTGTTCGCGGTTAGTCTGATTTCTTTGTACATTAGCAGCACGCATTTCAAATAATTCTTTGTTACGTAAAGCAAGCTTGTCAATCATCTGCTGTTGCGAAGTAATATGATCACGTAAACGAGTTATCTGTCCATCCTGGTTAGTTTTATATTGTTCTAGCTGCTGTGATTCAAGTGATCTAATTCGAGCAAACATTTCAGCCATACGTTGTTTTTGCTCAAGTTTGTGTGCTTCGATACGATCCTGATTATCCATCGCTGGTTGTTTCTGGTTAGTCTGAGCAGGCGTTGCAGTTTCAACTGTTGCAATAGTAATAGCTTGCTCAGTCTTCAGGTCTGCAGCAGGTGCGGCTTCTATGGCAACGGGAGCAGGTGCTGCTTCTGCACTAGTTATTTCTTTTGTTGCATTGATCTCAGATGTGCTTGCAACTATTTCCACTGTTTCATTACTAGTTGCGGTCTCTGCAGTGATTGCATCGATAGTATGTATTTCTGTCACTTCAGTTTCGATAGCGGCAATTTTTTCATCAACAGTATTTAATTGTTTATCTAGCATAATTGCTGTTGTCACGATAATGCTTACCATGATGACAGCTACAACTGCGTATTTACCCAAAGGGCCAAATACTGCTTTGTTGTCGTTAACTGCTGGGGCTTTAGTTGTGGCTTTAGTTTGATCTGATTTTTTTTTAGTAGTCATGATTATTTTCTGCCTGGGATAGGTTTTTAATGTTTGTAGTAAAAAAAGCCCGGCCTCTGGATACCAGATGTCGGGCTTTTTTCAAGCAATTATGCTTTTAACTTCAGCTTATTTAGCTTCAGTTTTAACTTCGGCAGCAGCAGGAGCAGGAGCTACAGCAGGAGCTGGTGCAGCCTGAGGAGCTGGAGCATAACCTTGTGGAGCATAACCGTTGTAGTAACCGTTAGAACCATTGTAGTAACCGTTGTTATCCCAGTTGCTGTTACCGTTACCGCGTCCTTTACCTTTACCAGATGCTTTCATACCGAAAGAGAAAGAACCGTCAACATCACCAGAACCATCAACATCGCCAGCACCGTTACCGTTGCTGCTGTTGTTCATGTTGTTGTTACCATTGTAAGAACCGTTAGATCCGTTGTACGAACCGTTAGAACCATTGTAGCCGTTAGAACCGTTATAGTTGTTGCTGCCATCGTAGTTGCCATTACCGTTACCACGGCCATTGCCTTTACCAGATGCTTTCATACCGAAAGAGAAAGAACTGTCGAATTCGCCGTCAGCGTCAGCAGCACCGTTACCAGAACCGTTGTTGTTCATGTTGTTGTTGCCGTTGTAGTTAGAGTTGTTGTTATCGCCGAAGAAAGGCATATCCCAATCAGCAGAAACAACAGTTGATGTAGCTAAGATAGTTGCAGCAGCAATAGCTTGTAATGTTTTCATTTATGAAACCCTCAAAGGTTTAGATAGTAAAGTTAAAAAATTCATGCGCTCTTGGTCTCTACGACCAATGAAGAAAAGTATATTATAAAATACTTATATAAGCAATAGTTAATATCTTATTTTATTGAGGCTTATGTCTAAGTTATTGTTTTTATTTACATTGGGATTTTATGGTAATTATATTTTTATTGAATTTGCGTACTCGAGCAGATCTTCAAGCACGACCAACTGGCTGCCAACGGTGTCCGGTGCCTGTTGAATAGCCTCAATTTCTGCTAAAAACTGGTTCATGGTGCGGTGTGAAGTGCCCGGATTGCTGAATTTATCATGACGATACTTATCCCATTGTTTATTTTCTTCTGTATTCAGTGTTTCTGGGTAGTTTCTGGCGCGGAAACGAAATAGCATTTCTTCCAGGCGAGCATCATCAAAGTTAAAGTGCAGGGCCGCGAGTTTATCTACCGGCGTTTCTCGTATGGTATCCATCCGCTGGCTATCATCACGGTTGAAAAAACCACCAGAATACAACTGGCCATCGGGGTCGCTGATTTCGGGGAAATCACTTTGCTGAAAAATTGCAGCAGTTTTTGCAGCAAACTCATCGATATGTTGCAGGATGAGCTCACGGTGCTGCATACAGAGGTCGGTATCTATGTTGAGTCTTTCAGCTGCGCTGCTGTCCATAGTTTTTAATGGCACGATGACAGGGCACTTATTAATATGTATCTGTTTTAAAGGGATACGTGATACGCCTTCCGGCAGATCTGCAGCCGGCGTGTATAAGCGTGCAGCCATTTCTTCGGCATCAGCGGCAAAAAATTCTTCGGGGTGAACCTGAAGGTCATAAACGATAAAGCCATTTTTATTAACCGGGTGCTGGCAGATAGGCATCACCATAGCGATGGCGCCACGATCTGCTGAATAACGAGACGATACATGCAGTATGGCTTCGCGCGTGCGCAGGTTAATCTGCTGACTGACCTCGGTTTTTTTACGCATACTATATATATAGTGATAAAGCCGAGGTTGTTTCTCTTTGATGAGTTTAGCGACTGCAATCGTTGCGTAAACGTCTGACATAGCATCATGCGCCGCTTCATGTTTGATGTTATTGGCGGTGGTGAGTAGCTCGAGGCGAATACTGGGGCGGCCGTCCTGTTCCGGCCAGTTGATGCCTTCTGGGCGTAAAGCCCGGGTTAGACGAACCGTATCGATAATGTCCCAGCGAGAATTTCCGTGTTGCCACTCATGAGCATAAGCATTGAAAAAATTACGGTACAGTGCATTACGGGTAAATTCATCATCGAAACGGATGTTATTGAAACCGGCAACACAGGTTCCGGCTTTAGAGAATTCATGGTGAATGGCAGAAATAAATTCCACTTCATCGATACCATCAGCCAGCGCTTTTTGCGGAGTGATACCGGTGATCATGCAGGCATAGGGGTCTGGCAGGCAATCATCCGCTGGTTTGCAGTATAAAGTCAGTGGGTCACTGATGATGTTCAGCTCTTCATCGGTGCGAATTCCGGCAAACTGTGACAGACGATCGTATTTTGGATTTATGCCGAAGGTTTCGTAGTCGTACCAGTAGATTGTGTTTGTCATGTGATGGTAATTTAGTAGTTATTTATGTCGTTAGTTTTCTATAGATGTCAGATACTTTCAATGGTAATTGTGTCACATCATCAATTACCGAATAATTGGCTGCGCCGTACATATGTGGCAAATAATCACGCGCTTCTTCATCGATGGTTATGCAGTATGGATGAATACCATCGCGATGGGCTTCATATAACGCCTGCCGTGTATCTTCCACACCGTATTCGCCTCGATAGGTGTCGTAATCATCCGGTTTACCATCGGAGATGGTGATGAGCAATTTTGTTGATGCGTCGACGCCGTTAAAAATTCGTGTCATGTGACGAATGAAAACGCCCATGCGGGTGTAATCTTTTGGCTGTATATTAGAGATGCGGCCTTTAATTTCATCGTTGTATTCTTCATCAAAGGCTTTGATTTTGTATAACTCGCAGCGTGTGCGGGTCACGCCGGAGAAACCATAGATAGCGAAACGGTCACCCAGTATCTGTATTACTTCACAAAGTAAAATTAATGATTCACGTTCTGCATCATTTATCCAGCCTTTGGTCGAGCCACTCATGTCGACCATAAACATCACGGCGACGTTTCTTTCTTCCTTGTGCATTTTTGTGAACAGGCGATCGGTCATTTCCATACCGCTTTTTACATCAGCATAGGCTTCGACCAGGGCATCTATATCGATGTCGTCACCGTATACCTGCCTTTTAAGTAATTTGTCTTCACCACGCAAAATTTCAAATGTATGACGAAGGCTTTTCAATAAACCTTTGTGTTTATCTAGTGTGTCTTCTACGAAGTCATCATATTTAGGTTCTATTTCAAGTTCACGCAGTACGCACCAGTTTTTATGATAATGCTGTCGTTTGAAATTCCATTCATTATATAACTCAGCGCCTTCTTCATGATAAGTGCCTTGCCAGACATCATCTGGGTTAAGCATCTCATCTTCATATTTTTTTAAATCATATTCGCCGGGGCCTGCCGCGTGAAGATGCTCAGGTGGGATTTCACCAAAATCAACAATGATCGAAGTCATTAACTCTTTAACGTGATCAGGTATTGCAACCAGTTCACCTTCCAGCTCCAGTTCGACCAGGCTATTGCTGATCTGTTGCTTGTCATTCCGGGTTTTTATGTTGAATGTTGTGGTTTCGTTATCGTCGGTATCTTCTGTGGTCTCTTTGTTTTTTTTCAGTGACTCTTTGGCGAGCTCACTTAGGGCAATGCGAAAATAAGCTTTTTCTTTTTCGATGCGTTTTTGCATGATGTCGGTGACTTGATCAAGCTTTAATACCCCTTGATAACAGCAAGAGTCCGGCAACTGTTTATCACTGATCAATTCCAGACAATGCAAGGTATCGTTCACGCATGCGTCGATAGCAGAAAGTTTGTCTACTACATTTTGCCAGTTGTCTGAATGTGTTTGTTCATTGTTATCAGTGGTTTTCTGTTTCAATATCTGCATGTCACGATACAGGCCGGGTAGTTCACGCTTGATGCATGCTTCCAGTCTGATGGTTTCCAGTGCGGTTATTTTTTTTAGTTGAGTTACAGGGTCATCGCAATCTAGTACCTCATCAAACGGTAGGCGAAATGTACCAAATTGAATCTGCGCCCAGTGAAAGGCGACGGTCGCTTTGTAGATTAAAAAATTATCTTTAGACTCTTCGAGTAGAGCGGTTATGGCCGGTAGAAAAATTGTTTCTGTATCTGTGTATGCGTGATTGTCTTCAGCTTCAGCTATTTTTAATTTTCTTCCGGAAAGCCCTTGAACAAACGGCAGCAATATTGAGATCTCTTCGTCCAATACTGCACCGCAAGCATTGACGTGTGCAGTGTGAACGTAATTATCTAGATCGCGGATAACGATCATGGCAGGGGTTAATCCTTTACGGTCGTAATTATCTGTTGCCGTCATGGCCCATGCTTCGACCATGTGTTGATCCATGGCTTCCAGTGCTCTAATGGAATTCATGGTGAATTGGAATGCTAACTCTTCATTGGTCGCAGAGATGCGTTTACATAAATTTAAAATAAAATCCTGGATACTTCGAGGCTGCTTAATGATGAGTTCAGCGGCGTCTTCGCTTTTGATGAAGGTAAATTCGGCGTCGAAGTAAACATCTAGTCGTTCTATGATTTCTTCAAAGGTAAGCGTGGGACGAGGCATATCCTGGGGATTTTATTTTTGATGGTTTTAAAATAAAGAAGAGGATAGTTCGTGCATGGCAACCATCATGTCAGCATCATCAGTAATGGCCTGAGAGATTGCTGTTTTGCAGGCGACGACAGGGGAGATACCTTCGTGAATAAGTTTTGCGGCATGTACGAGCAAACGTGTTGAAGCGCCTTCATCTAAGCCACTGCCTTTAAGGTCGCGTGTCATGTGTGCAAATTTGACTAACAGGTTGGCTGTGGCTGTATCGATGCCGGTCTCTTTGATGATGATTTCAGCTTCGAGTGCGGCGTCAGGGTAATCAAATTCGAGGGCTACAAAACGTTGACGGGTACTTTGTTTCAAGTCCTTCATTACGCTTTGATAACCCGGGTTATATGAGATGGCTAAACAAAATTCGGGCGTTGCTTCGAGTATTTCGCCGACCTTTTCCATCGGTAGTACGCGACGATCATCGGCTAATGGGTGGATGACCACGGTGGTGTCTTTGCGTGCTTCGACGATTTCATCGAGGTAACAGATAGCGCCGTGACGCACAGAGCGTGCCAGCGGACCATCGACCCAGACGGTTTCACCGCCGGAGATCAAAAAACGTCCGACTAGATCAGAGGCGGTTAAATCATCGTGGCAGGAGACGGTAATCAACGGCCGTTTGAGTCGCCATGCCATGTGCTCCATGAAACGGGTTTTACCGCAACCGGTTGGGCCTTTGAGTAATATCGGTAATGACTGTCTGTAGGCTGCTTCAAAAATAGCGATCTCATCACCGACGGTTTGATAATAAGGCTCGTCTTTGATGAAATATTCTTCAGGTTTAAGTGCTTTGCTTTGCATAGTATTGGTTTGGTCGTGGAGCTTGAAAGAGAAGTCTGTATTTCATCACAATATTCGCGCTGTTGTCGAATGCTTATGGACACACTATACATACGGTTATTTCTTCACGGTCGTGATAAAGATGTTTCGCCTGTATGTTATGTTTTATGTTTGCCTGAGTCAGCGTATATTCTAATAGTGCGATGCATTCCTGGACACTGCTTAGGCGTTTTTTCATCGGTAGTTTTAAATTAAAAATGGCGTTACTGCATTGTTGACTGCTAAACCAGCGTGCGATTAAACGGCTGACATGTAGAGGTCTTTCTGCCATGTCACACACCAGCCAATCGACTTTTTTCTTGGGTGCGTAGGTAAATGCATCGGTTCTTAAATGCTCGACCATGCCGGTTTTCATCAGGGTTTCGTCCATAGGGCCATTATCAATCGCGGTGACCAGGCAGTCGCGCCGTACGAATTGCCATGTCCAGCCACCGGGTGCGGCGCCCAGATCAACAACATTCATGCCGTTTTTAATTAATTCTGTTTGCTGCTGCGTTGATAAAAACCAGTGAATAGCTTCTTCCAGTTTTAAGGTGGAACGACTGGGCGCCTTACCGGGCATTTTTAATCGGATTATGCCCATAGCATCTGAAGCACTGTTATCTATTGGTGCGATGCCAATCATGACGTTAAGCGAGTCTGTGAAAAAAAGATGCAGCCGCCACCGGGCATGTGCCGATAATAGATTATTCTTCTTTAATGCAGTAATAAGGTGAGGTCTGAACTGTTTACAGAACTTGCTCAGAGATTTTCCTTCGTTGGTGTCCGGGTAATCCAGTTCTACATCATAGAAGTCTTCTGCAAAAAGTTTAATGGTATGTAGAATGTCAGGCAGTCGGTTGGTCTCAGGCAAACTGAGAATGTCTTTATTGCAGGCAAACCACTGGCGGGTAAAAATTAATTGCCTGAAATCTATCTTGCTAATTAATTCGTTTGTACCCAGTTCGCTGCTGCTTATCAGTAATACGTATCCGGATGTTTCTTTGGTCTGAATATAAGCTGGGAATTGGTGTTCACTCGCCAGTTCCATGATTTCGCCAGCGCATTCTTTTTCGAAACCCGGTCGGCATAAGAGGACGATTTGATTAAACATGACTGGCTCTAATCCGCGATAAAAAATAGAAACATAGAAAGTAGGGTGTCAAAAGTACACTGACGTTGTACCATATCGATATTCTTATAAATAAGTTCGTATTTTACGAGGCAGCAATGGAAACAACAGAAGTACAAAAAATTATTGAAGCTGGCATCAATGGTAGTGAAGCTATGGTGACTGCTGATGGCAGTAAGTATACCGCAATTGTGGTATCTGATGAGTTTGAAGGTAAAACCATGGTGGCAGAGCAAAAAATGGTTTATGCCTTAGTGAATGAGCATATTCTAAGTGGTGTTATTCATGCGTTAACCATTAAGGCTTATACAAAAGCCGAGTGGGCTGAACAGAATAGTTAAAGGATTCGTCATTGCGATGCCTACATAAATGCAGGCATCGCAATGACGCTAGTGATTATCTTTTCAGATAATTACTAGCGTTTACTTTTTCCTGAATGATCTTCATCATTTCGGGGAACACTTTAGGCGCAGCGGCGATGATGTCTCCGCTTTTTAAATAATCACCCTTGTTTTCAAAGTCGCTAACGATACCACCGGCTTCTCGCACGATGAGAGCGCCAGCAGCGATATCCCAGGCTTTTAGATTGAATTCCCAGAAACCATCGATGCGACCTGCAGCCAACCATGCCAGGTCTAAAGCCGCTGAGCCTGGACGTCTGATGCCCGCGGTTTTCTGCATGAGTTCTTTCATGGTCTCCAGATAGGTATCAAGATAACTCTGGTCGTAATAGGGGAAACCGGTGCCCAGCAAGGCATTTTCCAGGCCTTTGTGGTTGGTCACGCGAATTTTTTTATCATTAAGCATGGCACCGTTGCCGCGTGATGCAGTGAACAGTTCCTGTGAGATAGGGTCGTAGATAACACCTACTTCAAGGCGATCTTTATACTTCAGCGCAATGGAAACAGAAAATTGAGGAAAACCATGCAGAAAATTGGTCGTGCCATCTAATGGATCAATGATCCACTGAAATTCAGAACTCTCGCCCTGTGTACCGCTTTCTTCAGCGAGTATGCCATGTTCAGGGTAGGCCTCTTTTATGGTGGCGATGATGGTCTGTTCTGCCAGGTGATCGACATCACTGACAAAATCATTATTTTGTTTAGTAACGACTTTGATGCGATCGAGTCGATCCATGTTGCGGACAATAATGTCGCCGGCAGCGCGCGCAGCGCGCACCGCTATATTTAGCATTGGTTGCATATTTATAAAGAGCGTTGATTAAAAAAGATAAAACTAACGGTATTAATTTGTCGCGTAGCATAGCAGAATACGCGCCATGACACAGCAAACAAATCCACCTCAACTCAATAATATTCGCATCGTATTGGTGAATACATCGCACCCAGGCAATATTGGTGCAGCCGCCAGAGCGATGAAAAATATGGGTTTATCCCGGTTATATCTGGTTGAACCGAAAAGTTATCCGTCTATGGACGCGGTATACCGTGCTGTTGGCGCCGTGGATGTACTGGATAATGCTGTTGTGGTTAAAGATTTAAATGAGGCGGTTTCAGGTTGTGTCTGGGTGGCAGGAACCAGCGCACGCCTGCGAACAATCGAATGGCCAATTTTAGAACCCAGAGAATGTGTGCAGACATCACTTGAAAAAATAGAACAGGGTGATATTGCTATCGTGTTCGGGCGAGAAAATAGCGGCCTGACCAACGATGAAATGGAAAAATGTAATGCACTTTTGCATATCCCAACCAATCCGGATTTTAGTTCGTTAAATTTAGCTGCTGCGGTGCAAGTGGTCTGTTATGAATACCGTCTTGCCTTGATGAATATTAAAATCACCAAGAAAAAAGGCAGCAAACATCGTTATGATGCATTGGCACAATCTAATCAAATGGATGGCATGTATGACCATCTGCATGATGCGTTAGATTACCTAGGTTTTTTTGGTGCGAATAATTCTGATGTGGTCATGCATCGCTTGAAAGGACTGTTTAATCGTGCAGATGTCACGCAGCGCGAAGTAAGCATCGTGCGTGGCATATGTTCAGCAATACAGGATAAAAAGCGTCCGCGCTAATTCTGCCGACCCGTTCCGTTGTTAAATCAGTCTTTGCTCAGTAGAAAATTAAATCCAAGTGTTAACCATGCGATTAAAAAGCATACGCCGCCAAAGGGGGTGATAATGCCCAGCCATTTGGTGCCCGTTAGCGTGAGTGCGTATAAACTGCCGCTAAATAAAATGATGCCGATGAACATAAAGGCGGCGGCAGCGACATTGCAGCGATTAGTATTTTGTTTATTTAATAAGCCAATAAGTATTAAACCAATAGCATGCACCATCTGATAATCTGCCGCGGTTTTAAACGTATTGAGATATTCAACACTTAAAAGATCTTTTAGAGCATGGGCGGCGAATGCGCCTGCGGCCACAGCAATAAATGCGTTGAATGCGCCAAAAGCAATAATTAAATTAACCGTGTTTGATTTAGACATTTTTAAAATCCTTAAATAGTAAACTTGAACAGTAAACTTGAATAGTAATATACTCTAACTGAGTTTTTATTATTTGTATCATCCCTGATACTCGCCCCCTTTGGGGCTTACGTGATAAATCGTTGCTGACGATTTATTCTAAACAGTTATGTCCATGGATGGAAGGTATGTCGCGGTGCCATGGATGGCAAAGAGCGACTAACGGAGAAATTGCATGCCATCGTTTGATATAGTTGCCGAAGTCGACAGCCATGAATTAACCAATGCGGTTGATCAGATGAATAAAGAAGTGACCAATCGGTTTGATTTTAAAGGCAGTGATGCAAAAATAACCCTTAAAGATTTTGAGATGAACTTTGAAGCGTCGAGTGATTTCCAGCTAAAGCAGATGCGTGACATCATGGTGAATAAATTATCAAAACGCGGTATTGATAATCGTTGTCTGGATCGTGGCAAAGTTGATGAAAGAGGGTTGCGTGCCTATCAAACCATTACAGTAAAAAATGGTATCGATACAGAAGATGCTAAAAAAATTACCAAGATGATCAAAAACGAGAAGTTTAAAGTGCAGGCTGCGATACAGGGAGAGCAGGTACGGGTTACTGGTAAAAAACGGGATGACCTACAGGCCGTTATGGCTTTTTTGAAATCTTCAGATATTGATTTACCTTTGCAGTTTAATAATTTCAGAGATTAGGTATTTCTGAACTGTAGTATGTTCAAAGTGATGACTGAGGTAATGACTCCAGTCCCGAGTGATAGCTAACTTTCATAATCAGTGTGCGGTGTTCGTTCATTGTTTTGCAGTAATTTTCGGGCAGCTGTTACATCTTTTCAATCGTGTAAATATCATACCGTGTTTTTTTGCTTTTTATGCAGGTGTTAGGCACTTTCTTGCTGATGGTTTCTGCCTGTATCGGGCGTTTTACCACCACACGTTTTCTGGCATATTTGAGTGCATTGTCTAAAAGTTCGGATGTATTGTCATCATTCCCATGAAGTCGCTGCAGTATCTGCATGTCTTTTTTGACCAGTGCCGATTTTTTTCTGTCCGGATACATGGGGTCAATGTAAATCACATCGGGTGCTTCAGCTGAAGTGGTCAATTGCTTAGTTATATAGTCATTCGCATCACAGTTAAAAATATGAAACCCCTGTTTTAAGATGGTCTGGAAGTTATCATTGAGCGAGGCTCTTTCTACTGCATCTTCAATCAATGAAAATAGAATGGGGGAACGTTCAATCAGGGTGACAGGGCAGCCCAGTGTGGCAAGAACGAATGCATCGCCAGCAAGCCCCGCCGTGGTATCTAATATGCTTGGTGTAATACCGGGTTTTAACCCCATGGCTTTTGCTATTGCCTGACCACGTCCGCCGCCAAACTGTTGTCGATGAGCCAGTGAACCTTTAAGGAAATCGACAGAGATAGTGGTATTTAGCTGGCTGTCGAATAATTCAATCAGATCAGCATGAAATAATAGTTGCAAATCATATTGGTCGTTTCTTTTTTTAAGTAGTGGAAATTTATTCAACAGGCTAAAATCTTTCGCCTGTTGGTGGCGTAATTTTGAAAAATACACAGTCGCTATTGTGACTTTGTTAGTAATTGTTCTTTACCTGTTATGAAATTATTCAGTGTTTGTTTTAACCTGTTATGATAACCGATATGGATAAATATATTGATATCGGTGTAAATTTAACCGGTAGTTCATTTAAAAAAGATATACCGCAGGTAATTGAACGCGCACAACAGGTTGGCGTTGAAAAGCTGATTGTTACCGGTACAGATATAAAACATAGTGAGCAGGCAATAATTTTAACGCAGCAAAACGAATCTATCTGTTACTCAACCGCTGGCTTGCATCCGCATCATGCCAGTGATTATTCTAATGATCTGGCCAGTGAGCTACGTGATATGTTAAACCATAAAAACGTTGTTGCCGTTGGCGAGTGTGGTCTGGACTTTAATCGAAATTTTTCTACACGTAAGGAGCAGATAAGAGCATTTGAGGCGCAGCTTGAAATTGCTATTGAGGTGCAAAAACCGGTGTTTTTGCACCAGCGTGATGCCCATGAGGATTTTATCTCGATCATAAAAAGCTGTCGCGATGATTTGAGTCAAGTGGTTGCCCATTGTTTCACTGGTAGCATTGACGAAGTAAATGATTATGTTTTATTAGACATGTATGTTGGGGTGACGGGCTGGATATGTGATGAGCGACGAGGTCTATCATTGCAGCAGGCAGTAAAGCACATCCCACTGGACAGGATAATGCTGGAAACCGATGCGCCCTATTTATTGCCGCGAGACTTGCCGGAAAAGCCGGCAGAAAAAAATCGCAACGAACCCTGTTTTCTTCCTCACATCGCACGAGCGGTGGCAAAAAATATGGAAATCGACGAAGGAAAATTAATAGCTGCGGCTTACAGTAATAGTTATGATTTCTTCAATTTGAGTTAATGCTTAAACATTATATCTGGATCTGATTTGAAACAGTCGCTTCGCCTTTTTATAAATGCTCTATTCGGCAGTATGCGTGATTTACTGCCGATTGTTCTGGTCATCGCTTTTTTTCAGGTGATCGTTTTACAGCAGACGCCAGATAGTTTATTGCAAACGCTAGTTGGCCTGTTCTTTGTTGTATTAGGGCTGACATTTTTTATCTTTGGTCTGGAGCAGGGCTTGTTCCCGATAGGCGAATCCATGGCGCATGCGTTTGCCAGTAAAGGTAGTGTGTTCTGGTTATTAGCTTTTTCATTTGCCCTGGGTTTTGGTACCACGATTGCAGAGCCGGCATTGATTGCGGTGGCAGAAGAGGCATCCGAAGTTGCTGCAGAGGCAGGTTTGATTGGCATCGATGAATATGCGATGGAGAGTTACGCGGATGGGCTGCGACTTACGGTTGCGTTATCTGTTGGTTTTGCCATTGCACTTGGTGTGTTGCGAATTTTATTGAACTGGTCAATTCAGTACATCATCATGATTGGTTATGTGCTGGTGATTGTGTTGACTGGTTTTGCGCCCGATGAAATTATCGGTATCGCCTATGATTCTGGTGGGGTAACAACCTCGACAATAACGGTGCCACTGGTGACTGCGCTGGGTATCGGTCTTGCCTCTTCAATCAGCGGACGAAACCCGATGCTCGATGGTTTTGGTCTGATCGCCTTTGCTTCTCTATTCCCCATTATATTTGTACTCGCTTATGGGATGATATTTTAATGCAGTTACTAAATGATTTTCCTGCCTTATTGCTAGCAACTTTTTTTGATATTTTGCCTATTGCAGTCATCCTTTTCGGTTTCCAATTTTTAGTAATCAGGAAGCGTGTTAAAAATCTAAAGCAGGTCTTAATCGGTATGCTTTATGTGTTGATCGGTATCACCTTCTTTCTGCTGGGACTTGAGCACGCTCTGTTTCCGATCGGGCGTAGCATGGCGGAACAGCTAACCAACCCGGAATTTTTACAGAGCGTGCGTATTACTACTGGTGAATTGCAGTGGCAGGATTATTACTGGGTGTATATTTTTGCATTTGCTATCGGTGCGGGTACTACCATCGCAGAACCGGCGTTAATTGCTGTGGCCATGAAAGCTAATGATGTTTCTGGTGGTGTAATCGGTGTATGGGGTTTACGTATAGCGGTAGCGATCGGTGTCGCATTTGGTCTGGCATTGGGTACCTACCGAATAGTTACTGGTGTACCGATGCATTATTTTATCATTACAGGTTATGTCATCGTTGTCATACAGACTTTTTTTTCACCGAAACTAATTATACCTTTGGCTTATGACTCTGGGGGGGTGACAACGTCAACGGTCACGGTGCCACTGGTAGCTGCCTTAGGCTTGGGCCTGGCTGAAACGGTTCCAGGGCGTAGCCCGTTGATTGACGGTTTTGGTTTGATTGCATTTGCCAGTTTATGCCCGATTATCTCTGTCATGGCCTATGCCCAATTGTCAGAATTTAAAGATGCTCGTGCTTTAAAGCAACAAGTCAAACAAGATGATTTTTATTTAAATGAAACACGCAGTAAAAAAAACAGACAGGATTAACGCAGATGAATATACAGTACACAAAACTATTCAGGGGGTCATGTTATGCATTTTAAATTGATAATTGCCTTTGTTGAAGATTCAAAAACGGATGCGGTAATGGATGCGGCAAGGGAAGCTGGCGCGACAGGGGCTACCGTTATAAATAATGCGCGAGGTGAAGGTCTGGCGCAAAAAAAGAAAACATTTTTTGGTCTGTCACTGGAAACACAACGTGATGTTGTTTTGTTTTTAGTCGAAGAACATTTAAGCCGGCATATACTCGAAAAGATTGCAGAGATAGGTGAGTTTGAAGAACGACCGGGTACGGGTATTGCTATTCAGATTGATGTTGAGGATGCCGTAGGCGTGGCACACCAGATAGAACAATTAGCTGATGTAGTGGAGACAGAGATATGATGAGTTCAGAGAGAAAAATAATTCGCGTACGCGATGTAATGAAAGATAATTTTGACATGATTGATGGGCGCGTTACAGTAATGGACGCATTGCGTACCATGAAACATGTTGAGACTAAATCGCTGGTGGTCAATAAACGACATGATGATGATGAATACGGGATGGTCCTGATTTCAGATATTGCTAAAAAAGTGCTGGCAAAAGACAGGTCACCAGATCGTGTAAATGTTTACGAGATTATGGCAAAACCGATATTTTCAGTTGATCCTGATATGGATATTCGTTATTGCGCGCGTTATCTTGAAAATTTTGGTTTGTCACGTGCGCCGGTAGTGGAAAACAAAAAGGTTATTGGTATTGTCAGCTTTGCTGATTTGGTATTAAAAGGGCTGGTGCATTTCTAATCTACATAAGCTGCTTGTCGTGTTTCTCAGCGGCTTGTAAAGTATTGCGTATTAACATGGCAACGGTCATTGGACCGACTCCCCCAGGTACGGGTGTGATCCACGCAGCGCGTTTGGACGCGGCTTCAAAATCCACATCACCGGTGAGTTTGCCATCTGGTAGTCGATTGATACCGACATCAATTACAGTGGCACCGGGTTTCACCCATTCACCTTTAACTATGCCAGGTTTACCTACGGCAACAATAAGTATATCGGCAGATGCTACATGTAAAGCCAGATCTTTGGTGAATCGATGAGTAACGGTAACCGTTGCCCCAGATAGCAATAATTCCAGATTCATCGGGCGGCCGACAATATTTGAAGCGCCAACGACTACGGCGTGGCGGCCTTTAAAGGTCTCGCCAATACTCTCCAGCATATGAATAATGCCATGCGGTGTGCAGGGGCGAAGTGTCGGCATGCGTTGTGCCAGTCTGCCTATATTATAAGGGTGAAAGCCATCTACATCTTTATCTGGATGAATAGCTTCTAACACTAAAGTGTCATCGATGTGTGGTGGTAACGGCAGCTGAACCAGGATGCCGTCGATGCTAGCGTCATTATTTAAGTCTTCGATCAGGTCTAATAATGTCTGCTGATCTGTACTTTCGTCCAGGTCAAACGATTTTGAGATTAACCCAGCTTCATCACAGGCTTCACGTTTTTTTCTGACATAAACCTGAGAGGCGGGGTCAAGGCCGACTAGGATAACCGCCAGACCGGGCGCGCGTTGCTTGTTTTTGATCCGTTGCTCAATAGCCAGGCGAACCTTATTCCTAACCTCGGCGGCGATGGCTTTACCATCTATGATCTGTGCTGACATATTAATTTTATTGTTTTTCAGAAAGAGGGCAATTTTCGCATGTGAAATACAGTTACCACAAGGTGTAAATAGTATCTTGACCATCGCCTGAGCACAGCGTAATATTCCCCGCCTCTTGATTCGCGAGAATAAAGGGTGTCGGGGTATAGCGCAGTCTGGTAGCGCGCCTGCTTTGGGAGCAGGATGTCGGGAGTTCGAATCTCTCTACCCCGACCAAATAATACAACTGGTTACGATGGAAATGTGATTAGTAAGAAGTAACATATAAATTTATGTTAAACAGGTTTAAAAATTCTGCGCCTGTAGCTCACTCGGATAGAGCATCGGCCTTCTAAGCCGAGGGTAGCAGGTTCGAATCCTGCCAGGCGTACCAAACAATACGCCAGCATATTAAAGAATTATGGTGGGCGTAGCTCAGTTGGTAGAGTCCCGGATTGTGATTCCGGTTGTCGTGGGTTCGAGCCCCATCGTCCACCCCATACAATGAAGGGAATGTAAGTTTTTGATGGAGAGTGATACAGCTATTGGGTTGTTAGCTCAGTTGGTAGAGCAGGGGACTCTTAATCCCTTGGTCGAGAGTTCAAGTCTCTCACGACCCACCATAAAGTGAGTACCAAAAGTCTGGTGATAACGTGGCTGTGCAGGAAATGCCTGCATTTTTTTGTTATTATCAGAAACGTAAAATGCGAGAGTGGCGGAATTGGTAGACGCGCTGGTTTTAGGTACCAGTGTCTTATGACGTGAGAGTTCGAGTCTCTCCTTTCGCACCAATTATTCTATGAGTGATACCCTGTTTTTGGGGCATTCATCAAGTTTTTATTTACCGAGGTAATTATGCAAGTTTCAGTTGAAGCAGGTGAAGGTTTAGAACGTAAATTAACCGTTCAGGTCCCTGCAGAAACCGTCGAGTTGGAAGTTAATAATCGACTTAACTCATTAAAGAACACTGTCCGAGTCGATGGTTTTCGCCCCGGTAAAGTTCCTCTTAAGGTTATCAAACAAAAATATTCAGGTACGATCTTGCAGGAAGTGGCTGGTGAGTTAATGCAGCGCACATTCCGTGAAGCCATAACACAGGAAAATTTAAATCCAGCAGGTGACCCTAGAATAGAAGCAAAAGACCTACTGCTAGGGCAGGTGATGGAATACACAGCAACCTTCGAAGTTTACCCCGAGGTTGCATTAGCGTCAGTAGCAGACCTTTCCATAGAAAAACTTGACGCCAGTGTAGAAGATTCTGACGTTGATAACATGATTGATGTGTTGCGTAAGCAAAAAATGGACTGGTCAGAAGTTGGTCGTGCTGCTGCTGATGGAGACCGCATAAGTATTGATTTTATAGGTAGCATTGACGGTGAAAAATTTGATGGTGGCAGTGCTAATGATATGCCCATGGTACTTGGTGGCGGTCAGATGATTCCTGGATTTGAAGAAAAATTGACTGGTCTGAAAGCTTCTGAAGAAACCACATTTAAAGTTCCGTTTCCTGATGACTATGCAGCAAAAGAACTGGCGGGTAAAGAAGCAGAGTTTGCTGTTACCGTTAAAAAAGTAGAAGAGCCAAAACTACCTGAGATCGATGAAGAATTTGCTAAAGCATTTGGTGTAGAGAGTGGCGATGCAGGCCAGCTGAAAACGGAAATTAAAGCAAACATGGAGCGTGAGTTAGCTAAACGTTTGAGTTCCTCATTAAAAGGTAAAGTAATGGACGCGCTGGTTAGTGCAAATCCAGTAGATGTACCATCAGCAGTTGTGAATCAGGAAGCAGCAACACTACAAAAACAAACTGAAGCGCAGGCGCCGGGCCGTGATCTGCCCGTGGATTTGTTTATGGTTGATGCAAAACGCCGTGTTCAATTGGGCATGCTTCTGGCAGAAGTTGCCAAAATTTCAGCCATAAAAATTGATGCTGATATGATTAAATCGCGCATCGAAGACATGGCAAAAGACTATGATGACCCTGATGAGTTTGTTAGTTATTATATGGGAAATCAGGAACTGTTAGGCGGTGTTCAAACACTGGTTATGGAAGATATGGTTGTTGACTGGCTTGTAGAGCAGGCAACTATTACTTCTAAAAGCAGTAGTTTTGATGAAGTAATGAATCCTGAAGGTAAATAACGCATAATAATTAGTTTTTAAAAGAAACTACTGGTTTATGTCAGCGTCAGTGGATCAATAAGGGTATAAGTAATGGTAAATAATAATTCTAATAGCGCGTCAGTAGCGACATCATTAAACCTGGTTCCTATGGTTATAGAGCAAACTCCTCGCGGAGAGCGTTCTTATGACATCTATTCTCGTCTCCTTAAGGAACGCGTGATTTTTATCGTCGGTCAGGTTGAAGACCACATGGCAAATCTTATCGTCGCTCAGCTGCTCTTTTTAGAATCAGAAAATCCGGATAAAGATATTTCAGTATATATCAACTCACCTGGTGGTTCGGTTACCGCAGGATTGGCTATATATGACACTATGCAATTTATAAAACCTGATATCAGCACCTTGTGTATCGGCCAGGCGGCCAGCATGGGAGCAGTGTTGTTGGCTGCTGGCACTAAAGGCAAGCGTTATTCACTGCCATACTCTCGCGTTATGATACATCAGCCTTTAGGTGGCTATCAGGGGCAGGCTTCAGATATTGAAATACATACCAAGGAAATTTTAAAAATTCGCGAGCAATTAAACCAGTTGCTAGCAAATCACAGTGGTCAAACTCTCGAGACCATAGACAAGGACACTGAACGCGATAATTTCATGGGTGCTCAACAAGCACTAGAATACGGAATTATTGACGAAGTATTAAATACACGTAAATAGTCCGCAAAAATTGCAATCTGACCACTTTCGGGTCATTTATTGCTTTGTCATTATTGAAATTAGGCTTAATAGGGAATTTTGCTTAATTTTTATCCGAAAATTAGCCTAAATCCAGTATGAATTATCGCTATGCGCTATGGTCTAGTGTAAATGACGATATTTTTAGTATTTACCTGCAAATATACTTGAAAGATTGTCCATGAATAGGCAAGGTTGTAGTTATATTTGAGATCTAAGATGTGTTGAGAGAAAGATTATGAGTGACGATAGAAAAACCACCGGTAATGATTCAGAGAAACTTCTTTATTGTTCTTTCTGCGGCAAGAGTCAGCATGAAGTTAAAAAGTTAATCGCAGGTCCGTCGGTTTATGTTTGTGATGAATGTGTCGAGTTATGTAACGACATCATTCTGGAAGAACTGGAAGACGAAACCACTACTGCAATCAAGAAGTTACCAACACCTCACGAAATCAATGCGATACTTGATGATTATGTTATTGGTCAGGTACGCGCAAAGAAGGTACTTTCTGTTGCGGTATACAACCATTACAAGCGTCTGGAAGTTAAACATAAAAAAGACGATATCGAGTTATCCAAAAGTAACATCTTAATGATTGGACCGACGGGTTGCGGTAAGACATTGCTTGCCGAGACACTGGCAAGATTGCTTGATGTGCCTTTTACTATCGCTGATGCGACTACGCTGACAGAGGCAGGTTATGTCGGTGAAGATGTAGAAAACATCATTCAGAAATTACTGCAAAAATGTGATTATGATGTCGATAAGGCGCAAACAGGTATCGTCTATATCGACGAAATAGATAAGATTTCACGAAAATCTGACAACCCGTCAATAACGCGCGATGTTTCAGGCGAAGGTGTGCAGCAAGCATTATTGAAGCTGATCGAAGGTACCGTAGCTTCTGTTCCTCCGCAAGGCGGTCGTAAACATCCGCAGCAGGAGTTCCTGCAGGTTGATACCGCAAATATTTTATTCATCTGCGGTGGCGCATTCGCAGGACTTGATAAGGTCATCCTCAACCGTTCTGAAAAAGGCGGTATCGGTTTTGGTGCAGAAGTTAGAACAAAAGAAGAGCAGCGTAAGGCGCATGAAGTTATCGATGAGCTAGAAGCTGATGATCTGATTACCTATGGCCTAATTCCTGAATTTGTTGGTCGTTTACCCGTAGTCGCAACCCTGGAAGAGCTGGACGAAGATGCGTTGGTGACTATCCTGACGCAACCAAAAAATGCGCTAAGTAAGCAGTATGGGAAAATGATAGAAATGGAAGGTAGTGAGCTTGAGATTCGTGAAGAAGCACTGCACGCCATTGCGAAGAAAGCCATGGATCGTAAAACTGGCGCACGTGGATTACGTACCATACTGGAAAATTTACTGTTAGATACCATGTATGAATTACCTTCATTAGAAGGCGTGTCTAAAGTAGTTATAGATGAGGCAGTGGTCGACGGCAATAATCAGCCCTATCTGGTGTACGAGGGTGGCGAGCCGCAGAAAAAACAGATCCAGGAAAATAATTAATTAGTCAGGTTAGTTAGATAGGTGATTAATTTGGGTGGCGATTAACCAGAAAATATCAGAAACAACTTAAAAACAATAGCTTGTAATAAAATCAAATTTTTTATTACTAATGCACTTGAAAAGCTTTGCGTTTGACTACACTTAATCTTAACGAATATTAATTAGAGGTAGCCATGGCTAGCAAAAAAGTTCCAGAAGTGACTGCAACACAATCTTCTGAAGTTCCCGTTTTACCCTTGCGTGATGTGGTGGTTTATCCACACATGGTCATTCCTCTATTCGTTGGTCGTGATAAATCCATTCAGGCATTAGATGCCGCCATGCAGGATAACAAGCAGATTTTGCTTGTTGCTCAAAAGAGTGCTGACATTGACGACCCAAATATCGAAGATGTTCATGAAATTGGCACACTAGCTACCATTCTTCAGTTACTAAAACTACCTGACGGCACCATCAAGGTACTGGTTGAAGGTGCTCAACGTGCGCAAATCGAAGGCATGAGAGAAAGCGGTGACTTTTTTGTTGCCGGTTATAGCCTGATGGATGATGACGTTGCCAAAGATGATCAGGAGCTCGAAATACTCTCGCGTTCAACACTGAGCGTGTTTGATCAATATGTGAAACTCAATAAAAAAGTGCCTTCTGAGATTTTGACCTCATTAGCCGGTATTGATGAGCCGTCGCGTCTTTCCGATACCATTGCAGCGCATATGTCGTTGAAGCTTGATGAAAAGCAGAAAATTCTTGAAATTTTTAATGTACAGCAACGCTTAGAGTACATTATGAAATTAATCGACGGTGAGATTGATATGCTTCAGATTGAGAAGCGTATCCGTGGCCGTGTTAAACAGCAGATGGAAAAGAGCCAACGTGAGTATTATCTGAATGAGCAGATGAAAGCTATTCAGAAAGAACTGGGTGATATGGAAGATACGCCTAACGAAGTTGAAGAACTGGAGCAGCGTATCGAAAAGTCTGGCATGAGTAAAGAGGCCAGAAAAAAAGCAGACAGTGAGTTAAATAAACTGAAAATGATGTCTCCTATGTCGGCTGAAGCAACGGTAGTGCGCAACTACATCGACTGGCTGGTCGACTGCCCCTGGAAGAAAAAATCAAAAATTAGTCATAGTCTCGCAGCTGCTGAGAAAGTGCTTAATGAAGATCATTATGGACTGGATAAAGTTAAAGAACGTATCCTGGAATATCTGGCTGTGCAAACGCGCGTGAAGAAATTAAAGGGTCCGATTTTATGTTTGGTCGGCCCTCCAGGTGTGGGTAAAACCTCATTAGGACGTTCAATCGCCAGAGCGACAAATCGTAAATATACACGTATGGCACTGGGTGGTGTACGTGATGAATCTGAGATCCGTGGTCATCGCCGTACTTACATCGGTTCGTTGCCAGGAAAAATCATTCAGAACCTGAGCAAAGTAGGCACACGTAACCCGTTATTTCTGCTTGATGAAATTGACAAAATGGCCGCCGATTTCCGCGGTGATCCAGCTTCAGCATTATTAGAAGTTCTGGATCCAGAACAAAATCATACGTTTGCAGATCACTACCTGGAAGTAGATTTTGACCTGTCAGATGTTATGTTTGTGGCTACGGCTAATAGCATGAATATCCCCGGTCCATTGTTAGATCGTATGGAAGTCATTCGTCTTCCCGGTTACACCGAAGATGAAAAAGTAGAGATTGGCAAAGCTTACCTGTTGCCTAAACAGATGAAAAACAATGGGTTAAAAGAAGGTGAGTTGCAGGTTAATGATGCAGCATTGCGTGATATCGTTCGCTACTATACCCGTGAAGCAGGCGTACGCAGCATCGAGCGTGAAATTGCAAAAATTTGCCGTAAGGTTGTTAAAGAGGTTCTGCTTGCCAAGAAATCGGCAGAAAAAACAACCAAAGTAACGCCAAAAACACTGGAAAAATATCTTGGTGTTAAACGTTTCCGTTATGGCGTTGTTGAAGATAACGATCAAATTGGACAGGTCAACGGTCTTGCCTGGACAGAGGTCGGTGGTGAGCTTCTGACCATCGAGTCAGCTGTGATGCCAGGTAAAGGAAAACTTTCTTATACTGGTCAGTTAGGTGATGTGATGCAGGAGTCGATACAGGCAGCAATGACTGTGATTCGTAGTCGTGCGGCAACGTTAGGGTTGAAACCAGATTTTCAGGATGCGATAGATATTCACGTACATGTACCTGAGGGCGCCACACCTAAGGATGGGCCAAGTGCCGGCGTAGGTATGTGCACTGCACTCGCTTCATCGATAACAAAAAAACCAGTGAATGCAAACGTTGCTATGACCGGTGAGATTACATTACGCGGTGAAGTGTTACCGATAGGCGGTTTAAAAGAAAAATTACTTGCTGCGCATCGTGCAGGAATTAAAACGGTATTGATTCCGTATGAAAATGAAAAGGATCTGGTAGAAATACCGAAAAACATTTTAAGTAAACTTGATGTAAAACCGGTGCGCTGGATTGATGAAGTGCTGGAACTGGCACTTACTGAAATGCCGAAACCATTAAAAGATGATGGATCTGAAGGAGAAAAAAAATCCGATGAAAAATCAGCGAGCACATCAAAAAATAAAAAAGCAGGCACTACTTTGCATCATTAAATAAAGTAGTATGTATTAATTTTCTAACGAATTAATTTTCTGTTAAGCAAATGTATTTATTGAATACATTTGCTTTTTTATTGCTAAAAAAGCTTGAAATGCCAGTGTTTTTGCTGGTTTGGCGTTGACACGTTCATTAACTCACTGTATAAATCTCGCTTAGTAAAACTTTGGTAGTTACCTTTGTGAGGTTCCTGAATTTTTCTTCTGGGAATCAAAATTAAAATAATAACTTCTACTAAGGTCTTCTTTTAAAAACACCACATTATGGGAGTAATCGATGAATAAAACAGAACTTACTGATGCTGTTGCGGAAGCAGCGGGAATAACTAAAGCTGATGCTGCTCGTGCACTTGATGCAGTACTCACAACAATTACAGGCACATTAGCCAAAGGCGAACAAGTTGGTGTTGTTGGCTTTGGTACATTCCTTGTACGTCAAAGAGCAGCAAGAACAGGACGCAATCCTCAAACAGGCGCAGAGATTCAAATCGCTGCAGCAACAGTGCCAGCATTTAAGCCTGGTAAAGCCTTAAAGGATGCAGTAAACTAGCGCGCCTTCCAGACAGGGTGCTTAGCTCAGCTGGTAGAGCGTCGCCCTTACAAGGCGAATGTCGGGGGTTCGACTCCCTCAGCACCCACCAAGTACGGACCGGTAGTTCAGCTGGTTAGAATGCCGGCCTGTCACGCCGGAGGTCGCGGGTTCGAATCCCGTCCGGTCCGCCATATATATAGTGCAGTGCCACATAAGGCTAACGACTTAACGTTAGTTTTGTGTGGCATTTGTCATTATTTATTCCCAGATTCTCATCCCCTGACTTACTCTTTGCTGATCAGCAAGATATCTAATCGTTTGTGTCTACTTCATAAAAAATATGAATTTATTTTTATGCTATACCTTACAAGCTGAGTGTTTTAGGTATAATCCCACCCTGGTTATATTTTTCCGTGTTAATTTCCCACGTTAACTTTTAAGGCAGTAGAAAAACTATGTTACAAGCTATAAATGATCGAATTAAAGGTTGGTTAGGTATTGTTATTGTTGTTTTGATTGGTTTACCTTTCGCCCTTTGGGGTATCCAGTCTTATCTGGATGACACCGGTCCTATGTTTGCTGCCAAAGTTAATGACATGGAAATATCGGCAAATGAACTTGAGCGTAGCGTTTCTATGCAACGTCAGGCAATCTTGCGCCAAAATGGCGGCAAGCTTCCTGTGGATGAAAAAATATTACGTGAACGTACATTAACGCAGCTAATCAACCAACGATTGCTCGAAGATGTGACTTACGATAGTGGTTATAGAATTTCAGATTTGGTTTTATCTGAAAGGATCAGACAATTGTATACTATCGATGGCATATTTGACCGGGCGCGTTTTGAGACAAGCGTGGCTTCTATCGGCATGAGCATACCAGTGTACGAACATGCTTTGAGGAACGAACTACGATTGCAGCAGATGCAGTCAGCTATTGCGAATTCGTCTTTTGCAACCAAAAAGGAAGTGAATGATCTGGCAGCATTGAATGAGCAAACACGTGACATTAGCGTTCTTACATTTAAGTCCGATTATTTTTCTACAGCATCAAAGCCTGACGATGAAGAAATCAAACAGTATTACGAAGAAAATAAACAGCGCTTCATGCTGCCAGAAAAAATAAAAGTCGATTATATTGAAATCACTTCTGATTCGTTAGCAGCTAATGTTACTGTTGATGAAATTCAGATTCAGGAGATGTATGACGACTATGTGGCGAGCATCAGCGGCCGAGAAGAACGCAAAGCCAGGCATATTTTGTTGTCTACAGTTATTGGAGGCAGTGCCGAAGATAAAGCAGTGGCAAAAATTAAGATAGAAGCACTTAAACAAGAACTTGAGAATGGTGCTGATTTTTCTGCTCTGGCAAAACAACATTCTCAGGACCAGGGTTCGGCGACTGAAGGTGGTGATTTAGGCTGGGTGGCGTTAGGTGAAATGGTTAAACCGTTTGAACAAACGTTGTTTGACATGAAAAAAGGTTCAACCAGCGACGTTGTGGAAACGCAGTTTGGTTACCATTTAATTAAACTTGATGATGTTCGAAGTGAGCCTGTCGAATTATTAAGTATCAAACGCTACGAATTTGAAGATGAATTGAAGACAGATGCTGTGGCTTCTATGTTTTACGATTTAAGTGAAAGACTTGCATCAACTACTTATGAAAATCCTGATAATCTCGATGTAGCTGTTGAGGAACTTGGGCTTAAACTGATAAGTACAAATCATTTTACTCGCTTTAAAGGCGAAGGTATCGCCGACAATGAAAAAGTACGAAATATTGCTTTTTCATCACTGGTGTTAGAGCAGGGCAGCAATAGTGATGTTATTGAGATTAGTCCAAAGTACGTTGTTGTTTTACGTTTAAACGAACATGTACCTGCCACAGCTGTTCCGTTAGAAGCCGTAAGTTCAAAAATAGAAAATATAGTAAAAGTTCAAAATGGTCATAAACAGACGAAAGCTGCTGCTTTGGACGTAAAGTCTAGAATTGAAGCGGGCGAATCTATCGATACGCTAAAAGGTGATGGCATCAACATCGAAGTAATAACATCGTTGAGTCGTAGAGATAGTGCAAAAGTGAGTGAACCATCAATTTTATATAATGCATTTGATATCACATTAGCTCAGGATGGAAAACCATCGGTTAAAGAAGTTGATCTTATGACGGGAGATGTTGCATTGGTCGTATTGACCAAAGTAAACCCACCAGATGTTATTGCTCAGGATAAACTGGAAGCAGTTAAGAGTGAAGCTTTAAGAGAAAACGCTACCCGCGATTTTACCAACGCTTTACTGGCTATAAAAGATAGCGCTGATATTCAAGTGAACAAGCGTATGTTAGATAGATAAATACTTTTATAGCAAAGCGTAAAAAATAAACCTGCAGAGACACAGAGAAATACTGTCCTATATTTTAGATGTATCACCTCGGGTGGTGGTGAAAGTTAAGTCTCTGAGTTAAGCGCAAACCAATAGCCAGTATATAAAGCAACAAGAGGAGCATTGTGGCAACTAAAAAAATTGCTTTACATTGGCAGATACTGATTGCACTTGCTCTTGCGATTTTTTCTGGTCTTGTCATCGATCAAACCTTCTCCCTTTTTGGTATTTCCTTTCTTTCTGTTTTAATCTTTTTTGGCACGCTATTTTTAAATGCTTTGAAAATGTTAATTGTGCCACTTGTCATGGCTTCAATTATCACAGGCATGATGAACCTTAGCGGCGATACTCTAGGCCGTCTTGGCTCAAAGACACTTTTGTATTATGCGACAACCAGTTTAATTGCAATCTTAATCGGGCTGTTTTTTGTCAATTTATTACAGCCAGGAATCGTTGATGGTGAACCGGCGCGTCATATAATCGGGTTATCGTCAGAAACTGATGATGTGATCAGTAAAGTCGGTGATAAAGGTGCGGCGGATATCGCCGAAGTACTGCTTCGAATGGTACCTCCTAATATAATTACTGCAGCTGCAAATGGGCAGATGTTGGGGCTGATCTTTTTCAGTTTGATTTTTGGTTTTTTTGTTTCTAAGCTCGATGGTTCGTCAGGACGTGTGCATAAAGATTTCTGGCAGGGTCTGTTGGGCATCATGATGATGATGACAGACTTAATCATGAAGTTTGCGCCAATAGGTGTTTATGCTCTGGTAACAAAAGTAATAATGATCTCTGGTATTGAAGCGTTTGAGCCGTTAGCGCTGTTCTTTGTAACGGTATTATTGGCTTTAGCTGTGCACATGCTATTGTTTTTGCCTGCTGTGTTGCGTTATCTTGCGCATGTTTCACCAGCAAAACATTTTAAAGCAATGTTACCCGCCTTATTAACAGCATTCTCCACAAGTTCTTCCTCTGCCACATTGCCTATTACCATGGATTGCGTTGAGAAACGTGCCGGCGTATCAAATCAGGTCGCCGGTTTTACTTTACCTCTGGGGGCAACCATCAACATGGATGGTACTGCATTATATGAGTGTGTAGCGGCGATGTTTATCGCGCAGGCTTATGGACTATCTCTGGATATTACGACACAGTTCACCATCGTTTTGGTTGCTTTGCTTACGTCTATAGGTGTTGCTGGCATACCCTCAGCAAGTCTCGTTGCTATTACTATCATTTTAGCCGCAATAGGATTGCCGCTGGAAGCAATAGGTTTGATCCTCGTTGTCGATCGTGTCCTGGATATGTGTAGGACTGCTGTGAATGTGTTCAGTGACTCATGTGCTGCGGTAACGATTGCGCGGCTTGAAGGAGAGCAAACACGACTGCTTTAGATGGCGCGAGCATGATTGAACCATGATAAAAAAGGCCGGTTGATCGTCATGACGATCAACCGGCCTTTTTTATCAGCGAGAATGGAAAACTGTCTTATTCTGAAATGTCACCCATCAGACCAGCAGTATGATAACCCGCATCTACATACATTATCTCACCAGTAATCCCGCTTGCTAGAGGTGAGCAAAGGAATGCAGACGCATTACCCACTTCATCAATGGTTATGTTACGGCGTAGTGGAGCGCTTTGTTCTACATGTTCGATAATCTTGTTGAATCCTGAGATGCCTTTTGCTGCAAGCGTTTTGATTGGACCGGCAGAAATCGCATTAACCCGAATACCTTCAGGGCCTAAAGAATGTGCCAGATAGCGTACATTGGCTTCAAGACTGGCCTTTGCCAGACCCATAACGTTATAACCCGGGAATGCACGTACTGCGCCGAGATAACTCATGGTGATAATGGCTGCATCTTCACGATTTTGCATCATGTGACGACCGGCTTTAGCAATTGCCGCAAGACTGTATGAGCTGATGTCGTGTGCAGTATTGAAACCTTTGCGAGTGATATTGTCCAGGTAATCACCTTCGAGCATTTCTTTTGGAGCAAATGCAACTGAATGCACGATGATGTCGAGGCTATCCCAGTAGTCATCGAGATGTTCGAAAACCGCTTCGATCTGTTCATCATCTTCTACGTCGCATGGTACAACGATGTCTGAATCACATTCGCCGGCTAATTTTTCGACGCGCTCTTTTAGGCGTTCACCCATATAGGCAAATGCAAGTTCAGCACCTTCGCGATGCATGGCTTTAGCAATGCCCCAGGCGATTGAGCGATTACTCGCAACTCCAAAAATTAATACTCGTTTGCCGGTTAAAAAACCCATTGGTCGCTCCCCATATTTATATTGTTATTGTTAGCCAGTTGTTTGTCTGTGCTGTAAACTGAGATGGCACATGTTAGGCGGATTGTGCCCGTAAATGCAACTACAAATGTAGCCAATAAATACATCAACAATAAAACTATAAAGTAATGTTAAGTCGAATATTGGATATTAAATACAAAACATTCTTCTTTTTCGTGTTTTTTCTGCCCGTAAATTCTCAGGCTGTACCTGCTATGGGTATGGGGTATGAGCCAAAGTATTCGGCTGATTACGGCCATTTTGACTACGTGAACCCTGATGCGCCTAAACAGGGAGAATTAATAATGATGGGTCTAGGTACTTTCGATAGCCTGAACCCGTATTTACTGAAAGGCATTTCTGCAGGCGGCCTGAGTCTTCTAGTATTTGAAAGTTTGTTGGAAAAAAGCCTGGATGAACCCTTCACTGAATATGGTTTGATTGCTGATGATTTTTATCTGGCGGAAGATGGCTTATCAGTGACATTTCATATTAATCCATTGGCAAGATTCTCTAATGGTGATGCGATTACTGCAGAAGATGTTAAATATTCGTTTGATACTTTGATGAGCAAAGCAGCGCATCCTCAATATCGTGTTTATTATGCAGATGTAGAATCTGCTACGGTGATCGATCGATTAACGGTTCGTTTTGACTTCAAAAATAAAAATCGTGAATTACATATGATCGTTGGTGAGATCCCAATTTTTTCTAAAAAATGGGCAAAGGATCTAACCTTTGACAAACTTAGTGATGTGAAACCTGTCGCTAGTGGTCCTTATCTTGTCGATGAATATGATCGAGGTAAAAGTATTAACTATGTTAAAAACCCTGACTATTGGGCAAAAACTTTGCCGGTTCGTAAAGGTATGTTTAATTATCAGCGTATAACCTATAAATATTATAAGGATTCGACTATCGCGCTTGAAGCATTTAAAGCTGGTGAGTTTGATTTCTTTTTTGAAAACTATTCAAAGCGCTGGGCACGATCACATAATGGCCCGCAATACGACTCTGGAAAAATAAATAAGACAGAACTAACGCATAAGAACAACGCCGGTATGCAGGGTTTTGCCTTCAATACGCGTAGAGATAAATTTAAAGATGTCCGTGTCAGGCGTGCATTAAGTCTGGCTTACGATTTTGAATGGGCAAATGCCAAACTTTTCTACAATCAATATGTTCGCGCGGGCAGTTATTTTAGTAACAGTGAGCTCGCCGCGGAAGGGTTACCAAAAGGAAAGGAACTGGCTCTGTTGGAGAAATATCGCGACCAACTACCCGTAGAGATATTTACCAAACCATGGCAGCCTGCCACAACAATAGCGCCGAGCAGTTTACGAAAAAATTTGATCGAGGCGCGAGATCTACTTGCAGAAGCAGGCTGGACTATCCAGCAGGGTGTGCTCAAAAATCAGCAGGGTGAACCATTCAACCTGGATATTCTACTGGTACAGAATGGCTTCGATAGAATTATTGCACCTTACGCGCATAATTTAAAAAAATTGGGTATTGAAACCAATTACAGAAAAGTTGATTCATCACTGTATAAACGCAGGTTAGATACATTTGATTTTGATATGGTGGTTACCAGTTTTTCATCGTCGGTATCACCTGGCAATGAACTGATGAATATGTTTACTTCTAGTTCGGCTGATATAAAAGGTTCCAATAACCTGCCGGGAATATCTAGTCCCGTTGTTGATGATTTGGTATCAGCTATTATTCAGGCAAAAGATCGTGAAGAAGTAGTAATAGCGTCGCGCGCACTGGATCGTGTACTTTTATATGGTGAATATCTAGTGCCGAACTGGTATATCAATGTTCACCGTGTTGCTTACTGGGATAAATTTGGCGTGCCAGAAACACAACCTTTATATTACGATCCGACAAGCTGGTTGCTAAAAGCCTGGTGGATTAAAAAGCAATGAAAAATTATAGAAAAAGAATGCTGGCTGGCGTAGGGCGTTGCCAGTGTTTTTAACTCGTTACTTTTATCCTGGAAATCCTATAGATAATCTATGTTCTCTTATATATTAAAACGAATTTTATTAATGATACCTACGCTGTTTGGCGTCATGTTAATTACTTTTGCGGTTACGCAGTTTGTCCCTGGTGGCCCCGTAGAACAGCTCGTCAGTCAGCTGGAAGGTAAACACGGTGTCGGTGAGGCGAGCAGTGGAACCAGCGGTTTATACCGAGGCGCTACTGGCCTAGATGAAGAGTATATCGAAGAGATTCGAGCTCTGTACGGATTTGATAAACCCGTTCACGAACGTTTTGTCATCATGATGAAAAACTATTTAAGTTTTGATTTCGGTGATAGTTATTTTCATAATGAATCTGTCGTCGATCTCGTTATTTCCAAACTGCCGGTTTCGATCAGCCTGGGCGTGTGGAGTTTTATAATAGTTTATTCAACCTGTATCCCACTTGGTATCACCAAAGCAATACGAGATGGCAGCACTTTCGATGTTGTCACGAGTAGTTTTATCTTGATAGGTTATTCCATTCCCGGGTTTGTACTTGGTATTACCTTGTTGGTGTTTTTTGGCGGCGGCAGCTTTTTTGATATCTTTCCACTGCGTGGTCTGGTTTCAGATAACTGGGACAGTCTTCCCTGGTACAAACAGATAACCGATTATCTATGGCATATGGTATTACCAATTACTGCTTCTGTCATCGGTAGTTTTGCGGTAATGACCATGCTTACCAAAAATAGTTTTATCGAAGAGATTCGAAAACAATATGTGTTAACTGCAAAAGCAAAAGGGCTTTCAGACAGCGCGGTGTTGTATCGTCATGTTTTTAGAAACGCCATTATTCCCTTGATAACGGGATTCCCCGCAGCATTTATTGGTGCGTTTTTTACTGGAAGCCTGTTGATCGAGACAATTTTTTCGCTCGATGGCTTAGGACTGCTTTCTTATGAATCTGTACTCAAACGTGATTATCCAGTGGTATTGGGGACGTTGTTTTTATTTACCATTCTGGGGTTGATCGCCAAGTTATTAGCTGATTTAAGTTATGTCTTGATTGATCCACGTATTCATTTTGACTCTGTCGATAACTAATCATATTTCCGGACTCAGAAACTGCTTATGAATAAAGTAAACAATAATAAAATAACAGGGTTATCTCCGGGGCGGCGTGCATGGTTGCGATTTAGATCAAATCGTCGTGGCTACGTCAGTTTATGGATATTCAGTATTCTATTTGTACTCTGTTTCTTTGCAGAAGTTTTATCCAATGATAAACCGTTGGTGATAAATTATGACGACGAATATTATTTTCCTGTTTTCAAAATTTATCCTGAAACAACGTTTGGTGGTGATTTTGATACTGAAGCAGATTACACCGACGGTTTTGTTCGCGACCAGTTAACACGTGATAGCAACTGGATGATCGAGCCACCCATTCCTTACAGTTACAATACCATTAATTTTGTCAGTGATCTGCCAAACCCGGCACCACCATCGGGGCAGAATTATCTTGGTACAGATGACCGTGGACGTGATGTATTGGCACGTGTTATTTATGGCTTTCGAATATCTGTCTGGTTCGCGTTAGCGCTTATGGTGATCGGTGTTGTCATCGGTATTGCAGCTGGCGCAGTGCAGGGCTATTTTTCTGGTAAAACAGATCTGATCATGCAGCGTGTGATCGAAGTCTGGTCATCGATGCCAGAGCTATATCTACTGATTATTTTTGCATCGATATTTCAGCCGAGTATCTGGTTATTGATTATATTGTTATCGTTGTTTGGCTGGATGGGGTTGTCAGATTATGTGCGTGCTGAGTTTCTCCGTGGTAGAAACCTGGATTATGTACGTTCAGCTAGAGCAATGGGTTTAACTAATTTTTCCATCATGAGTAAACATCTGTTACCTAACAGCTTAACACCGGTGATTACCTTTTTACCCTTCAGGATTAGTGGCGCAATCCTTGCTCTGACGAGTCTGGATTTTTTAGGTTTAGGTGTGCCACCAACGACACCGAGTCTGGGCGAATTACTGGCGCAAGGAAAAGAAAATATCGAAGCCTGGTGGTTATCGCTAAGTGCTTTTGTTGTTCTCGTCGGCACCTTGATGTTACTGATCTTTATCGGTGAAGCTTTGCGAGAAGCCTTAGACACACGAAAAGTTTAATAACACCAGAATTATTTACACCGATACGTAGCGACCAATAAAACCATGAACACAAAACAAAAATTATTATCTGTAAAAGACTTAAGCGTATCATTCAATACGCAAAATGGTCTGGTGAACATTATTGATGATATAAGTTTTGATATTTTTGCCGGTGAAAATTTGGCTATCGTTGGTGAATCTGGCTCGGGCAAATCAGTGACAGCGTTATCTTTATTGCGATTACATGATGAAGCAAATACCATCTATTCAGACGGTAGCGTCGATTTTCAGGGGAAAAATTTATTGACTTTGAGCCAGTCGGGGATTCAGGATGTTCGTGGTAAAGATATTTCTATGATCTTTCAGGAGCCGATGACATCATTGAATCCGGTATTTACCGTTGGCCAACAAATAGAAGAAGTACTCAACTTACATCAAAATTTAAATAAAAAAGATAAGCAAAATCGTGTGATCGAGTTACTGGATAGAGTTGGGATTCGACAGCCTGAACAAAAGGTAGATGTTTTTCCACATGCGCTTTCAGGTGGTCAGCGACAACGTGTGATGATAGCGATGGCATTAGCCTGCGATCCGTTATTGTTAATTGCAGATGAACCGACCACCGCTCTGGATGTGACTATTCAGCAGCAAATACTCGACCTGCTTCATGAGATACAGCAGGAAACGGGCATGTCAGTATTGTTGATCACTCATGATTTAAACCTGGTGAGACGATTTGCTAACCGTGTCTGTGTCATGCAAGACGGGAAAATAGTTGAAAGCAATGAAACCGATAAATTATTTGCGCAACCACAAAATGAATACACAAAATTCTTGCTCGATAGTGAGCCTGATAAAAAAATCACTACTGTAGAAGCAAGTTCTAACCTGGTGCTTCGTGCAGAGAATCTTCGTTGTTATTTTCCGATCTATAAAGGTTTTTTCAAACGCAAGGTCGACGAGGTTAAAGCAGTCGACGATATAACCCTGTCATTATATTCTGGTGAA
The DNA here is from genome assembly GCA_913065105.1 of uncultured Gammaproteobacteria bacterium. Lineage (GTDB taxonomy): Bacteria > Pseudomonadota > Gammaproteobacteria > SZUA-229 > SZUA-229. Next base: position 1,092 of record CAJXZZ010000016.1, on the reverse strand, counting down.
ACACTGGGCATAGTCGGTGAGTCTGGTTCAGGTAAAACCACACTGGGCCTGGCAATGTTTAGACTGTTATCATCACAAGGTGAAATTTATTTTAAGGAAAAAAATGTTTCGGCGTTTAGTGAAAAGTATATGCGGCCACTACGGCGTCATTTCCAGATTGTTTTCCAGGATCCTTTCTCTTCACTTTCACCAAGAATGACAGTGCAACAAATTATTGAAGAAGGATTGAAATTACATTTTCCAGATTTAAATGCCAGTCAACGACAGGCTAAAATATTTGATGTATTAGAAGAGGTTGGTTTAGACGAAGATGTTTTATGGCGTTATCCGCACGAATTTTCTGGTGGCCAACGCCAGCGCATCGCCATAGCGCGCACCATAGTGCTTGAGCCTGATGTTATTTTATTGGATGAACCAACCAGTGCACTGGATGTGTCGGTACAGAAGCAGGTATTGGCATTGTTAGCGCAGCTTCAGGAAAAACATCGCTTAAGTTACCTGTTTATTAGCCATGATTTGCGTGTTGTACGAGCTATGTCTCATCGTGTCATCGTTATGCGAGAGGGGAAAATGGTTGAACAGGGATTTGTTGATGACGTTTTTGATAATCCTCAGCATGAATATACGCGTGAACTGGCCGCTGCTTCGCTTTACCATTTGCCTCGCTGAGGCGCCGTTGCAGAGAAAGATGCTCCATTAAAAGTTACTTTTTCATGGAGAAAACTTACGCAGTCAATCATTTAAAAAACAATCCCTTGAATCTATAAGCTATAACCCCAAAGGTAATACTTGACTATTTTACTAGGTATTAGTAGTATTAACCTACTAAAACAGTCAGGAATTATGAGGTTTACTCATGCGTTTATCAACAAAAGGCCGTTACAGTGTAACTGCCATGCTAGATCTCGCTATTCACGATAAAGCAGGTCCAGTAACATTGGCCGATATTTCCCAGTGTCAGGGCATTTCTTTATCCTATCTAGAGCAGTTATTTGCCAAATTACGAAAGAGTGGCCTGGTAAAAGGCGTTCGTGGTCCGGGCGGCGGCTATCGCCTGGCAAGGCCGGCTGCTGAAATCAGTATTGCAGAAAT
>CAJXZZ010000015.1 GCA_913065105.1 uncultured Gammaproteobacteria bacterium | reverse complement strand
TTTCCTCGGTAACCGATGTATCGCCCCCTGTGACCTGAATAAGCGCGCCGGCATTTCCGGTCCGTTATTTTTCTAGAGGTTTTTTTGAAAAGAAATAAACCCGTCTGCTGTCCCGTTAACGTAATTCTGTCCTGAATGAAGTGAAGGAGCTTTGTGTTTGATTCAAGATCCTTTGGCAGCTGCTCGACTTTGTCACCAGAGTCGCTTGGTATGAATTTTGACGGGATTATTTCTGAACTGATGGGTGTGAGGTCAGGCAATGACTATCTTTGGTAATGGTTACATGCTGTTACTATTGTCTGCCGCCAACGTCTGCTACTGACGCCTGCCACTTATTAATGCTGGCGGTTAATATCGGTAACTGACCGATGCGGTAATCACATAAACATTGTAGTCCGGGGATTCATTACCAAGCAGCAGGATGTTTGCGGCGTTCGAAGGATCGTAGGGTTGTAAGCCATCAATGGCCCAGTTGTCAGCACTGAATTTTTCTAATCGGTAACCCAGTTTGTAGGTGAGCTGTTTGTTATAGTCATAACTGGCCCAGAGTTTAAAACTCCTGAGTAATGATTCAGTATCCGGGTACTGACCTTCTGTGCCGGGATTAGCGATGTCTGTCATTACGATTGCGCCGATGGATTGGCTGTATAAGATGTCTGCACCGACACCCCATTTACCGAGATCAGTAAATGTTGCACCAAGACCGAGGGTGTTGAACGTGTCATCAAAATCGGCTTGCCAGTAACTGGTTGATGTTGAGGTTGAAACGTTCTGACTGGTCTGGCTGGAGTAGTAATTTTCGTAGGTATAATAACCATAAGTGCTGATATTGTGGCGTGGCTGATAAGAGAAGTCGACGGTAAAGACCGGGTTGTCTGCTTCAGTCAGACCGATAGTGGAATTTTCGTAATCATCCTTATGGTAGTCAGTCTTCAGACTGAAGAACAATTTTTCGGTGGCCATATAATCAATGGCTGCGCCTATGGTGTCTCGGTTGCGGTCGGCAAGGTAGTACTTGCGCATAGCAGGGTTTTCATTGGGCAGAGGATTGTAGTCGCTACCATCTCTTTTGCTGGTTTCGGCATCAAGCATAATATCGACGGTCGAGTGAGCTTTCACTTTCCACTTGGCGAACAATGTATTTTCCTTCGTGGTCTCGCGTTCTGCATTGGTGTAGCTGCGATTCATTTCATCATATTTGTAACCGCCACGTAAGCTGGTAATAGCGTTGAAACGGTAGTTGGCATCCAGCTTGAAACGACCGTTCTTATAGCTGTATGGACGGTTTGTTGCAGTCCCGGTGAAGGAGTCTGAATCCAGAACTACAAAGTTATAGGTCTGCACCGGTGTTCTATTATCACGTTCGTGATATTTAAGCTCGGCATTCAACCGTAGTTTGTTGACCGGACGTGACGCCAGTTTAAGTTGTGCGGTTGTCAGCCAGACTTCACCACCGAGTGAACTGCGGGGAAGTGCTGATGCGCTCGCGTTCGGGTTGACGGTATAAGGCAGAAAATCCTGGTTCTGCGTCATGCGGCCCATGGATATCAAACCGGTGAGGTGGCTCTTGTATGGTAAGACGTAACCACCGGTAAGCGACAGCTGATGGAATTCATTGTCCGGCGCCAGTGACATGCTGCCAGATGCTGCCGGGTTAAAAGGATCCTGCCAGCTCAGCGAATCATAGGCATTGTTGAATAATGACATTTGGTAACCGAGGCCGAGCTGACCGTTTTTACCCGCATAACTCAGAGTGGCATTGACGATATCCGTGTCGTAGTCGATGGGTTCGGGTAGTAAAGAGGTTGTGGTATTACCGACGATCTGTGAACTGCCACTGGCAATGGCCCCGCCGGTAGCGTCGACACCCTGTTTATTTTCATGGTTAAAATCGATATCGAACTGCCACTTCTGTTTAATAATAAAATTTGCACCTACCCCGATACGTTTACGTTTTGTCTGTAATTCAAAACTGTTCAGACTGGCATCCAGGTTGGTGCCGATATCAAACCCTGGAGGTAATGTCAGGTCATCGCCGCCGATACCGATAAAGGGTGTTTTTACTGTGTTGTCTTTGTAATTGGGTAACTCGTCGTATTCCAGAAAGAGTTTATAACTTCCTTGAGAACCGCCTTCGAGTCGCAGGTAGCGTGACTCCAGTCCAAGGTTGGTGCCGCGGATGCTCCAGAATTGGCCGTCTCTATAGAATTCTCTGATGTTGATGTCACCGATTATATATGGGCCTTTAGTTTGCAGACCGTTGTAACGACCAAACTTGAAGGAGTCATCTGAAACATAACCGATACCCAGTTCTATCTTATTGAGCACGGGTTCAGAGAGAAATGCCAACGGTACCAGTGGTTCGTCTTCTTCAGAAAAAGACAGGCTTTCAGCAGCAACAGGTTTGTCTTCAGCGGGTTTGTCAGTTGCAGGCTGGTCTTCAGCAAATGCAGCACCTGGTACAAAAGCTGTGGTGGCGAGATAAATAAACAGCAGTGATGTTTTTGTTTTCATAATATCCTCGCTGTCTGACTAAAAAACATGTTCATTATTACCGCTGCAAGGCGGCACCCGATGGATGATTGGAGCCATGTACCTTGCTATGACAGTTCACGCAATTCATGCCGACGGTAAAGCGGGCGCGTGCCGTATGGCTATCACCAAAATCGTATAAGTTGCTGATATGTGTGCGGCCTCCGCTAGCACTTTGAGTAGCGTGACATTGCTGGCATAACTGCGGACCCTGTTTGTTCAATAAGGCAGGGTGATTGGAGCCGTGTACGCGATGACATAATGTACAGTCATCAGTGGCGGGATTGTGTTCCCACAGGAAGGGACCACGTTTTTCAGCATGGCAGCTGTAACAGTTTTCATTGATGCTGTACTGTTTCAGAGATGACGGGCCGGATGATCCATGCGGGTTATGGCAGTCGCTGCATATCACCTTGTTGTCTCGAATAGGGTGTGAAAAGGATCGTAAAGTTTGTGAACGAATATCCTTGTGGCACTGGTAGCAGACTTCAGTCTGCGAGGTGCGCTCTATGACGTCATTAGGTTTGTGGATCGAATGGCAACTGACGCAGACCAGATCTTCGGCTTCATGTGTGCTTGAGAGCCAATGCAGGCGGTCTCCACCTTTATGACAGCCCAGGCAAACATTATTACGCTGCTCGACCGATTCACCGAATCGGCCGGTCATGCTGATGATGCAGTTACCTTCGTTGTCGAAATGTAATATGCCAGGCCCGTGACATGTCTCACAGCCTTTCTGACTAAAAGGGGTGCGTGAATCAGATGACTGTCCATGCGGACTTGCCTGCATGGTTTGTAATTTATCCTGATGACAGTCAGCACAAATGTCAGTACCTAAATATTCACCTTCTGCCATACCTTCGCAGACATTAGCCTGTTTGAAAGAATGTTCAGCTTTGCCAGATGCTGTCGTATCAGCAGGATTTATAATAACGGCCTTTTGTTCTTCGGTCGTTTTATCTTCGTTGGGTGTTATGGCAGGTACGGCAGTTTCAGCCGCAATTAGCATCTGACTGGAAAGCAGTAATGTGATAATTGCAAATATAGATAATCTAGGGCTGTGATTCATGTTTTATTCAAATCATTATATTGATAAAGTAAAGTCAGACTACAGATATATATTAACCTTTTAATCTACAGTGTAATTGATTTAGTTCAAGTTTTATTGATAAATCTCAATTACAATGAAGATGTAATTTAAGAGAATAAGTTACCATAGTTTCAGGATGGTTAAATTTTAATTATAAATCTAAATCAGGCAAATACCATGGAGTTGTTAAACCGTGAAAAAACTTAGTAAGGTAGTTTTTCATGTTGGCAGAGTTTTTATTCTGTTTACCTTGGTTACAGGACACGCATCGGCGACATCTACGGCTGATCATACCAAGTTCAAGGAATTGCAGGTGCTTTTCGAATCAGGTCCTGAAGTAACCAGTGCCTGTATCAAATGCCACACTGAAGCGGCGCAGCAGATTCATAAGACCAAACACTGGACCTGGGAATTTCTTAACCCGGATAATAAGCAACGGGTCGGTAAAAAAAATATTGTTAATAACTTCTGTATTACACCGAAATCCAACTTTGAACACTGTACGGCCTGCCACATAGGTTATGGCTGGCGAGACAATAATTTTGATTTCACTTCAGAAGAAAATGTCGATTGCCTGGTCTGTCATGACACCACAGGTGCATACCTGAAATCGGGCGATAACGCCGGACACCCTAAAGAATCTGTTGACCTGTCCTACGTTGCACAAAATGTCGGCAAAACCAGCCGTGATACTTGCGGCGTCTGCCATTTCTTTGGCGGTGGCGGTAACGGCGTAAAACATGGCGACATGGATGATTCACTGGCAGTGCCCGACAGAGAACTGGATGTTCACATGGATGCAGTGGGGGCGGATTTCACCTGTTCCACCTGTCATATGAGCATAGATCACGATGTTGCCGGCAGCCGTTATGCACCGGAAGCAAAACATACCGACGATTACCATGTGCACAGAAGAGCCTCAGACGAAGAAAATAATGCACACTGCCGTGCCTGCCATGGCAACAAACCGCATAAAAAAGAAGATAAATCCAGGCTGAATCACCATGCACTTAAGATAGCTTGCCAGACATGCCACATTTCCAGGATGGCACGCGGCGGTGTTGCTACCAGGATGACCTGGGACTGGTCAACGGCAGGCAAGCTTGATGAAAGTGGTAAACCAGAACAGATAATGATTGATGGCAACCTGGTCTACGATGGCAGACGGGGCAACATTACCTATGGCGAAGACATTGAACCAGAGTACATCTGGTTTAACGGTACGGTTAGATACCAGTTGCTCAACGAGAAGGTTGTTCTTAACGAAGATGGTTATGTACACGTCAACGATTTTGAGGGCAGCCCTGATGATGGCAAGTCACGCATCTGGCCAGTCAAGGTTTTCCGTGGTGTGCAGCCATATGATCCGGAAATGAACAGACTCGTGGTTCCGCACACAACCGGTTCGGATGAAGCGTCTTACTGGAAGCACTTTGATTGGGTAAAAGCGGTACAGGCAGGTATGGATAGTGCTGGCCTGCCGTTTTCCGGCACAGTTGATTTCATCAAAACACAGATGTCATGGCCGATTAACCATATGGTGGCGCCGGCAAAAGATGCCGTTGCCTGTGATGAGTGCCATAGTAAAAATGGCCGTTTGAAAGACATCGATGGTATTTATATTCCTGGCCGTGATGCCAGTGAAAAACTGAATTTCTATGGCTGGCTGATCGCACTGTTAACGCTGGTTGGTGTTGTCCTGCATGGTTTTGGGCGCATATTCAGTCACTTTTGGAGAAGACGCACATGACTGAAAAAGTAATGATATTTAAACGCTTTGAGCGTTTCTGGCACTGGACGCAGGCAACACTGGTTATCATGCTGCTGTTTTCGGGTTTTGAAATTCACGGTTCTTACAAGGTAATGGGTTTTGAAGAAGCAGTAATGCTGCACAGGACTGTTGCCTGGTCACTGGTGACTTTATGGGTTTTTGCAATTTTCTGGCACCTCACTACCGGGGAGTGGAAACAGTACATCCCTACGCTGAAAAAAGTGGATGCCATGATTAAATACTACCTGCTGGGAATATTTATCCGTGCTCCGCACCCGTTCAGACAGACGATGCTGAAAAAGCATAATCCGCTGCAGCGTCTTGCTTACCTGTTCCAGTGGGTGGTTATCTCACCAGTAATATGGGCTACCGGCTGGGCATACCTGTTTTATGACAAATGGGAAGTCTGGGGACTTGATAAGTACCTGGTACTCGAAGATGTGGCATTCTTCCATGTTGTAGGTGCTTTCATGATGCTGACATTTCTGATCGCCCATCTTTATCTGATTACCACGGGTAAAACAGTTTGGGCGCATATGAAAGCGATGATTACCGGCTGGGAAGAAATTGATCCAGATGCTGAAGAATCGTAATTTCAAGTGATTAGTATTAAGTAAATTAATTTAGATTTAAGGGAAATGGCATGAAACACAATATAAGCTTTTTCACTGTATTTATAATTGCGCTGCTTGGTTTTTCTTCGTTAGCAGAAGCGAAAGGCAACTGGAAGAAAGGACGTATTTATTATCGGATGGTCTGCACAGAATGCCATATCGAACAGGCAGGCGGTGCGATATCTCCTGCAGAAAAAACGAAAGCCGAATGGCGCGATTATTTTGAGAGAAACCTGCACGGTCCGCAGGACGCATCAGCAAAATATGCAGCCAGTTATTTCGTTAGCCGTGAGTATCGCGAGAGTATCAAGGACACTAATCGTGCGGCGAAAAAGATGCTGAAGATACCAGAGGACAAACTGCTTGAAGATGTAAAAGCATTTGTGGATCATACGGCAAAAGATTCCGATCAGCCTTCACGTTGTGAATAACATCAACCCGGTTCAATAATAAAAGTGGATAACAATGTAAACAAACCGGCATGGTTAGAAGGTTTTAAACAGGATTATCAGGCTGTTTTTGTTGATTCCTGGTCAGCCTATTACGGTGCCATATTACTGGTGATCGTCATGGCAGTGCTGATGGCTTCCGGGTTGTTCTGGGGTGTTTTTGGCGGCATCAAACTATGGGGTGACTATCTTAATAATGCTATCGGCCTGGGTTCTTTGCTGGGCATTAAAGCCGAACTGGAAAGCCCTTTAACGCATCGTATTTCACTGATGGACATCACCCTGGTAATGGGTGCTTTTAGTGCGGCACTGTTTTCCCGCCAGTTTCATATCAACCGGCCACCAATCCTTGAATATGTCTGGGCTGCTGCCGGCGGTACACTGATGGGTATCGGTGCGACACTGGCAGGAGGCTGTACTACTGGTGGTTTTTTTGTGCCATTATTATTTTCATCTGCTTCGGGCTGGGCGATGTGGTTTGGTTTGCTGGTTGGTGCAGCCATAGGGCTCAAGCTGTTGTTGTGGACCCTGGAAAACATCACCTGGGGTACTGAGCCCGGGCCTTATGTACCTGCACGTTTAAAAAAATGGTACCCGTGGTTCGGTGCGGTGGTTGCCTTTTACGTTCTCTCCTGGGCGGTCAACTGGTGGACTTCGGGCGAAGATATAAAAGCTGTACGCGCGTTGCTCATAGTTGCAGGTTTTGCTATCGGTTTTATATTGCACCGCTCACGTTTCTGTCTGTCACGTGTGTTTCGCGAACCGTTTATGACAGCAGAAGGCGAGATGACCAAAGCATTGATGCTGGCAGTAGCGCTGGGTGCGCCGGTCACTGCGGCATTAATTTATTACGGCACTATTGATCCCTATCTCGCAATACCAGCACGGTTCTGGCTGGGCTCAGCATTGGGTGGTCTGATCTTCGGCATCGGCATGGTGTTTGCCGGTGGTTGTGCTTCCGGTTCTTTATGGCGTATCGGTGAAGGTCATCTTAAACTGGTAATGGCCGTAATATTCTTTGCATGGAGTGGTTCGACGGCTAGTGCCATCCTTGGAAAGTTCGGTTTACTGGCAGTTGATATCGATATCGACTTTTTTGATGGCATGGCTGAAATGACCGGTCTTGGTTACCAGGCTTTCATGCCTGACCTTATGGGAAGCTGGCAATATACTTTATTATTAACTTACTTTTTATTGGGAGTCTGGTACGCTTTTATTCGTTATAATGAATCGACATCAAAATTCACTGTTTTTTAAAATACTGTTTTTAAAAGGCCGTGATTTAAAATACAGTAGAGAATAAAAATGAAAGTAAACGTTGTATTCCTGTCGATGAGGGTTCCATTCCTGATCTTAACTTTGGCCTGTGTCTTCTTAGGCGCCAGTACCGTTGTTGCGAGTCAGTCAGCGGTTAGCCTGCCGTTACTTTTTCTGGCATTGCTCGGTGCGCTGTTGGCGCATATCAGTGTTAATACACTAAATGAATATTTTGATTTTAAAAGCGGCCTTGATTTCGAAACGGTAAAAACACAATTTAGCGGCGGCAGTGGCGCATTGCCAAAAAATCCGGAAATGGTCGGCACGGTATTGACTGTTGGCGTTATGTCTTCAATTTCTTTATTGGTCATCGGCATGTTTTTTGTCTGGCAATACGGCGCAGGAATAATACCGATAGGTATTACCGGTCTGGTCCTGATAGCAACGTACACAGGCTGGATTAACAAACACCCGTTTATCTGCCTGGTAGCGCCGGGTCTGGGTTTTGGTTTTCTGATGGTTGCAGGAACCCAGTTTGTATTGCAGGGAGAGTATATGAACCTGTCCTGGCTGGTTGCGGTGATCCCGTTTTTACTGGTGAATAATCTTCTGCTGCTCAATCAGTATCCTGATATTAAAGCTGACGCTAATGCAGGGCGCAATCACTTTCCGATTGCCTATGGTGTAAGCCGAAGCACCGTTGTTTATGGCGTATTTTTGTTAGCAACGATTATAGCCATCGTTAGCTATGTTATTACTGGCTACCTGCCTGTTCTCAGCCTGATAGCGCTGATTCCTATGCCGCTTGCATTTTTCTCTTTATCCGGAGCAATTAAATATGGAGATAAAATTGGACAATATCCGCAATATCTTGGTGCAAATGTGGCAGTAACAATACTGACGACACTGCTCCTTGGTGTATCGCTTATAGCTGGAGGATAGCGTTTGCGGGAGGTCGATTAGCCGCCTGTCATGCTCATCAATCGAACGACCTGGTCCGGTTTATCTTTGAATTCATGTTTTTCCGGTTTTAACGCTATGGCATCGGTCAAGACAGCTTTTAGTTCTTCATCGCTGATGCCAGCGCGCAGTAAAGACCGTAATTCAATTTTGTCATCCTGCCCCAGGCATAAGTAGAGCGTTCCATCGACTGACAGGCGCACGCGGTTGCATGTCTCACAAAAGTACTGAGAGATCGGGGTGATGAATCCGATGCGAAGATCGGTATCTTTTAGCCGAACGTAACGAGCAGGACCGCCACCGGTCAGCCTGACGCGTGCTACGCCTAGTTCGGTAAAAGCTTTTATGACACGTTCGATCTCATCAAAGGTAAGCCAGTGATCGGGCTGCTCAAAGTCATTGAAACCAATTAGTTAATACTGAAGCGTGATTAATAGTAATGGCCCCGCACTGCGGGGCCTGTTTTAGTGAAACTCTATATATATTCTTTATTAATTTAAATAGTTATCACGAAGGCAAAGATATATACCAGTGATGGATGTCCTGCAACAGGCTTAGATAGGACCGGTAGCTTTATGCTCATCTGAAAAAATCTTCAATCCGATCAAATGCCAGATTTATCGTGTCTTCATCGACACAATATGCCATCCTCACATGATGTTCTCCCGAGGGCCCAAACGCACTGCCTGGGGTGACGGCGACCTTTGCCTTGTTGAGTAAATCGATTGCAAATTCTTTCGAACTTGTATGTGCTGCGATTATTTTTGGAAAAACATAATACGCACCTTCAGGTATCTGATTAGAAAAAACATCTGGCACATTGTCGAGTCTCTGGCAGATTAATTCTCTGCGACTCTTCAGGATAGTTTCAAATTCCTGTTTATGGTTTGATGGCTGGCTCAAAGCAACGATACCTGCCAATTGGGAAATGCGCGGCGCGCAGATCATCGTTGCATCGTGCACTTTAAGTGCCTCGCGTTTTAATTCGGCAGGCATTACCATATAGGACAGTCGCCAGCCGCTCATGGCATAAGATTTTGAAAATGAATACAGGTAAACAATGTGCTCTTTTAATTCTTCAACGCTGGCCAGATTGAAATATTTGCTGCTGTTGTCATAAACAAATTCACTATACGGATCATCAATAATTATTAATATATCGTGTTGTTTGGCGATTTTACCGACGCGGATTAATTCATCTTCGGAAAATATTTTTCCAGTAGGATTTGATGGGCTGACGAGAACGATAGCCTGTGTTTTGTCGGTGATCAGATCGGGTAACAGGTCTATGTCCAGTGCCCAGTTATTGTCTTCATCCAGTGGCCAGTAAACAGCTTTGCCGGAGAATAAATTAATCTGCTGGATGTGTGATGCAAAACACGGGTCGGTCAGGATGATCTCATCACCCGGGTCGAGCATGGTATGAAATAGTGTGTTCAAACCCTGCATATTACCGGCACTGATCATCACGTTTTCATCTGCGTCAACCTTGATCCCTGTCTTTTCCTGGTGTTCTGTTACAACCAGTTCACGCAATTCTGAAAGACCATCGGGTAAGGTGTATTTGCCGGCATCAATATCTTCATCAAGATATTGTTTGACGCCCTGGCGGATATATTCTGGAGTGCGAAAAGAGGGTAGCCCCCAGGTGAGAGATGTGGCACCTTTAATTTTGGCGCTGAGCATGGCCATGTCTTTGATGGCCGAGACCTGAGTTTGGTGAACATTTTTGGAAACAATATCAGTTATAAAAGTCATTGATTGTCTAGAGGTGAAATCGTAATGATGGTATGTAAACGAAGCAGTATGTTACTGCTAAGTATAAAGAAACAGCTGCTGTAGTAAGACTTCATTTTATATTTTATTCAACAAAAACTATTTAACAGAGAGTTCAGTATATACAAATAAACTGTTGCTTGCGTGGTGATCGTCAAGAAAAATTGATTTCTTATTAGTGTGAATTTTAGTCCCTTCAACGCCTTTATTTGTTATTCTTGACCTTAATCATCAGGCTGTTATACGGTTAGTATATTATGAAAAAAATGAAAGCATTGGTAAAAAGTCACGCCAAGAAAGGTTTGTGGATGGAAGATGTTGCCATACCAGAGGTGGGCAACAATGATGTTCTGATTAAAATTCATAAAACGGCTATATGTGGCACAGATGTACACATCTATAACTGGGATGAATGGGCACAGAAGACGATTCCAGTACCGATGACTATCGGTCATGAGTTTGCGGGAGAGATCGCTGAGATGGGTTCTAATGTCACGGGTCTGGACATCGGTGACATCGTTTCTGGTGAAGGACACATTGTCTGCGAACGCTGCCGCAATTGCCTGGCCGGTCGGCGTCACCTCTGTCCGAACACGATCGGCGTCGGCGTAAACCGCACCGGTGCCTTTGCCGAGTACCTGGCTATCCCTGCAAAAAATGTTTATAAGCCCAGCCGGCCTATGTCTACCGATCTTTTAGCCTGTTTTGATCCCTTTGGTAACGCGGTACATACTGCATTGTCATTTAACATGGTCGGCGAAGATGTATTGATTACAGGCGCTGGCCCCATCGGCATTATGGCAGCGATGGTGGCGGCGCATTGTGGTGCGCGCAATATCGTGATTACTGATATCAATCAGTATCGCCTGGACCTGGTGAAAAAAATCGTGCCCAAAGCCATACCATTAAATGTTAATGATGGACCTATCAGTCGCGAGTTTATGAATGAGCTGGGTATCTTTGAAGGTTTTGATGTCGGTCTGGAGATGTCAGGTTCACCGCATGCCTTTAAATCCATGCTCAGTCTGATGATCAACGGCGGCAGTATTGCCATGCTTGCGATCATGCCCGATGGCACTGGCATCGACTGGAATCAGGTGGTCTTTAAAGGCCTGTTTATCAAGGGCATCTATGGCCGTGAAATTTTTGAAACCTGGTACAAGGGTACGATGATGGTGCAGAGTGGTCTTCCACTGGAAAAAATCATCACCCACCATTATCACTATACCGATTTCCAGAAAGGGTTTGATGTGATGTGTTCGGGACAGTCGGGTAAAGTTATTCTTAATTGGCTTGATGAATAAATATAAAACAGTTTTTCTTTCTTTGAATTAATTATTAGCAATGGCAGAGTGCAACAACACATAAAGAGTGAATCATGAGTTTTAAAAGTGCAAAAGAAAGTCTGACGAAAGATCTGGCTGAAATAAAACAGGCCGGTTTATGGAAGACAGAACGTATTATCGCTTCGCAGCAGAGTAATGATATTACCCTTGCTGATGGTAGCGAGGTGATTAATATGTGTGCCAATAATTACCTGGGACTGGCCAATAATCCTGAGGTTATACAGGCAGCAAAAGACAGTTATGATCAGTGGGGTTTTGGTCTGTCGTCGGTGCGTTTTATCTGCGGTACACAGAGTATTCATAAAACTCTGGAAGATAAGGTAACGAACTTTCTTTCTATGGAAGATACTATTTTATATGCAGCCTGTTTTGATGCTAACACCGGACTGTTTGAAACCATCTTGAATAATGAAGATGCAGTAATTTCTGATGAGTTAAATCATGCATCGATTATCGACGGTGTGCGTCTGTGTAAGGCGGCACGTTATCGTTATAAAAATAATGATATGGCGGATCTCGAAGCCCGACTGGAAGAAGCCAAAGCGACCGGTGCACGCCGCATCTTAATCACCACGGATGGAGTGTTCTCGATGGATGGCACCATCGCGCAACTCGATAAGATCTGTGATCTGGCCGATAAGTATGATGCCATGGTGCACCATGATGACTGTCACGCAGTTGGTTTCATGGGTAAGACCGGCCGCGGCATCCACGAGTACTGTGGTGTCATGGATCGGGTCGATATCATTACCGGTACTTTTGGCAAAGCCCTGGGTGGTGCTTCGGGTGGTTACACCTCCGGGCGTAAAGAGATTATCGACATGTTACGCCAGCGCTCTCGACCTTATCTATTTTCTAATACGGTGGCGCCCGCGATCTGTGCTGCTAGCATCAAAGTGTTAGACATGCTGACAAGTTCTACAGAGCTGCGAGATAAGCTTGAGGAAAATACGCGCTACTTCAGAAAAGGAATGCAGGCGGCTGGGTTTGCCGTGGCTGCGGGTGAGCATCCGATCGTGCCGGTGATGCTGGGTGAGGCGCAACTGGCGCAGAAGATGTCGCAAAAGTTACTCGAACGCGGTGTCTATGCGGTCGGTTTTTTCTTTCCGGTGGTAGCTAAAGGCAAGGCAAGAATCCGCACCCAGATTTCAGCGGCGCATACCAAACAGGACCTGGACACAGCAATAACCGCTTTTGCTGAGACCTATGCTGAATTGACGGGGTAGTGCGTTGCTGGGATGATGGTTTGTAAAAGGTCGGTTTCCTGATCAACCATCTGTCATGCTCATCAAACGAACAATCTGTTCACTCTTCTAGGTTTTGGTAGTAAATCACCCCCCCCCTCAGCATGCCATTGTTGGCAGTCATAATGCCACTCTGTCATGGTCAAGTGACACAATCAGTCATGTCTATAATTTAATAATAATCTGCTTATATTCTTAACGTTTATTGTAAACAGCACCTTACAGTCATAGTTGCTTTTGGCATGTTAAATGCATTTGGTGGTTATCGGTATACTTTGCCTTACCGAAATAATAATCAGCGTGAAGTACATCAGAATGAAAAATTCAACGGGTGTTCTCGGCAATAAATGAAACAAAATCTGAGGGAGATGAGACCATGATCACAGGTCTTTTTAAACAGTTATCTCGAATAGTAGTGGCAGTTGCCATACTTGTAGTTCCGCTCATTCTTATATGTGCAATATCGACTAGTGCTTATGCCCGTGATAGAGGTGATAGAGGTGATAGGGGTGATTGGGGTGGAGGAAGCACCAAATTCAAGATCGATAATGCAAAATGGAATTCTGAGCGAAACCGCATCGAGGTTGATGGTAAAGGCAGTGATCGTAAAGATGTAACTGTTACCAATGCTGATACTGGTGCATTAGTCGGTACCGATGAGGTCGATGGCGACAGCTGGCGAGTTCGTCAATATTCACCTTCATCAATTCCCTGTCGAGTTCGTGCTGAACAGTCAGACGGTAAATCGGATGAAAAATCAGTAGAGAATGCCCCTTCCGATTGTGATGATGGCGGCGGTACACCCCCACCGGGTGGTGGCGGTTTTGCTGACCAGACAGATTTCAAGATCATGATGAACTACGAGCTCGGTATGCACTGTACCGGTTTCGAGTTTGCTTACTGCTGTGTCTTGCCAGCATACAATTCTATTTTGGCACAGGTCGTAAAACCGGAAGGCACTGACGGCGCTGATTTCCCCGAACTGTTGGCAGGTGATCCGAAAGTGGGGCTGGATGCGTTAGGTCGTGAAACTGTGGTACGTGATAAGGCTGTAGATTCACAGGGCAATTTCAAGAAATACGTGCTGGAATACTGGCATGATGCTCAGCCACGTAACGATGGCCGTGGTAAAGCACAGAGCAGTACATTGATCAGTGCCGCCGAAGGTAACTCACTGATGTCCTGGAATACCACGTTTGATTCAGCGGAGGTTGATCCAATAACAGGCAAGGTCACTGTTGGTTCTTACAACGGTGCACAGGGTGTGGTAAAGGGTGATGGTGATACCGATGATGCGGCTGATAACTACCAGAATGCGGTATGGAACCATCTGTACTTCTATGAAAATCTGGAAGGCGATAATTCAACTGGTACATCACTGGAAAAAGACAAGATCCGTCTTGGTGTGAACGGCCACGTTGTTTATCCTGAAGACTGTGGTGCAGCGCTGCATCCATTGGGGCCGGTGACACAAAATGGTGATCCAGCTAACCCAACGGTTGCTAATGATTGCGGTGGTTTCTCTAACGGTAACGTACTGACCTTCTCTGGTGACAAAGGCACGGTTGTATTTACCCAGATGAAAGTGCTGGAAAACTTGCCGATTATGCTGACCTCTCCCGATATCTGGGAAGCCCTTGGTCTACCACTGACCCCGTTTGAGGACAGTGTTGACTTCTTTGGTGATCCTGGATTGTTGAACGAAGATTCAGTGCGTCCATTCGTGGCGATGAAAGCGCAGATGTATGACTATGATCCAGACGGACCGAGTGGAAAAGGTAGTGCGACTTTAGATAGTAAAGGCGATCCGGTGATCGGATTTGGTACCGCACCGATTGATATTCCAAACTGTGAGCGTTGTCACTCGAATCCTATTGACGGCACCATGATTGATAATGCGGCCAATGAGGGTGGTGGCCAGCTGATGGTAATCAACAGTCCGAACAGTGATCCAGCACAGTATGCGATGGTGCAGGCAGAGTATAACTACTGGAACGCGTACTATGACATCGATACTGGTGCAGGCGATTCAGACTGGTATTCACGTCTGAAGAGTGCGGCGGTAAGTATGTTGAACGGTCATGATATTCAGCACGGCACCAGCTTTGCAGCGAATTACCCGGGTACAGATGTTACGGGTGAAGCACCACAGAACACCCGTCTGGGTCATGAGTCTGTGATCTGTCAGCGTTGTCATGCTGATAACGTGATCGCGGCGGTCAAGTCAGCTGAATGTGGTGCGGGCAGTGAGCTTGGAACAGAACCATGTCTTACAGGAACACTGATCAAACCGATCACCGAAGCGATCCATAATAATCACCGTGGTGAAAGCACTGGTGGGCCGATTGCGTTTGCTGACTCACTGGGTCGTGATGGTGGTTGTCAGGGTTGTCATCCTGCGCATCGTTCCGATGGTGATATGAATGGCTATCCAATTACACTGGCAGGTGGCAACAAGTACGCCAATGGCGACAACCGTGGTGCAAACGGTGGTTGTTTCGTCGGTCGCGATGTGCATTCTAATCCGGGTAAAGATACCGATGGTGCTGAGACGCCTGAGCACCTGAATGCAGTCGGTCAGTACCTGGCAGACAATGTTGCCAATGACGGTAATGGCATCTGGTGTACTAACTGTCATAACCAGTTAGGTCAAGAAATGTGGAAAGCTGAGAATATGGAAAGCCTGGTGCATGGTGTTGGTCTGAATAATCCACGTGGTGAACCCACACTGGCAGCAGTTGCTGCGGCTGTGGGTACTACCGAGGCGCAGGCAATTGCCTGGTTAGATCCTACTGAGGGTAACCCGCTGGGTGACTTTACCCATGCCATCTGGGATACAGACCCTGGTCTGTGTAACTATGTTGCGGGTTACTTTGGAGGGGCCATTGATCCTGCACACGATGGCGCTGTGGCAACTGTTGAGGTTAATACCACCAGTGCGGCAGCCTGCTCAACAGGCGGTGGTAGCGGTCTGATTGACTGTAGCGCTGAGGGTGGACCCGCTTTTCATATCTGTGGAACAGTGGACGGCGATGGTGACTTCAGTGTGAATGCGATGGACTTCTGTACTACACCGGATTGTGTTGCTGCAGCACAGGCTACTTTACCTGCTGGTTCAGTAGCGGTCCCTGTACCGATGTCAGCTGCCACCGACGGTCGTGACCACTGGTTATCACCCGGTGAGCCACACTGTGCGGACTGTCACTCAGCGCCATTTGTTGAGCAGAGCGGTAACATCAATGCTTATCCTCCATTCAACTATCCACGTAAAGCGAGTCTGATGCGTTACTCAAAAGGTCATCAGAACATCAGCTGCCAGGGTTGTCATGAGTCGATCCATGGTCTGTATCCGGTAACTCCGAATATCGATACTACGAGTTATGCTCAGGCGGCTGCATTGAATGAAGATGGTTCACACGGTCCGCTCAAGTGTGGTACCTGTCATGAGGCTGGCAATGACGGTATACCCAGATGGGTTGATGATCTTGAGTACAAAGGTCAGCGTGTCAGTGGTAACTTCGATCGTGCAGTCGAGTGGATGCATACCTATACAGAAGAAGCCAGCCCACTGCAAAACGGTGGTGTTTGTCAGAACTGTCATGGTGATGAGGCTGATGAGGTCTCAGCTAATGAAGAGGAATGGATGGAACATGCGGATAAAGGCCGTACTTCTCGTCTGACCATGGACAAGGTTGAGATAGAACTGTTGGGCCATGTTATCGGTGATCCTGCATTTGAAAATCCACGGGACACAGCATGTCAAGGCTGTCATGGAGATGAGTACAACGAAGTTTCCTGTAACGATAAGGACTGGAAGGAACATCTGACCAAAGGACGTGTTGCCGAGCTGGTTTGGGCCTATGTGTCTCAAGACCGGACCGGAACTACCTGCGGCTGGTAAGTCGATAATATGTGGCAGGGAATGGAGTCCCTGCTTGTATTACTACTAAAACTAGAGGAGGGAAAGGCGACTTCCCCTCCATTTTTTATCAGCTCTGGACTGCTATAGAGCATTTTTGTTTTTTATGTAATCCTTTATGCTTAACAAATAATACATGCTAATTTACGTTGGGAAATTCTATTATGCAGTATCAATTTTTTTCTAAACTTTTATCCGTCCTGTTTATATCTTTATTATTAGGGAGCTGTAGTAATGAAGCACCATCAGACAAAACCAGTCAACAGGCTGTCAAAGCAGAAGGTGTTATTGCACAGGTTGGCGATGAGGTAATTACTTTCAGTCAGCTCAATACCATGCTGAATAGCTCAGCGATGGTTGGTCTGTCGATACCTGCACTAGGTACGCCTAAGCGTAACAAGGTCATGATAACCCTGCTCGATAAAGTGATCAGTGCGAACCTGGTGTATCTGGACGCGAAGGAAAAAGGTACAGATAAACTGACGGTATACGTCTCAGATATGAAAAAATTTGAGGATGCCGTGCTGGCGACCATGTATAAGTCAAAGGTTCTGATCGGAGATATTCCTGTCAGCGAAGAGGAAGTTATCGCGTATTATAATTCGAATATCAACCCGGAAGGTGAGTTGAATGATGATTCAAAACTTGCCATTGAAGCCATGATCCGTAAGCAGAGATTCACGCAACTGAGGGACAGCATGCGTGAACGTCTGCGTGCCGGTACCGAGATAACTGTTAATGAAGATGTACTGAGCACTAACTCTGATGCTGGACGTTCTGATGCTGATATCGTTGCGACCTTAGCAGGCAAACGCATCACCTGGAGTGATGTACAGGTACAGATGCGGGGCGCTGATTATCGTGCCTCACTGGCCGAATTTTATGTCGATAATGATGAAGAACGTCTGATGCGACTACAGGAGTATATCGATAATAGATTGATGGTGGACAAGGCGATAGCTGCTGGAATGGATAAGGATGCTGAATTCGTTAAACGTACTGCTGAGTATCGCAAGACACACCTGATCAATGTTCACCGCGCTAAATTGATCGATAGCTGGAAGCCATCTGATGATGAACTTAAGACCTTCTTCGTCGATAACATGGATAAGGTTAGCGTACCGGAGACTCGTAAGGTACAGATGGTCGTGGTTAAGACCAAAGAAGAAGCTGAATCGATCAAGGCGGATATAGAAAGCGGCAAGATTACTATGTTCCAGGCAGCGCAACAGTACTCGTTAGATCCTAATGCAAAACGTACATTGGGTGAATTGGGCTGGGTTGGGCAGGGTAGCGGTTTTGATGAACTGGATGACTTCACCTTCAACCTTGAACCCGAGGTCATTGGCGAACCTGTCGAATCACCTGCCGGCTGGCATCTGGTCAAAGTACTGGATGTGAAAGATGCGCAATATCAGAACTTCGATGACCCACAGACAAGCAGGCTTGCACTCAGGCTGTACATGAAGAATAAGTTCAATGACTATGTTGTGGATCTACGCAAGAATCATTTTGAGGTGGCAGTGTACGAGGATGAACTCAACAAGCATTTCCAGAAAGAAGCTGACTACATTGTAGCACTTACCGTGAAATCTAAAGAGCAGGGTTCAATTACAGAGCAACGTTTAGAAGGCATGCAAAAATACATTACGCCACCACCTACTGAATAGATTTAGCAGTATTTAAATAAGTTCAGAAGCTTTTTACTACAGAGTACTCAGAGCTTAACTTTATTAACTGCGCCTGTGGCGTTGTTAACAATACAAGTCTTTACTCTGTGCCTCTGTGGTGAATTGTTTTTAGTTTTTGACTGTCAGGTTAGTTTGATCTACTACCGGTTAGTTACTCAGTATAATTACTGGCCGGTTTTCTGCTCACCGATAATCTTTTGTAATTCACCAATATTCTGCTGTAGTCGCATCATGGCTAGCTGGTTACGTTCCTGTACGAGCTCTGGTAACACGGTGATAACTTTCTGTCCCACCGGTGTGATGTAGAAAGCATTTATTTCCGTCAGCTCTTTTTCAGTAAACTTTTGCATATACATGTCTGCAAGTTCGTTTTTAAGTGCATTCCAGCCGATGTATTTTGTGAAAAATTCATGCATGGTTTTTTCGTGCGTAAGTAGTTGCGGGTTTTGTCTGATCTGTAACTGTACAACAGAATCCACACTTTCCTGTATTTTCTTTTCCATCTGCGTCAGCCTGAACAGGGTTTCTACCTGTTGAAGATGCGTGTCATTGTCTGCTGCGTATAATGCTGTGGCTGCAAGGGTTAGCACCAGTAACATTACTGATGGCAGAAAGTTAGCTTGTTTCATTTGATGACCTCGTCGGGAATTCAGTTTTAAGGTATTGGTGTTTTTTTACTTTGCTCTGAGATCAGCTGTTCGATAATAGTGATGGTCTCTTTCTCTTCCCAGCCAGGATTGCCACGAACACGATAACGGATATTACCGTCTGTGTCGATTAGGAAAGATGTTGGTAATGTCTTGATGTTCCAGGCATCAAAGGTGTTCTTTGATGTGTCCAGCAGTACCGGTAAATTAAAGTTGATGAGCTTGGCGAATTTTCTTACCCTATATTTTTTTTCACCGACATTGAGCGCCAGTATTTCGAATGGCCGGTCGGACAGCTGCTTTTTAAGGCGTGTCAGTTCCGGCATTTCGTAAATGCAGGGCGGACACCAGCTTGCCCAGAAATTTACCAGTACGACTTTGCCTTTGTAGTCAGACAGTGAACGTGTCTGGTCGTTGGTATCGATCAGGGTGAATTCTGCAGTTGCAGTATAAGGCTCTAGTTGCGTGCCATAAACAGATACTGATGATACCAGGCACGCCAACATTAAGATTGCAGGCGCTCGAAATACTCTGAGTTTTACCATTCAGGTAACCGTATGTTTTTCCAGATGATTGATATATTGGGCTGATGGCAGAATATGTCAACTACTGATAGTTAGTGTTGTAGATAGCGATAGAATTGTTTATTGATATATGTCATGAATATGACATATCTGGCATGTTAGGTTAGTTGTCCATGTGCTGTATGTCATTTACGTCATATTGCTATTGTGCTGCCAACTATTGCTGAGGTGAAGATGGATAAGAAAGTTGAAACTGAAACATCAATCGATCTGCTATCGCTGGTAAATAGTCACGAGAGGCCTTTTGTTGTAATCGACAAGGGGTATCATATTCTCGCTGTGAATAAAGCTTATGAACTGGAGTATGGGGTAACGAGCACCGATGCGGTTGGCAGCATGTGCTACCAGGTCAGTCATGGCAATGATCACCCCTGTAGTGAAGAAGGTGAAGATTGTCCGTATGATCAGGTATTCAGTAACGGCGAGGCAAAAGTTTGTGCGCATATCCATTGCGATGCCGATCATCGTATGCATCATGTAAAAGTTTCTGCTTTTCCTCTTCGCGGCTCTAATAACGAACTGTTCCTTGGCGAATGTATCGAGAAGATATCATCGATGGATGCTCATATGCCGGGCAGTGAGCGCATGGTCGGCGAATCATCCGAGTTCATCGCATGTGTCGATCAGTTGAATGTTGCCGCCAGTTCAGATGCGCCGGTATTGTTACTAGGCGAAACAGGTACTGGTAAGGAGTTAGCGGCTGAATATATTCACCAGCATTCATCGCGCTGTAATGAAGCATTTCAGATTATTGATAGCACCGTGTTTACTGATAGCCTGTTTGAGTCCGAGATGTTTGGTCATGCCAATGGCGCTTACACGGGTAGTGTCGGTGACAAACAGGGACTGTTCGAGCTTGCTGACGGCGGCACAATTTTTCTTGATGAGGTGGGTGATCTGCCGGCCTCTCAACAAGCCAAGTTACTCCGTGTTCTGGAAAATGGCGAATACCGACGCGTTGGTGGCAAAAAAACACGCAAGGTCAATGTTCGAATTATTTGCGCGACCAATCGACACTTATGGGAATCGGTGATTGCTGGGGCATTTCGTGAAGACCTGTACTACCGCATTGCCTGTTTGAATATCCGTCTGCCTAGTCTACGTGAACGTATCGATGATGTGCCTGTGTTAGCTAAAAACCTGCTTAAGGGTATCAATCGCTCCATGCATAGTAGTTACGATCTAACGCCTGATGCTTATCTGCATCTAAAAAACTATAAGTATCCAGGTAATGTCCGCGAGTTACGAAATGTTCTATTTATTGCAGCAACACGTAGTCATAATCGTAGAATAGATGCCGCACTAATCGATAGTGTGATCAATAATCTGCCGCATTGTATTGATCCAGATGGAGTTGATAGTCATGACATTCATCATGCAGCGAGCGCATCGGCAGGGGTGACTGAGCAGATAACTTTAAAAGACATCGAAGCTCAGCACATAAATGATTTGCTCGATCAATATCAGGGTAATCGAAAAAAAGTTGCTGATGCGCTAGGTATCAGCGAGCGGACTATTTACCGGAAACTTAAAGGCCTTGGTATTAACTGAAAAATAAAGTGCTTTCGGTGTTAAAAGTTAACCGCCGGTCATGCTCATCAAACGCACGACCTGTTCGGGTTTTTCTTTGAATTCATGTTTTTCAGGTTTCAGCCCAATCGCATCGATTAGAATATTTTTTAACTCATCATCACTGATACCAGCACGTAGCAGCGGACGTAGTTCAACTTTATCATCCTGTCCCAGGCAGAGATAAAGTGTGCCATCGGTCGACAGGCGTACGCGATTACAGCTCTCGCAAAAATGTTGCGAGATAGGAGTGATAAAGCCGATCCGCAGATCTGTGTTTTTGATCTGAACGTATCTTGCCGGGCCGCCACCTGGCATTACGCCAGGAATTAAATCAAAGCTTTGTGATAGTTGCTGTTTGACCGTCTGCAGGTCGAGGTAATGGTTAGTTGCGTCATCACCCGTTGCGCCCATCGGCATGGTTTCGATAAAGCGTAAAGTGAAATCATGTTGTAGACAAAATTTAACCATGTCTTCAAATTCATCATCGTTGATGTCTTTCATGGCAACGACGTTGATTTTTATCGGCGAAAAACCGGCACGTTTTGCTGCCATCAAACCATCGAGTACCGGCTGCAGATCGCCACCGGTAATCTGTTTGAATCTTTCTGCTTTTAAACTATCCAGGCTGACGTTGATACGAGATATGCCAGCGTGTTTTAAAGCCTGCGCCTGGTTGTTGAGTAAAGTGGCATTGGTACTCAGCGATAGATCATCAAGGCCGGGTAAGGCCGTGAGACGACTTGCCAGTTCGGCAACGTTTTTTCTCACCAGTGGCTCACCACCGGTCAACCTGACACGAGCGACACCGAGTTTGGTAAAAGCTTTTATTACGCGTTCTATCTCATCAAAAGTAAGCCAGTTTTCGGGTTGCTCAAAGTCCTTGTGGCCTTTTGGCATACAGTAGAAACAACGCAGATTGCATTTGTCGGTTAGCGAAAGACGGACATACTCGATACGTCGACCAAAAGGGTCTATGAGTGCGGGGTTTTGTCCTGTGTGAGTGTTATTCATATCGTGTTGTGATGCTAAACCTGAGTAAGGGTTCAATCAATACCGCCTTTGGGTCACGGCTGAGATGTTGCCTTGTCTGTTGTACTTAGCATACAGCTGTAAAGGGGCATATATAGCTTACTAACTAAATGGTTAAGCTGTTCGTTTTTGCGATGCCTGTATGGATGTAGGCATCGCAAAAACGGATTATTAAATGTCGCCTATCGAAGAACCCGGATCAACATCGTGCATGTCGGGTAATTCATGTGCGATACCTTTGTGACAGTCAATACAGGTTTTACCTGCATCGAGGCCTTCAGAATGTGCTTTTACTGCACGACGCCCCTGTTCTGTGAAGTCCATGTGATCAAAGTTATGGCAGTTTCGACATTCTCGCGAATCTGTTTTTTCCATTGCTTCCCAGACGTGTTTGGCTAGCTCTAATCGTTTACCTTCAAATTTTTCACGTGTATTGATGGTGCCGAGTGCTTTATGCAATAACTCATTACTGGCCTGTATCTTACGCACGACTTTATGCTGCCATTCTTTGGGTACGTGACAGTCAGGGCAGGTAGCACGTACGCCGGTACGGTTACTGTAGTGAATGGTTTCTTTGTATTCCTGAAAAACATTGTCTTCCATCTCATGACAGGAGATACAGAACTCTTCGTTGTTGGTCATCTCCATCGCGGTATTAAAACCACCCCAGAAGATGATACCTGAGATAAAACCGACGATCAGTATCGTGCCCAGTGAATATCTTACGGAGGGCTTTTTTAAGCCCTGCCATATTCTGCAAAGTATCATGTCGTTACATTCTTTAGTGTTTTTATTGCTCATGATAAATGTTCCATAAATATTATTTTAACTATATCTGGCGAACTATTGTCCAGAATCTATTGACCAGAGATTGCAGTTATCGGTTGGAAATCATTTTCGACTAATGGTTGCGCACCAACCTGTGGAACGTGACATTGCGTACAGAAATAACGTCGTGCTGAAACATTGGCGAGCACATTTTTATCACGTGACTCAAAATGTGTCTGACTTATCTTTGTGGCATTGGCTTCACGGTAGTTGCTCCAGCTATGGCAACTCATGCACTTGTTCGATTTGAGATTGATACGATAGTTTGTAATCTTATGTGGTATCAACGGTGGCTGTTGTACGTAGTCACGCGCGATAGGCTCTTTGTCCTTATTGTATTTTTTTGCGGCGGGTGCGGATGAATCCTGATCGATATCAGTTGCACCCCTAAGAGAGCTGACTGTTTCGGCGGCTGCTTGAGAGCCAAAACCTACAGTTGCCAGTAGTACTACGATAGTTGTTATTTTTTTCATCATCACAAGACCTCTACTCCAGAAGAATGGTTGAGTTGTTTGTTAATATTTTTTAAATTGCTGGTATTATTTTTGACTACATTGTTTGTGCGTAAGCCAAAGTGAAAAACATCTTTTGCGCATACATCTATACAGCGACCGCAGTTAGTACAGTTGGATGAAGTGATCACCGGACCGATAGTGTCACTACTATTTTTATTCACGTGGCCTTTTAGTGCAGGCCGAATAACCTGTTGTTCGGGGCAGACCATAAAACAGTCCATGCAATCGTCACACTGCTCGCGTGCATCTGCACGTACACGTATTAAACTGTGGGTTCCAAGTAAACTGTAGAATGCGCCAACCGGACATAGATGACTGCACCAGCCACGTCTGCTGACTAACAGGTCCAGCAAAAAAACGGCGAGCACGATAAACCACGCCAGTCCCATACCAAAGATCAGGCCACGATGTAACATAGAAACAGGGTTGACCATCTCCCAGGCGATGCTGCCAGTGATGAATGCGAGCACCAATGTTGCCGCTAAAATCCAGTAACGGGTCTTACGTGACATGGTTGATGAGCCGGAAATTTTGAATTGCTCACGCAGCCATTGGGCCGCATCCGTGACCATATTTATCGGGCAAACCCATGAGCAGTAAACGCGGCCGCCGACAAGAATATAAAATAATAAAATAATCGCTGCGCCTATGATCGCGTTTGTTTCCGGAGAATGACCGGCGAACAAACTTTGCAATAATATATAGGGATCGGTTAACGGTACTGTTTCAAGGATGAGGCTGGAATTTAAATTACCGGTTACTATCCAGATTCCAAACCACGGCCCTACTAAGAATAAAAACAGGATGGACAGCTGACTGAAGCGTCGAGCGAACAGCCATTTATTCGCTATTAGCCAGCCTTTGTTTACTCTTGCATCTCTACCCGGGTGGAGTGGACGGCTCATTTTTCAGCCCCCCGTACATTCAGTGAATTCTGGTTTAGAGTGTCCAGCGGATTAGTGCCAAACGGGGTGTCATTTGATGAATCATCATCGATGATGAGGCCTTCACCTTCAATATCGTAAGACTGTCCCCGGGGCAGGTTGTACTGATGTTTGATGTCCGGGGCGACAAGACTTTCACCTGCCTTATTTTTTTCTTTCCATCCCCAGCGATAATGATGGCCAAGTTCGCCCTTTGCCAGTTCATAGGGCATAACGCGGATGGCAGTATCTTCCAGTACGCAGGCACGTTCGCATTTGCCGCAACCGGTGCAAAAATCTGAATGTACGGTAGGGATGAATAACGCATGTTTGCCACTGCGTACATTATGTTTCATTTCCAGGGTGATGGCTTTGTCGATAACCGGACATACGCGATAACAGACATCGCAACGTAAGCCCTGAAAGTTCAGACAGTTTTCTTCATCTATTAAAACCGCCAGCCCCATTCGTGAATCATCGATGTTCTCCAGTGCGTGATCCAGCGCGCCGGTAGGGCATGCTTTAACACAGGGAATGTCGTCACACATCTCACAGGGGATGTCGCGAGCCGTGAAGTATGGCGTGCCGGTGGCAACTTTGTCACCAAATTTAGCCAGCTTTAACGTGTCAAATGGACAATCGCGTACGCATAAACCACAGCGGACACAGGCGCCAAGAAAATCTTTTTCATCGAGTGCACCGGGGGGGCGCAGGGCTGAAGCAGGCAGTGATACCGACTGACGTGAATACAGACCTAAGCCCAATGCAACGATGGTAGCGCCACCTGCAGCGCGCGCGGAATCTAACAAAAACTTCCGCCGGCTGTTAAGTGATGCACTGCGTTGTGCTTGTGTAGGTTGCGTATTCATTACTGCTACTATCGTCTATGGGTTATCTGCTCTGTGTTTTGTCTTAAGTCTTAACGACTTTAACCGCACACTTTTTGTAGTCAGTCTCTTTGGACAATGGATCTGTCGCATCGAGAGTGACCTTGTTGATCAGACGACTGGCATCAAACCAGGGAACAAAGATCAGACCTCTAGGCACCTTGTTACGGCCGCGTGTTTCTATACGCGCAGTAATCTCGCCACGTCGACTCTGAATGGTTGCAGGCAGTCCACGGCGCAGTCCACGTTCTTTGGCATCATCCGGATGCATGAAGATAACCGCATCTGGGAAGGCACGATATAACTCAGGCACACGGCGTGTCATCGAACCTGAATGCCAGTGTTCCAGAACGCGGCCGGTGCACAGCCATAGATCATATTCTTTATCAGGGCTTTCAGCGGCAGGCTCATAAGGCGCAGTAATAATATTTGCCTTACCGTCTCCTCTGCCATAGAAGCGTATATCTTCACCTTTTTTAACGTATGGGTCATAACCTTCACGATAACGCCATAAAGTTTCTTTGCCGTCGATCACCGGCCAACGTAGTCCACGGGTATTGTGGTAAACATCGAATGGTGCCAGTTCGTGTCCTTTTTTTGGGCCTTCATGCTGGAAACGTCGGTATTCTTCGAACAGGCCTTTTTGAATATAAAAACCAAAGTCGTCCATCTCATGGTTGCTGTAGTTATTACCAGCACTGTCAGTTACTGTTTGTTTAGGGAACTGATTCACCTGACCGTTAGCGTATAAAACTTCATACAAAGTTTTGCCACGTACTTCGGGCTGTTTGGCAATTAAGTCTTCCGGCCAGACATCTTCCACTTTGAAACGTTTGGAGAATTCGACCACCTGCCACATATCCGATTTGGATTCACCCGGTGCTTTAACCTGTTCACGCCAGAACTGTGTGCGGCGTTCAGCATTACCGTAAGCGCCTTCTTTCTCTGTCCACATAGCTGTAGGTAAGATCAGGTCGGCTGCCATCGCTGTAACGGTCGGGTAGGGGTCAGATACTACGATGAAGTTGTCAGGGTTACGATAACCGGGCAGTACTTCTTCGTTAATGTTTGCCGCCGCCTGCATGTTGTTATTGCATTGCACCCAGTAGGCATTTAGCTTGCCGTCTTTTAACATACGGTTCTGTAATACTGCGTGATAACCGGGTTTGCCTGGAATGGTGCCTTCGGGGAGTTTCCATATTTTTTCAGCCAGATCACGATGCGGTTTTTTCTTAACCACGTAATCAGCAGGCAGACGATGTGAGAAAGTACCCACTTCGCGCGCGGTGCCACAGGCAGAAGGTTGTCCGGTCAGTGAGAATGGTCCATTGCCAGGTTCAGAGATTTTACCGGTCAATAGATGCACGTTGTACATCAGACCGTTCGCCCAGACGCCGCGGGTATGCTGATTGAAACCCATGGTCCAGAATGAGGTTATTTTCTTCTTAGGATCGGCATACAGTTTTGCTAAACGCAAAAGCTTTTCTTCAGGTACACCGGAAATTTCAGAGGTATATTCAAGGGTATAAGGTTCGAGTGATTTTGCGTAATCTTCGAAGGAGATCTTGGTGAGTTTGCCACCTTTGCCGGTTTTCTTTTTCTCCAGTGGATGCTCTGGACGAAGCCCGTAACCGATGTCAGTTGGGGTTTTATTAAAGTTAACGTGTTTGCCGATAAAGTCTTTACTGTAGGCTTTATTCTGCACGATATAGTTGGCGATATAATTCAATATAGCCAGATCAGTCTGCGGGGTAAATATCATGTTGTTATCGCCAAGATCGAAACAACGATGTTCGAAAGTGGATAACACATGCACTTCGCAGCCCTCTTTGGTCAGACGGGTATCGGTTAAACGTGACCATAAGATAGGATGCATCTCCGCCATATTAGAGCCCCATAAAACAAAGGCATC
This sequence comes from uncultured Gammaproteobacteria bacterium, assembly GCA_913065105.1. Lineage (GTDB taxonomy): Bacteria > Pseudomonadota > Gammaproteobacteria > SZUA-229 > SZUA-229. Next base: position 16,815 of record CAJXZZ010000015.1, on the reverse strand, counting down.
GGCGTGTTCCAGGTCATCGTAACAACCCATGGGTTCATCCGCACCAAAGGCACGCATAAAACCACCTACCGCAGAGGCCATACAGTGGCGTGCGTTCGGGTCAATATTATTCGAGCGGAATCCGGCTTTGTATAATTTCGAAGCGGCATAACCTTCCCATACCGTCCACTGTCCAGAGCCGAACATGCCGACCGTAGAGACGATCTCTTCCGGTTTCTTGCCCTTGTTAACTTCCAGATCATGTTTCAATGCGGCTTTGAATTTTTCTTCCATTACATCAAACGCTTTGTCCCAGCTGACCGGGGTGAATTCACCTTCCTTGTCGTACTTACCATTACTCATACGCAATAATGGCTGAGTCAAACGGTCTTTACCGTACATGATCTTGGAGAGGAAATAACCTTTGATGCAGTTAAGTCCGCGATTAACCGGTGCATCCGGGTCACCCTGAGTAGCAACCACTCGACCGTCTTTGGTACCAACCAGTACGCTGCATCCAGTACCGCAAAAACGGCAGGGGGCTTTGTCCCAGCGGATATCGTCTTTTGTCGTTGCTAACGCTTCTTTGACGCCGGGTATTGTTATACCTGCAGCGGTAGCTGTGGCTGCTATAGCGTTTGTCTTAATGAAATCTCTACGTGTTAGTTTCATTACTCGGCCTCCTGTTGACCTGTATTTATTCTTTGATCTGTTTATGTACGGCTAAATTTATGTATTACGATTAATCTTCAACTGTCATTCTTCAAACTGGTGGTAAATCATGGCGGCTGACAAGACACCGGGAACATCCTGTATCTGCACTAATGTGTCAGAGATGTTGTTCGCAGTCTCATCCTCTACTGTGATCACGATACGACCATCTTTATTGTTACCATGTACTTCTACGCCTGCCATCGTGGTGAGAACTTTCTCGATCGACAGTAGATGCTCCGGATAGGCTTTTACGAGAACGCCGCTTATATTCATTGTTTTATCCTGGTTATAATCGAATTCATTGTGTCACGCTCACTGTAGCTGGCCTATGGTTACGGCCTGCACCGGGCATACTGATAGACAGGCGCCACAACCGGTGCAACTGTCTGTGCTGATAATCGGAATTGAAATGCCACCCAGTCGTGGCGGCATCATTATCGCGCGAGCCTCACAGGGGTCAAAACAACTGCGGCATTCCACACCCTGATGGGCGATGCAGGTATCATTGTTTATGGACGCTTTGATCGACCAGGGAGTGCTTTTTTCATTTGTTTTAAGTAAGGCACGTGGTTTGCATGCATCAAGACATTGTTCGCAAAATAAACATTCACCGGCGGAAAAATCGACTACAGGGAAGTTTGCACGAGCCTGTTTGATGATATGTGTGGGGCACTGAGATATACAATCACCACAGTTAGTGCAGATGTCGGTGAATAGGCTTTCGCTAATCGCCCAGGGTGGACGAAGCGGCATTTCTTTTCCTTTGAAATCGCCACGAAGGAACTGCATTCGACTAACTTGTGCATTCATTCAGCTTCACCAAAAATATTACGTTTCTGGTGAGCAACTATATTCCTGTGCTAGATGTTATCTATGATGTACATCAAGTTCTTTTTAAAATGTAAAAAATAAATTCAGTAGCCAGGCATCAAGATCCCTATGCGCCTGTTTTTATTATATTTTAATCTTGTCAGCCACGCGTTTTTCTGTGGCTTGTGCTGTTGCGTAAACCAGGTAGCGGGATGAGCCTCCCGAAGTAAGCGCATCAAATGGATAACAGGTGACGAGTACCAGTGATTGTCCATCGTCATCTTGCTGTAGCATAAATGAAGTACTATCAACAACTTGCATATCATGAATTTGGTAGCGGATAGTTTTATCAGTGGTTTGAATCAATAGGGTATCGTTTAATTTCAGCTTTTTGAGAAAACTAAAGTGGGTATCTCGATGGCCGCTGATCATGGTCGTACCGGTCGAGTTTGGTGCCGCGCTGGCCAGTGAGTAACCCGGCCCGAAAGCCAGGCTGCTGCCGCTATCACCCGCAAGAATAATCTGTTCAATACCATAGTGAGGCACGATTAGTTTTGCCACCGGCCAGGTATCTGCCCATGGCCATGGTCTGTGGAAAACGGGCGTATGTGTATCGACCGGTTCTGTATTGGCCAGTGTTTTATTCCAGGATGAATTAAGCAGTTGTTGTGCAACAATAGCCTTGCCCTGTATCCAGTTCGCTGCTGCAAGTTGCCAGAGGCTGGCACAGAATAATAAAACAATAATAATAGTGCTGAGATTTCTTGCGTATTTAGAAAATAATTTATGCATGAGTCTCATCTCTCTGCTTATTCCATCGATACAGCGAAACAGCGCTGATGAAGAAGATGACTGCTAGCAGTAAGTTAAGTTTTGAGCCAGTGGCCGCTCGTGCCAGCATAAGATCGTTAGCCGATGTCGAATTTTTCCAGCCAGAGGGAAGATTATTTTTCATCCGCTCGTGATGTAACATACCTCCGGCATTTACCGGCGTAACATCTACGGCTAGCAGACTGGTATAACGACTGACCAGGTGATGCTGCAGTGCAGTGTCGGTCACTTCATGTCGAATTGATTCAGACTCAGCCTCATTTTTTGACTGACGGTGCTGATTCATCAATGCGGATATTTTCTCACGTGCCCAGGCAACCCGAATACCACGTTGAGAAGTGGTTTTTAAAGGTGCGCTGTTTTGCCATTCGGTGTTGCCATAATCACCTCTCAGAGTAATGTTTTCAGGCATTTTTTTACTTTTTATTAAAATGCTGGCGGTTTCACCGGCATATAAGTCAGGTATTACTTTGGGGAATATTTCATATTCATTATCATCTGTATGTAGATCGTCCATCTGCAGTTGGATATTAACCAGTGCCGGTGTTTCAAGTTTTTTAAACAATGCCGTGGTTTTTTTGTGCACTTCATTTATATCACCGATATAGGTGAATGTGCCGCGACCCTGTTGTGCGGCTTTACGCATAAAATAAGCGTTGGGCGCAGAACCTATACCGATAGTAAATAAACGGCTGTCGCCTAGCTGTTTATCAATAATATTAAATAATTCAGTTTCATTACTGATGTTGCCATCGGTTATAAATACTACCTGTCGAAAGCGGGAAAATGATTCCTGTGGTGACAGTGCCAGTTTCATTGCGGCTAACATCTCTGTGCCACCACCAGCTTCTAACTTAGCTATAAAACGTTTCGCGTAGTCTTTATATTGCGATGAAGCAGTAACCGCTTTCGGATATAAACTATCACTGTCATTGTTAAACCAGATGATGTTAAAACGGTCGATAGAATTAAGACCATCCAGTGCAATGATCAATGCGGCCTTCGCCTGTTCGATAGAGGTGCCTGCCATCGATCCTGATACATCGATAACAAAAATCACATCACGTGCCTGTATCTTTTGTTGCAGCTGACTGAGGTCAGGTGGCAGTAATGTCACCATGGTGTAGTTGCTGGTATCACGTTCGCTGTTGTTAACCTTTTCATTAAAGGCAGACAGTTGCGGGTCATTATTTAATTGCGGTTTCCATACCAGTTCAAAATCACGATCACTAACAATATTTTCACCAATGGTTGAAATGATGTAACGGGTATCACTGCTCTGATTGATATTGATACGATGATAAGAACTGCTTAGGTCATATAAACTGACACCCGCATCAAGTAATACATGGATGCGTGTTGGGTTATGGTCGTTAGCGACTGGGTCGGTTTCTGTGTAGACGCTTGTTTTGTCTGCGTCAGGATCGATCAGGTCTTGCAATGATGGTGCGCCAGGATGATAGCGGGGTCCCACGACCATAGGGAAGCGCAAACGATAACTGTCATCTTTATAATCCAGCAGCTGTTGAAATTCGAACTCGACGATTATCTCTTCTCCGGGCGCAATATTGGCCAGCGATGTGGTAAATACGTTAGGCCGCTGCTGTTCGATAAGGCTGGCTTTTTTACCTGCTGATTTTGCTAACTCATAGGTTTTTTTAGCCGCGACACGCTCTTTTACCTGACCTTCAATAACCCGCTCGCCGATGATCATTCTAAAATGATCAACCGCTGCATTTTCTGGTAACGGGAAAACATAAATGCCTTCAGCCCATAATGAACTGCTGTTTTTAAAGCGTTGTTTAACTTTTGCCCTGGCGATGGAAGCGATCACTTCATAGTCAACATCGGTCTGCACCTGCATGGCTTCGATATAAACACCATTTTCAGGCAGTAACCATACTGCACCATGTTGTGACTGGTAGGGATCAGGGGTTTCATTGCTGCCGGCATACACATACTGAAACAGCAAACCGAAGATCAGATATACACAGATAACAATCAGTGTTTTATGAATAAAATTTACTATTTTCGAACAGCTTGTCTGTTTTGTTTTAAACGTTTGGCAATAATAGGTGTTGACGGTGTTCATATCACTTGCTCCATAGCTGGCACACTTATCTGTGTGCCAGCTAAAAATTGGCTTGTATTAGAAATTTTTAATTCGTTTGTAACGATGACCAACAGTGAGGATTTTATTTCCCGATATCACCAGGTAGCTGTTCATCAGGCTGGCTAATCGTCTTACTATGATATGGCCGACATCTGATGCAATAAGGCGCAAACTTTTTCTATCGAAGTAACACACTGTCGTTCCGTTAATACTTCGTTTGCGTTTGCCGTACTGACATAACCAGTGGATAATAAGTGGCGGAATACAGCGCTGTTGAGATCTTTCCATTGCGTGGTTTGTCAGATGAAAACCAGGATCGCTAGTGAAAACATCGGCATAACTCATAGTCGCACCACTTATTTTTATATCGTTTTGTCTGCTGGGTCTCGTTACTGACTCAGCCGGTTTCAAAACCGGTTGCTAACGTCTGCAACCACAGGGTTAAGTTTTGATCCGACAGTCGAAACCGTTTTCTGATCATTTTTGGCATCAGTATCTGTTTCTGAAAGCGCCGTTGTCATTGACTGAATTGAATTCTTGTTTGTACGTTCAAAACGGATCACGACTTTGCGATCAAAGGTGTAAGCTTCAAGATCACCTGCATTTGATACCATCTTTATCTCACCATAGGCTCTGCTGAAAATACGGTTGTCATCAACACCTGCATCGATCAACTGTTGACGGACTTTTTCCACACGTTCATTTGCCAGAGCGATATTTTTTGACTTATCGCCACGACGATCGGTATATCCATCGAGATGCAGTTCTAATTTATCCATGGTGTTTATCAAGTCGGCAATAGCCGACAGACGAGCAGGGTAGAACTTTTCAATCTCGGTACTGCCTGATCGGAAATAGACATCAAGACTAAGGTCAGTGACTAGAATATTCATTAATTTCTCCTGTGCTGTGTTGATCTGATCATCGACAACGGTGTTTATTGGACCTATCTGAGCGACTTGAATGTTTTTATCAGTATCGCCACTATCAGCTTTTGCTAAGTGACCGCTCTCGTTACTGTTTTCATTCTGTGATGCGTTACTTACAACATCATGTGCTGGGGTTTCCTGTGGCTGACTGACTTCCTGATTAGAGCCGACGACGGCACCGATAATGCCACCGATTAACAGGCCGACAGGTCCAGCTATTGCCGCGCCTGTTGCAGCACCTGCCCCCATGCCAGGAAGCATGTAGGTTTCAGTTGTTTTGCTGTTACTGCTATCATTGTCAGTAGTGTTAAAGGTACTGGCATAAACCTGAGTTGATAGCGCTGATGCAGAAAATACAGCACTTGTAAGTGCTACTGATACAGCCATGTTTAATAAGGTTTTTTTCATTGTTCTCTCCAATGGTTGTGTGATTGTGTTGTAACTGTTCTGTGTTTCCACGCTGCTATTACAACAATTGTTTGTGGTCCAATCTTTGGCAGTGGATGGAGGAAATATGGAGAAAAAATGGAGATTGCTTCTCAATTCGACAATGACAACTGATATCAGCTAAATTAGCCACAATGTTATTAAAATAAGAGGATGTTGTTAGTGAAACAAACCATCGCCATCGTTGAAGATGATGCGCAGCAACGTAGTTATTATGCGGATGCGTTGAGAGCGCAGGACTACGATATAAGAGAGTATGAAGATAGGCAGCAGGCGGTTGATGCCTTTGAAATTGATCTGCCGGATCTGGCTATTCTAGACATTACTTTAAATGCAGAAGTTGGTGGCGGTTATGAAATCTGTCGTTATCTCAAACAACGCGATGCAGGTTTGCCGATTATATTTCTTACCAGTCGTGGTGATGAATTAGACAAAATTTACGGTTTGCAACTAGGCGCGTGGGATTATCAGACCAAACCGGTCTCTTTAGAGTATCTCATTGTACGCATAGAATCTTTTTTCCAGATCAAACAGTCAGCAGTCAATACAAACAATAATGTAAATAATAAAAAAACGGGCGAGCTAGATATCAATACAAAGTCGATGCAGTGTTTCTGGAAAAAGAAGGAACTAAATTTAACACCAACCGAATTTTCAATAGTAGCGGCCATGACTGAGGCAGACGAGCCAGTAAGTGTCGATGAGCTTATTAAAGCGACTCGACAGGGCGTGGTTGAGGATAATACGATCAATACTCATATATTACACATCCGAAAAAAATTCAAAAAAGTGGACGAAGATTTCCAGTGCATAAAAACACGTTATGGTTTTGGTTATCAATGGTCGTGTGAATGAAGTTAGCTACGCGATTATTTATATTTAGTTCGATATTTTTGGTGCTGTTACCCTGGTTCGGTTTTCATTTCATAGGAAAAATCGAACAGTCATTATTACAGGGTCAGGAAGAGGCGCAGTCGATGGTGGCTTCTGCGATAGCCACGGCATTAAAAGGTTATACCAGTTTTTTTGACGTTGATAAAAATGCGCACTATGTTTACCCGATAAAACAGAATATAAGTGTTGATGGTTATGACGGTGACGATGAAGACTGGTACCGACTCAGGCAACAGTTTACTTCTTACGGAAATGCTTCACTCTCATTGTTGCTGGTTGACGATGAAAAATATTTATATGCTTACCTGAAAGTAAAAGACAAAAATATTGTTTACCGAAATCCGCGGTATATCCCACTGGATTCCAGCGATCACATAAGACTTGAATATCTTGATAGAGATAATAAACATAGACGTCTGGTCTTGCTCACCGAAGGCCAGGGTAATGTCAGTGTCTATGAGGTAACTAAAGACTGGAAAATATGGAAGAATGGTCAGCATATCAATGCAGTAAATGCTGTCTGGCGTGAAACTGCTTCCGGTTACGATGTTGAACTTAAATTACCTAGAAAGTGGTTGGAGCCTAATCATCGCTTATCGTTGAGTATCGTCGATGTGTTCGGTGAAAACGAACGTAACCCAGACACTATCGTTTCAACGAACCGGTCAGTTAATAATGCGCTAAATCCACTGTTATTTCAGTCTCAGGAAATAAGCAGCGTTATTAAAAATTTGAGTGAGTTCGATTCACGTATATGCGTTATCGATAAGTATCGTCGTATTCGTGCAGTGATAGGCGGTCAACAGCTAAGTTCTTCTTTTTGTCAGTCAAAGGATAAAGTGAGTGAAAAGTGGACGAATAATGTATTGGCAGGAATTGGGCAGGTAACCGGTATTGAAGAAGACGATGAAACTTTAATTGTTGCCTCGCATCCAGTGTCTGATGGTGATGAAATCATTGGCGCAGTACTGGTGGGTAATAATAGTAGACATATACTTTCACGGCATCGCGATACTCTGGTCGATATTATTCTTGCAACACTGGCTTTGTTTTTTCTGGTCATTATCGGTTTATTTATCTTTAGTACCTGGCTGGCATTTCGTATCAATCGGCTGAAAAATCAGACTGCATCACTGATTGATGAAAGCGGCCGATTTATCAGGCACATCGATTTGACCGATGTTGAAAACAAGGACGAGATCGGAGAATTAGCGCGAAGTTTTTCATCGCTGCTGGACAAATTAAACAGTTACGCCACTTTCCTGGAAACAGTGCCAAGGATGTTGCGTCATGAAATATTGAACCCGGTAAATACAATCAGTATGTCGTTGCAGAACCTGCAGAAACAGGATTTGACGCAACACCAGGGTGATTCATCCGAGCTGACGCCTGGTATCAGTGCTGCCTGTAATGCCATCGGACAACTACAGCTCATCGTCTCAAGTCTGACAGAAGCCGCAAGTATCGATGAAGCATTAAGACATGATGATATCGACTCGTTTGATATAGCGGCTTTATTGACTGAGTATGTGTACAACTCACAACTTAAACATGAAGATTCGATACTGCGTTATCATGGTGATCACAGTGGTGTCTATGTACGGGGCAATGACCTTCGTATCGTTCAGCTGCTTGATAAACTTAAGGATAATGCAATCGATTTTGCATTGCCAGAATCAGAAATTTCGTTTCAGCTTGATATGAATCATGCTGGACAAGTCATTATTCGCGTAAAAAACACAGGTGAGACTATACCGCAGCAACGATTGGATGTTCTTTTTCAGGGAATGATCTCGCATCGATCGGTTAAAACGGAAACACCTCATTTAGGTATTGGTTTATACGTAGCGTATAAAATTGCACAATTTCATCATGGGCAATTACAGATAACTAATCAGAGAGATAAACAGGGAGTGGAAGTTGTATTAGTATTACCCAGGGTAGACAGGTAACACGGCAAGTAATCTTTTAGCAATAACAGTACAAAATATGAGTGAGCAAGCATGAACGAAAAACAATGGGTTCCTATTAAAATTGCAATTTTAACAGTTTCAGACAGCCGTACTGCAGCCGATGATACTTCGGGTAATGTTCTGGTCGAACGGCTAACAGAGGCGGGTCATAGCCTTGCAGAAAAACTTATATTGGCTGATGATAAATATAAAATCCGGGAAGCGGTTTCACGCTGGATTGCCGATGAAAATGTCGATGTGGTTATCAGCACCGGTGGTACCGGTTTAACCGGTCGTGATATCACGCCTGAAGCAGTGCAACCACTGTTTGATAAAGAGATTGAAGGCGTCGGTGAATTGTTTCGCTGGGTCTCATACCAGGAAATTGGTACTTCAACTATCGCCTCGCGTTGCCTTGGTGGCCTGGCGAACGGCACTTTTATTTTTTGTTTGCCTGGTTCTACCGGAGCCTGCCGAACCGGCTGGGATAAAGTGATCTCGCCACAGCTCGATTGTAATACGACGCCGTGTAATATCGTTGCGCTGATGCCCAGGCTACTGGAAAAATGATTTCTGCCGTTATAACTAATGCACTGAAATTGTTACCAGCAATTCTCAGTATGAACGCCATCCTTAGTAGATAAAAAATGAAAGATATAAAAATAAGTACTGTTGATTGCTGTTCAACACCCGGGTTATTAACGGTTGATCAAGCAATAGAAAAAATTCTGTCGCAGGCTATAGCGGTTGAACAAACAGAAAGCGTTGATATTCTTGATGCGCTAAACAGGGTACTGGCAGAAGACTTACTATCAACGATTGATGTGCCGGGCTACGATAACAGCGCGATGGATGGTTATGCTGTACGCAGTGAGGATTGTCGGTTAGCAGGCGCAGAGTTACCTGTTACACAACGTATCCCTGCTGGCACCGTTGGCACAACACTTGAGGCAGGAACTGCAGCACGTATATTTACCGGTGCACCGATACCAGAAGGAGCTGACGCGGTCGTTATGCAGGAGATGTGCGACGCTGATGAATCCAGGGTAATAATTAATACCGAGGTTAAGACCGGTGCAAATGTCCGGCGTGCAGGCGAAGACATCGCAAAACATAGTCCAGTATTACATGCAGGTAAACGTCTACGCGCGCAGGAACTTGGTCTGTTGGCATCTGTCGGCCTGGCTGAATTCAAGGTCAGAAGAAAGTTAAAGGTAGCAATATTTTTTACCGGTGATGAAATAGTTGCGCCGGGACAGGCCCTTGCTCCGGGACAGATCTATAACTCAAACCGTTATACCTTAAGGGGCTTGTTACAGGCGATGAACTGTGACGTTGTTGATTTAGGTATTGTGCCAGATACCTTAGAAGCAACACTAGATATATTAAAACAGGCCGCGTCAGATGCTGACCTGGTTATTACCAGTGGTGGTGTTTCAGTTGGTGAAGAAGACTACGTCCGTATCGCATTGGAAAAACTTGGTGAGCTTTCTATGTGGCGTATCGCGATGAAACCGGGGAAACCCGTTGCCTTTGGTAAAGTTGATAAAACATTGTTTATGGGGTTACCGGGCAATCCGGTTGCCGTGTTTGTAACTTTTTTAGTGTTCGCTCGCGCATTGATATTAAAACTGCAAGGCGCTGACGATGTATTGCTTAAGCGTTTCCCTGTAGTTGCAGATTTTGACTGGCGACAAGTACGACGTCAGGAATACTTACGCGTACGCTTGTCACAAAAGAATAATCAGACCGTTGCACAATTGTATCCGCATCAGGGCTCAGGTGTTTTAAGTTCGACAAGTTGGGCGGATGGTATCGTTGAAGTGATGATCGATGCGGAAATCAATAAGGGTGATATTGTTAGTTATCTTCCTTTTGAAGGACTTACTTAAGTTATAACTTGCCAGTCTTCTGCATAAGTTAATTTCTAGAAATAATACTGATAACTTAAATTGATGTCAGAGAATTCAACATTATTATCCTGCCATTGATACTTTGCATAAATCTTCAATGAGTTATTGGTGCTTATAACAAAGTTATGTATGTACTGTGTACGTAAGCGGTATACACCGTCAGTGAAGTGTTCACCGCTGACTTCGAGGCGTGCAGTACTCGTGCTGAAGTGAGATAAAAAGCCGGTGATAAATCCGATCGCAGGTTCGATCGTGTGCTCCAGTTGCTTGTTTATCTCTAGCCTTCCTGTTGCCAGCGTATAAAACTGGCTGTTATCAAATACGTTCCAGTTACCGCCACCACCACCGGTTACATGATATACCAGCTGATCAACGTCGTTGGTTAATTCTGTTTCAAAACCGGTATAGACTCGCCATGCTGTGGGTTTAAAAAATGGCGTACGTGGCGCCAGTGAGAATATGTCTATCACATCCAGCTTGTACAGGCTGATGCCTTCATTTTCTTCGGCGCGAATTTGTAAGCTTGCCATATTTATCGAGGCACCACGCAGGAAGCCTACTTCATTGTCTTCCAGGTCATGAAAAGACATTTTAAATCCAAGCTCTCCGTAGTAATTATCCAGTCGTTCGCCAAATGCGAAGGATGCCCGTTTACTATTGTGGCCATTCTCCGGTGAGACAGGGGCAGGCACAACAGGTTTAGAACTAACGGGGTAACTGTTTCGTACTTTTAACAATTGAAAGCTGCGTTTATCAATATCACGGTTCTGGTCTTTGCCGGATTGCTGGTAACGCAGGAATTTGTATGCCGTTTCGATGATGTTTCGTTGTTCTTCTTCACTCAGGCTGGTAAAGCCAGGGTCCTGTAGTGTATCGATATCTTCTGATAACTTAATGACCAGCTCGTGATGGTCTTCGGGCATCTGTTCCAGCATGTAGGATAAGACGGTCGCTCGTGCTGGGCGGTACTCGATATTTTCGATCAATCCTGAACGATTGATGGATTTAACTGTATCGATGGGTATCGCTGCGACGATGAATTCATCGGTGAGTTCTATACCAGGTCGAGCAACTTCAAGCAGCTCTAAAAGACGGTAGGAGCAGTTCTCATCAAAAAAGTAATATTCAAAATTAATGTCCTGGATCTCCCAGATATGTCTTACCATACGCTCGGTTTCTTCCGGGGTCAGGTTCAGGCGGTATTCCCAGATATCACGATGTTCGATCCTGTTATATTCCTGGATCTTTTTGTAATAGTGGTCGGTGACAAACAATCCACGGTAGCCTCCGGCCAGTCCACGGTAGGTATACAATATTGAATTTTCACCCTCGGGAATGTTTGCGCCAAAGCTGACAGCGACAGACAGCCATTTTGATTCATCTTTATCTTTGCCAGGATCTAGACGTAACAGGGTGTGGCCATACATCGAGGAGGGACTATTCAGATGATAGGTCGGAAAAATCAGGGTAACCTGCTGTGGTTGCACGTTTTCTCGCCATTGCAGGTATTTTGTACAATGTACTTCGGGCAAGGATGATGCTGCAATATTTAACTTCTCACGAAGCCAGTCGGAGCGGGCAACAAAACGGCATTGAATATTGGCATCATCGCTTGTCGTAGCATCGAAAATTCCTGTTAAAGCGGCACTTAATTCACTTTTTGGGTCGTTAGCACCGTCATCTGTGAGAAAAAAGATCTGGTCTACGACCTGGCTGACATAGTCATCAGGAGAGCTTCCATCACCTTCATAATGCAGCAGGTTCAACCATTCGGCGTGTTTCCATAGCTGTTGTTTTACTGCCTGCTGGTGAAGCTCATTCAGATAGTTTTCAGTATCAGCAGCATGTGAACTCGCTGTGAATATCATTAGGCTAAACAATAGAATCTGGAATTGCTTTTTGATGGTTGAAACCAGGTATATCATGAGTTAATACGTGTAAACAGTAGTGACGATGTTGTTTTTAGATGTTGATAGAGTTTTCTGTAGATGTAAAAAAGCCCGGTATCTGATGATGCCGGGCCTGTTTAAGTTAATTTTCTAAAAATAGATTTAGAGAAATTAATTATGCAACATATTTGCTAAGGTCAGCATCAGTTTTCATAACGGATTCGATAGATGCCATCATTTCATCTGCGGTGACGTCCTCGTTAGGGAAGATCTTTGCAAAGTTGTTGTGCATTACTTTAGCAAAAGTATCACGGTCCTGTGGCTCAACGCCATATACCACTGCAACTGTGTTCAGAGCTTCACCTTCGCCACGAGCTACATCTTCAGAAAACTCGTTCATGATGGAACTGACCACGCTTTTTCCGCTGTAACTAAGTGTACCCGTAGTAGAACAGCCATTTGTACCCGTTGTCATACCAAAAGTATTGTTACCAGTAATAACATTTGTGATACCGGCTAACACGTGTGAGGCAGGACCAGTTTGCCCCTCAAATAATGCTTGACCCCAACCACAACCATCACCGCCAGCAGAACCGGCGTTGGCTACTGTTGATGCGCCTGCTAAAATCAAACCTGCAATTATTTTTTTCATTGTAACTCCAATTTTTTTATATTGATTTTTCTGAAATTAATTATGAAACATATTTGCTAAGGTCAGCATCCGCTTTCATAACAGCTTCGATAGAAACCATCATTTCGTCAGCAGTTACATCTTCGCTTGGGAACAAAGTTGTAAAGTTTTCATGCATTACTTTAGCAAAAGTATCACGATCCTGTGCTTCAACACCGTATACGACTGAAACTGTGTTCAGTGCGTCACCTTCGCCGCGAGCAACGTCTTCAGAAAACTCGTTCATGATGGCACTGACAACGCTTTTGCCACCGTAACTTAGAGTGCCAGTAGTAGAGCAACCATTTGTACCCGTTGACATACCAAATGTATTGTTACCTGTAATAGCATTTGTGAGTCCTGCTAATACGTGAGTTGCAGTGCCTGATTGACCTTCAAACAGGGCCTGACCCCAACCACAACCAGCACCGCCAGCTGCGCCAGCATTAGCCACTGAAGAAGCACTGATTAAGACTAAACCTGCAATGATTTTTTTCATTATGTAACTCCACGATTCTTATTGTCTTTTTATAAAGAGCCATGATGATAAGCCATAATTACGATAGTATGCAAGTATTTATTATCGCGTTTTATTCGATATATTTTGTTAGTTAGATGTGACTATATATTAGATATATTAGCGATATCTAATACTTATGTGTTTACGATGATTTTTCAATTTTTAGTACGCATCTGTGTTAATTTCGGTTTCTTTATGACTTAATTTTTCAGTTACTTAAAAATGTATCGATACGTCCTGTTAACTTCTATTGTTATTTTAGCTTCCTGCAGTAACATGTTGTTTGTCCCTGTTAAATCGTACCCGATTACTCCGGATGCGGCAGATATTTTGTACGAGGATATTTATATTGATGCTCCGGATGGCGTAACCGTTCACGGTTGGAAGTTATTTGCCGATGATAAAACGGCCGGAACAATTGTTTTCTTCCATGGCAATGGCGATAACGTCAGTACACAGTTACCGAATACCTTCTGGTTGGCAAAAGAAGGCTATGATCTTTATGTATTTGATTATAGAGGATATGGTCAGTCGCAAGGTGAGGTGAACCTCGATGTAATAATCAGCGATATGGAGTTGATGCTAGGCTATGTTGCTGGTCAGTTGCCCGATGATGAAAAAATGATAGTGATGGGGCATAGCCTGGGTGCCAGCATGTCGATCTATTCGGTTGCGCATAGTGCCTACCGGGACAAGATCGAAGCCTTGATAACGGTCGAAGCGTTTAGTGACTATCATCACGTTACTCAGGATATGTTATCTAAAAGCTGGCTGTTCTGGTTGTTCCAATGGCCGTTATCATTCACCGTTAGTAATGAATATAGCCCGCTGGATTCGATAGGCTTAATATCACCCATACCCGTAGCAATCATACATAGTGAATCTGATGAAATGATTGAGATGTATCATGCGGAAGAATTATTTGATGCGGCGAATGTACCAAAGTCATTTATTTTGATTGATAGTAATCACAATAATGTTTTTGTTACAAAAGATAATCGTCAGATTTTATTCGACTATTTGAAGACTTTGAAGAGATAGTTGGCAGTCGTCAGTTTGCAGTAGGCAGAAAAAACTAGAAACAAATCTTTTAACGGCCTACTGACGACTGCCAACTATATTTTTCATTCCGTCGCAATCTTTGTAAACTTCGCCAGTGCATTCGTTACTTTCTGCACCGCCGCATCACAGTCTTTTAGATTGTGGCGCTTTGCCATATAGGTTGGGTCATTATAAGCCAGCCATACTTGTCCGTTTTCATCTTCGTACGCTAATGCTTTTTGCGGCAGATCTAAAGCCGCTGTCTGTGAACATAACATTAATGGTGTGCCGACTTTTGGGTTACCAAAGATCAGTAGTTCGGTAGGGCGTAATGCCAGGCCAACTTTTTTTGCACCAGCGGTGTGGTTTACGCGTTTAAAGATAGTCATGCCTTTTTTGTTTAACACCGTTTCCAGTTTGTTTATTGTTTCTGTAACACCGTGCGTGCTTTTTACTTTTATTATGCCGTTTGTATCTGATGCGAATGACTGTGCACTTAAAAGACTGAGTAAGATCAGTAGTGCAGAGTGGAATTTAAATGATTTGTTCTTCATGTTGTCTCCTGTCTATTGTTATTGCGTATTGTTAATGCGGATTAATACTAGCGTTTTTACTATTATAGTTACAGCGATTAAAAATCGTATGCGAAAAAAAGGGGTTCTTTCGAACCCCTTTAAAGTGCGGATCACATAGCTTAATGATTTACGCAGGTTTTATAGCTTTTATCCAGTCAACTCTAGAAAATGTGAGTTAGCTGTATTCCATAACGCTGATTCACACCATCGAGATTTGCATTCGGACCTTTGCCTGAATCAAAATCAACCGCTTCGAAAGTACGATCAGCTACTTCCATATTTATGCGTGTTTTCTTGTTGATATGGTACTGAGCGCCCAGGGTAACAGTAGAGAATTTCATCTCGAATGTTTTACCTATGTTTGGTCCACCAGGCAATGGAGCATCATCAGTCAGACGGTTGTACACATCGTAACGAAGATCGATTTCCCAGTTAGATTTACCGATGTACCAGCCACCTTCCAGGTAGTAACCATTCGCTTTACCATCTGCACCATCACCTGGTATACCGCCAGCAAGACCGGGGTTAATGTTAAATGTAGACTTATCCTGACCAACGAAGATCATGCCTTCACCTTGCATATACTCTGCAGTAACACGGAAAGGTTTTTTCAGGTATTTTACACCCAGACCGCTACGGTCACGGTCATGTTCTGTAGGGTTGTAAGTAGAGTCATCGGTAGAATCCAGCAGGCGTTTACCCGACTGGTTCCAGGCGAACATTTTCACACCTTGACGTCGACCGCCTTTACCGCCGAATACATATTCAGATGACAGGTAAAGATAGGTATCGTAGTTGCCATCAGCATTACCATAGTTCAAGCCATTACCGTTACCGTACATGACTGCGTAACTGTTTTCCCATTTACCAGTTTTGAAGGTATCAAATACCTGTATACCCGTATCACGGAATGCGCCAACCGATGAATCGAATGCACCTATACCGTCAGCTGATGGTAGTTGGATCGGGGCATTATTTGATTGAGCCTCGTATGCGCCGTTTTGATTAGGGAAGCGTTCGAGCATCAACTGGTTTGTGACGGTAGTGAAGTTGATGTAATCAAATACATGAATAGCCTGTAAACCTTCTTCAGGACCCGGTGTTTTGAATAGACCGGCACGAACACGAGCGCCTGGAATATGGTTTAAGGTAATACTGGCATCGGTCAAGGCTACACCCGTGCCTTCAGGGTAGGTAATACCGTTGTTACCAAATTCAGCAAGAATAAAGTAATTCACTTTACTGTCTAGTGGTAAACCCGTTCCACGTACACCGATACGTGCACGGTTTACATTGAATCCGTCCTGTTCTTGTAGATTAGGGCCAATTAATTTAGGCGGAATATAACCACCGCCAGCATTTGCGTCACTGTTATCTTTTTGATACTGGACCTGTATAAAACCCCATACTTTGGCGCGAGCCGATTGTCCGTCTTTTTCCGTTCCTTGCAGCATCAACCAGTTTGCTGCTTGAGCAGTTGTCGCGCAGGTTAACAGCGTCGCTCCAATTGCTTTTATTAATAGTTTCTTCTTGTGATT